>CALVPS010000026.1 GCA_944354035.1 uncultured Clostridia bacterium | reverse complement strand
ATCTTCGCCGTACGACGACTCTTTCTTAGAATCTTTTGCCTTTCGTACTTTACTTATTGTTCAGTTGTCAATCTGCGGGTTCCCTGCGGCAGCAGGGGCTTTCTCTTACGAAAAAGCAAGCTGTCTTGCAAGACAGCTTACATATATTAGCACGGATAAAGTTTTTCGTCAAGCATTTTTTTAAAAAAAACGCGACTTTTTTCGGAAAATTTTCCGCTTGCGCAAATTGCCCGCACGCAATACCATATATGGTACCCGGCCGGACATTAAACGACAACCCGCCCGAAGAACACAGAAAAATTGCGGCAAAAAGGGACCGTTTTGCATACGGTCCCCCGAAAAAATTATGCCGGCGTTTACGGCGCCGCGCACGGCTATCGGCAGCCGCCGCAGGTCTTGCAGTTCCCCGAACACTTTTTGGCGGGCTTTCCCGTGGCGGAATACATTTCGCCCGCCCATTCACGATCCGCCGCCGCCCCGCAGACGGGACAGGCCACCGCCTCGTCGTACTTTTTTACCAACTCTTCGAACCGTTTGCCGCACGCGGGGCAAACGTACTGTAAAACAGGCATACCTTCCTCCGGCCGCGGCGCGGTCAGTTTTCTTCCCGGTCGACGCCGCCGCGGTGTTTGCGCTTGCGCTGGCGCGAAGTTTTGATGCGAATGGAATTGCTGGAGCGGATGATAAAGACGGAGACGACCACCGTCACCACAACGCAGATGCCCAGCACCGCCGCAAACCCCCAAAAGCCAAGGTCGGCAAACGGGACCCATACGTTCATGCCCCACAAACTTGCAATAAGCGTGGGAACGGAGATAACGAGCGTGATGACCGCAAGCAGCTTCATGACGACGTTCAGATTGTTGGAGATGACGGAGGCATAGGCGTCCATCGTACCGGAGAGGATGTCGCGGTAGATGTTACACATTTCCATGGCCTGACGCGTCTCGATCACCACGTCGTCAAACAGATCTTTATAATCTTCGTTGCCCGCCACGGCGGGGGTGCGCTCGAGCTTGTTGTATACATTGATGTTTGCGCTGAGCGACGTGGAAAAGTAGACAAGTGAATTTTCGATCTCCAGCAGCTGGATGAGTTCTTTGTTCTTCATGGAGCGATGCAGCTCTGCCTGCACGCGCAGCGACTTTTTATCGAGCTGACGCAGGTTGGACAAAAAGCGCTTGGCGTTGCCCATCATAAACGTCAGAATAAACAGCACGGGCTTTGTCGTATCGACGGACACGCGTCGGCTGATGAAATCGCCCAGCACCGCGTTGCCGCGCAGCGATACGGTGACCAGGCATTTCTCGTTATAGATCAGCGCCATGGGAATGGTCTCGTAGGTATCTCCCTCGTCCGTATCCGTAATGGTCGGCGTATCCAAAAGGCACAAAAACGCGCCCTCGTCGCGCTCGATACGTGCCGTCTCCTCCTCGTCGAGGGCGGCTTTCAGCATCTCTTCGGGAATTTCCGTCAGGGCGCACACGTCCTCCAGCTCGTCGTCGGTGGGGTTGACCAGATCGACCCAACAGCCCCGCTCGAACGCCTCCAGGCGCGTCATCTTTTCTTCCTGCGATTTAAAAAATTTGACCATACCTCTTCCTCTCTTCCGAATTTGTACCGTTTTTCCGCCGCCCTCGGGCGCGGGCAAAACAAAAGCGCACGGGAAAAACCGCCGTGCGCCGAATACGCTTATTCAAAAGAAAGGCGTTCCGTTCGGATCACGCGGGGTCCCTGTTGTTTGCGACGCATCGGTTGTTTGGCGCAGCGTCCATCTTCCACTCCTTTTCAGACCGCGTTGCGGTCCGATAACATTATACCGTGATCCCCGCCGTTTGGCAACTGTTTTTACGCAAAAATTTAAATGACGCATCGGCCATCGAGAAAGGAGACCGCGATCCCCTCCGCCGACCTGCTCTTTTTTACAAGGCAGGCGATCAGGTCGGCCGACGAGGCAAGCCTTCCCGCATGGCACGCGGCATAGTCGCGCAGCGCCGCAAACAGCTTTTTATCGCCCATCGTCTCACGCAGGCGGTCAAACAGGATCAGCGCCTTGTCGTAAGCGATGCGGCGGTACTCATAGTCGCCCGTGTAGGCAGTAAGCGGACGACTCATGGCGGTGTTTGCCTGCGAAATTTGCGACTGCACCGAAAAAAAGGCGCGGTACGCTCCCTCGGCGCGGGAGACGATCTGCCGATACCCCTCCCCGTAGGCGGGGTGCGTCTCCATAAACAGCGCCGCGGAAAATTCGGCAAGCCCCTCGTCCTGCCAGGCCTGCGTATACGGGTCGCTCCCCACCGAGGCGCCCCACCACTGATGCGCCGTCTCGTGCGCCACGACGAACGGCGTATGCCCCGCCGTCCCGTCGCCGAGCATGGTCAGCATGGGATACTCCATGCCCCCGTAGGGCAGGTCGGTCCGGACGAGCGTATACCGCCCGTAGGGATACGGCCCGAACGTCTGCGAAAAATACGAAAGGCTCTGCACGGCGGCATCCAGTACACGCGCGGGCG
Source organism: uncultured Clostridia bacterium (assembly GCA_944354035.1). Taxonomy (GTDB): domain Bacteria; phylum Bacillota; class Clostridia; order Christensenellales; family Borkfalkiaceae; genus Gallimonas. Next base: position 19,694 of record CALVPS010000026.1, on the reverse strand, counting down.
ATTCGCCCTCCCAGTAGTAGTAGTCGACGGGAATACCGTCCGCCACGGCGTGCGCAACCGAAAAATGCTCGGAAAACACAAACGCCACGCTGCGCACGTTCCGTGCCGTTACACGATAGCAGGCCTTGCCGTTTTGCTCCGTACGCTCACCCGCGCCCGTATACGCCGCCGTAAATTGTGCGGGAAGGGTGAGCGAAACGGTATAGTCGGCGCAATCGGCGGTAAACGGATCGCCGACGGGGGCATATACGCGGTCCGACGCCCCCTCGGGAAAGGGACAGAGCACGGGATAAAAATCGGCCAGCGTCACCGCGCGCTCCCCCACGCCCAGCCGGTGGTCGGCCAGCGGAAGGATCACTTCGAACCGCATGGAGAGCGCGATGCGCTCCTCCGGATAGACGGGCGCGGGCGGCGTGACGATCAGCACGTTCTCGTCCTCGCCCCCGACGCGGAAGTCGCCGCCGACGACCTCGCTCACGCAAATGCCGCCGTAACTTGTCCCCGAATAATACACGGCGGGCGCGTACAGCTCGGAGACGGGGCGAACGGCGGCTCCCTCGCGGTAGGCGTTCGGCCAAAGATGAAACTGCAGTTCAAAGAATGCCGTGTCGGTGCGGTTACAGATCTCCACGTTCATTTCCGCCCGCAGCAGACGCTCCTCCGGAAGATACTCCGCAACGATATCATACCGATCGCGCGGGAGCTCCGTCCGACAGGCGGTAAGCCCAAGGGCGCCCAGCGTTACCGCGCCGCACAGCAGACAACACACCAACCTGCGCATAAAAAAACCTCCCGGCGGGAAAATTCCGCCGACAGGTTATTGTATGCCGCGAATACGGACGGTTATGTGCGGTCGTTACATGCGCGCTTCGTCCCGTTCCGCAGGCTGCTCCGAAGCGGCGCCATCCTCCGCGGGCGCGGCGGAAACGGGTTCTTCGGACGCGGCCGCCTCTTCTGCCTGCGCCGCGGGCGCCTCCTGCGAAAGCTGCGCCGCAGGAGCGGGCAGCAGCTTTTTGCCCGACCGCTCTTCTGCCAGCAGCACGGCCAAAAGCTTTTTGACCGGGGCGATGTTCCCGCGGTACAAATTGCCCGTAAGATCGAGCGCGTACAGCTTTAACGTATGCAGCTCCTTGCCGTTTTTTCCGTCCACCAGCACGGAGCGAAGCTCGTCTGCCGTCATGGAAAAGCTCAGCGAATGGCGCTGGTCGATGACGATGCGCGCCTTTTCGTCCAGCCCGGCCTTGCGTTTATAGAGGGCGGTAAGGTCGAAAGAGACACGACCGTTTTGGATGCCGAGCTCCTTCAACGCGACCTCGTTGACGGAACGGTTGCCGATCGTGAGCGAGGCAAAATTGACGCGCGTTTCGGCATCGGCGGAGTACAGTCCCACAAATTTCAGCCGCTGCACCGCAATGCGGCTGCGCAAGGTGAATACAAGCCATAACACGATGCCCAACATGACGATCAGAACAAGTCCGAAGACGAGCACGATGACGCCGGCGTTTTCGTTCAACCATTCCATAGAATGTTCCTCCGAATGCTTCGTAATCGTATTATACGACTTTTCCGCAAAAAAATCAACGGTACGACCCAAATTTTTTGCGCAAGGCGGGCGCTTTTTGCAAAAAGCGCCCGCCTTGCGCCCCTTCCTCCGCGCCGGACGTTATTTTTCGTCCGACGCCGGCTCGAGATATTCCATGGGATCGACCGAAACGCCGTCTTGCTCCACCTCAAAGTGCAGGTGCGTGCCGTCGGCCGCCTCCGTACCGTAGGCCGCCGCCACGGCGGCGATCTGCTGTCCGCGCGTAACGGCGTCGCCTTCCTCCAGCCCGGAGACCGGCTCTACAAAACGATAAATGGTCACAAGACCGTCGCCGTGATCTATCGAGATCAGGTTCCCGAGCTCCTCGCTCAAACTTACCGTAAGCACCACGCCGTCCGCCATGGCATAGACGGGCGCGCCCTCCTCCGCTGCAAAATCCACCGCCTTGTGCCGGTAAATAAAATCCGTCGTCGCGTTTACGTACACCGTATCGTATGCGCGCGCAAACTCCTCGTAATCGATGGGCGCGGCGTACGCCGCCTCGCCGAGCGTTGCATCGTCTTCGTTTTGCCCATCGTCCTCGTCATCGTCGTCGATCGTCGTATCTCCGTCCGCATCCAGAACGGGGCGGCCCGTATCGTTCGATACAAAATACACGGTCAAAACGGTCGCTGCCGCAAGCAGCAGAACGCCGACGGCCAAAAGCGCGTAGTATAAACTCTTTTTCTTGGCATTCGTCTTTTCCTCTTTCATTTTCTTTCCTCCGATAAAATTTATGTAGATCATGGACGCCCCGTTCCGATTTTATACATGGCGCCCTGCGATCCGTCGAAAATAAATGGCGCGCCGACGTGCCGTGAAACATCGGACGCAGCCGGGCGCCCCTACGATCCGCCGAAGATGAGCGGCGTGCCGACGGCCGTATGCGTTTTGTCTGCGGCGATGTGTAAATTGACCGCCACGCCGTTTACCGATACGCCCTGACCCAGCATGGGCGACCAAAGGTAATAATGGGTAACATCGCCGGTCTTCTCGCAGAACAGCAGGCGCGCGCGGAACCGTTCGGCGATCTGCCTGCGGCAGTCGCCGCGATAGCGCACGCTTTCGCCGGCAGTGGCACAAAACAGCTTTCCGAGCAGCGGATCGCACACAGACGCCATCGGGGCGGAGGACGACGCGCCGAAGTACAGCTCGTACCCCTCCCCGGGAGCAAAGCGGGGCGCACGCGCAAGCAGATAGCAGAACGCGCCGCAGGCGGCGGCCGCCGCCACCGTACCCCATATGCGCATTGCCCGCAGCGCCCGTCCGATCATCTCTTTATCCTCCTGCACGTTAAGTGTTGACGAGCGGGGCGCGCTTTATACCCGCAGCATGCAAAAACCGCGCGGAAGTTCCGCGCGGTTTTTGAAAGACCGTTTTGCAGGCTTATTCCCAGGGGAGCGTCTGTCCGCCGAGGATATGGATGTGCAGGTGCGGCACCGTCTGTCCGGCGGCCGCGCCCTGATTTACGATCAGGCGGTATCCTTCGGCAAGCCCCCATTCTCCGCTGTGCCGGCCGATCGTTTCGAGCATGCGGCCGAGCAGCGCCGCCCGCGCGGCGTTCAGTTCGGAAAGCGAGGAAAAGTGCTGCTTTGGCACGCACAGCAAATGGATCTTCGCTTTCGGCTCGATATCGCGGAAGACGACCGCCTCCTCGTCTTCGTACACCTTGGACGAGGGGATCTCGCCGGCGACGATCTTGCAAAATACACAATTTTCCATCATACGACCTCCTACAATTTTTTTACGATAACGGCACGGCAGCCGTCCCGCTCGCGCGCGACCGGCTTCACCGCGTACATGCCGCCCTCCTCGGCGCCCTCCGCATATACGCGGATATAATTTTGCGTATAGCCGCCGTCCTCTTCGAACAGCGCCGTCAGCGTGCGGCCGATAAAGCGGTCGAGATAGGCTTGTTCCGCCCGCTGCGCGGCGGCCAGCAGACGCGCCGTACGCTCCTTTTTTACGGCGGCGGGAAGGTCGGGCAATTTTGCCGCGGCCGTCCCGGCGCGGCGGGAATACGGGAACGCGTGCACGCGCGCAAACCCCGCCTCGGCGATCATGGAGAGCGACATGGCAAACTCCTCCTCCGTTTCGCCGGGAAATCCCGCTATGATATCCGTCGTGATCGCCGCGTCCGGAAAGGCGTGATAGATCCGCGCGCAGGCCCGCAGATATTCTGCCCGCGTGTAGCGGCGGTTCATGCGGCGGAGCACCGCGTCCGAACCGCTTTGCAGCGATAAATGAAAGTGCGGCGCAACATTCCCCGCACGCTGTGCCATTTCCAAAAATTCCTGCGTGACGGCCCCCTCTTCCAGCGAGCCGAGACGGATGCGTGCGGGCAGCTCTCCAAGCTTCAGCAGCAGCCCGCCCAGATCGGTATCGCCGTCGCGGTACGAGGCGATATCGATCCCCGTCAAAACGATCTCGCGCGCCGTACAGGCGCGCGCCTCCGCCAGCACGCTTTCGGCGCTGCGCGAGCGGGTACGCCCGCGCAGATACGGGATAAGGCAGTACGAACAAAACCGGTTGCATCCGTCCTGGATGCGCAAAAAGGCGCGCGTGCGCGTCTGCCTGGGGAAGGGCAGCTCGCAAAAGCCCGCCTCCTCCTCCAGCAGAATGCCGCCCCGTACGGCGGCTTCCGCTACGCCGTCCTTGCGCATGGCGCCGCGCACCGCATACGCGCCGCGCGCCGCAAATGCCTGCGGGTCGCTCTGCGCGGCGCAGCCGCACACGACGACGCGCGCCGACGGATTGAGCTTTTGCAGGCGGGCAACGGCCTGACGGCTCTTTTTTTCGGCCTCCGCCGTGACGGCGCAAGTGTTCAGCACATACAGATCGGCCGCCTCGGGCATGTCGGTCACCTCCCAGCCGCGGTCGGCAAGCGCCGACATGATCGACGCGCTCTCTACCTCGTTGACCTTACACCCCAGCGTAAACACACAGGCCTTCATGAAAGTTCCCCCGCACGGTACATGACGACGGAGAGCAGGGCCACGGCGGCCGTCTCCGCCCGCAGGATGCGCTTCCCCAGCGTAATGCCGGTATAGCCCAGCGCGCGCGCCAGCGCCAGCTCTTCCTCGCAAAAACCGCCCTCGCTTCCCACTACGGCCGCCACGCTCGAAAAATCGGCCGCGGGCGCATCGTCCGCGTGCAGAAATTCGCAGGCGAACAGGCGCGTCCGATAGGCGACACCCGCCCGCAGCGCCCCCTCGAAGGAGGGAAAATATTCCACCTGCGGCACGCGGGCGCGCAGACACTGTTTGGCCGCCTCGCGCGCGACGCGCGCAAGGCGCTCAAGCTTGTTTTCGTTCATGTAGGCGGAACAGTAACGCGAAGAGAACACGCCGATGCGCGAAACGCCCAGCTCCGTGGCCTTTTGCACCACAAGTTCCGTCTTATCGCCCTTCAGCGCGCCGACCAGCAGCATCACCTGCGCCTGCGGCTCGCGGTCCGAAACGCTTTCGCGCACCACATGTACGGCGATCCTTCCCTTTTTTACGCTTGTAACAACGGCGGAATATTCCTTGCCGCCGCCGTCGAACAGCGTCACCTCGTCCCCCTCCGTCAGCCGCAGCGCGGCCGCGGCATGGCGGGATTCCTCTTCAGAGAGCACCGTTTCCTCGGCGATCGTCTCCGCAAAAAACCGTTTGGGTGCCGCCATCGTTCACCTCGCAAAGACGAGCGCGTACCACTCGCCGCGATGCATTTCGCGGCGCAGCGAAAGCCCCTGTGCCGCATACGCCTCTTTTACGAGCGCCAGCCGGTCGGCGATGATGCCGCTTAAAATAAGCGTGCCGCCTGCCTTTAAATGAGACGGGATCTCCCCGGAGAGACGCACCAGGATCTCGGCGGTGATGTTGGCAAGCACAACATCGCCCGCAAGACGGGCCTCGTCCAGCAGGTCGGCGTGTGCCACCGTCACGCGCCCCGTCACGCCGTTTGCCTCGGCATTGTGCGCCGCGCTGGCCACGGCAACGGGATCGATATCGGTCAAATAGCATTGCCCGGCGCCCAATTTGGCCGCGGCAATGCCCAAAATCCCGCTGCCGCAGCCCACATCCAGCACCGTGTCGCCCGCCCGCAGGCAGTCTTGCAGCGCTTCCAGACACATGGCGGTCGTCTCATGCTCGCCCGTACCGAAGGCCATGTTGGAATCGAGCGTAACGACGACCTCCTCCGGACGCGGTGCATAGTCGATCCACGCGGGCACCACGACCACGCGCGCGCCGATGGGCAGCGGACGAAAGTGTTTTTTCCATACGTCGATCCAGTCGTCGCCGTCCACCACGCGGCGCGTCTCCTCCAGCGAACCGAATGCAAGCCCGCCGCGCGCGCGCATTTCGGCAAGGCGCGCACGGATGGCCGATATGGCCTCGTCCGCCCGCGCGGGCGCCAAAAAGCATTTTACCAGCACGTCGCCCTGCGTCCGCAGACCTTCGTCCAAATAGTCCCAATAGACGCCGCTCTTCCCGCCGATCAGCGCGGCCACGTCGGCCGCGTCGCTTACGGCCACGCCGCCCTCGGTAAATTCCCACATGACGTCGGCGACGAGTTCGCTCGCTTCCGAGGTCGTATGTACGGTCAATTCGATAAATTTCATAGATTTATTATAAATCTCCCGCGCCCCATTGTCAAGAAAAGCGGGTTATGATATAATAAAAGCAGTCAAATGACCGATAAGGAGGTCCGCTATGAATAAAAAACTTCAATTGGCCGCCGGGATCGTGGCCATCCTGGGCGCGGTACTCGCTCTTTTGATGTTTTTGCCGCTGTTTTTAGACCTGGTCCCCGCGTTTGTCGAACAGGTCGGCTCCGACCAGGACAGCGTAAGCGGCGCGATCGCCGGAGCGCTGGGCGGCACGATCGCCGTCGTGGCCATTGTGGCATTTTTGTTGATCTTTCTGGTCATCGGAGCCATATGCAATATCATTGCGGGCAGCGTCCTGCTGAGCGGCGTCAAACAGAAGGTGGGACCTAAACGCGCGCAGATCGTTTCGCTGGTACTGTTGCTGGGCGATGCGCTTTTGCTGTTTGCCGACATCCTGATGATCAGCCTGTGGCTGGATCTGAATTTCCCGTGGGAGGCGCTCGTCTTTCTTGCAGTCGTATTTGCCGACATCGTGCTGCGCACCGTATGCGCCGCGTTAACGCTGCGCGCCCTGCGCCGCACGGCCGCCCCGGCGGAAAGCACGCCGACCGATACGCCGACGCCGTAACGCCGCCCCTGCGCCAAACAGCGAGAATGAAGAACGACGCGCCCGCCTCTTTTTAAAAAAGGCGGGCGCGTCTCCCCTTAAAAACGAGCATACCGCTCTCCCGATTGCATAAAAATCTGCGGCGGTTTGACCATTCTGTCGCATTTTAAAATCATCCACCGAATTGACATGCACGCCAAAAGTCTGACAGGCTTTCGAAGGCGCATGTCCTTGTCGGTGGTTTTTCATTTCCGGATCGTGACCCTCATATCGCCGGCGGCGCGCAAGTTGCACCTGTAATGCCGCGGCGATCGTGCGATCGTCGCCTGCTGCCCGGGAACGGATGCGACGGAACCCTTCCCCCATTCCCGCTCCCCTTGCGCAGGGCGGGAACGAGAAAACTGCCGCCGCCTTTCGCCGTCCCTGCCAAAAAGCGCCCTCTCTTCCTTGCCGCCCCTTTCCAAGGAGAGGCAGCTTGTCACAGGCAAATCGGAAGGGTTGCGGGAGCCTGCGCGCACTTTTTATTGTACACCCCTCTTTGCTCGGCGCCCTCCCTTACGCAGGGAGGGCAAGGAGAACATACGCCCCCTCCGCTCGACGCGTTCCCCGGCAAAAGAAGCTTTCTTCCGTTCTCCGCCTTACAAGTCCTCGCAGCAGCTTAAAAAAACCTTTTCCCCGTCTCCCCTTTTCAAGCCGGCCCCCGCGGCGAGCGCGGGGGCATCTCCACAAAAAATCACAGCCGTGCGGCATTGCCGCACGGCTGTACCGTTCAGTAAGGGTCTTTTCCGTACAGGGCGCTCACGCTATCGGCATAGCGGCGCGCCTTGTCGTACTGCTTCATATCGAGCCCGGCGGCCGCCTCGGCAAACCTGCGCTTTTGCTCGCGCGTGAGGCGCGTGGGGATCTCTACCTGCACGCGGATATACAAATTTCCCGTACCGCTGCGCGAACGGATCCCCTTCCCGCGCACCGTAAACGTCGTACCGGACTGCGTGCCCTCGGGGATCTGATAATCGAACGTGTCATCCAGATCGGGCACCTTGACGGTGCCGCCCAACAGCGCCGTCTGAAAGGGAACGGGCAGGTCGACATACAGATCGAGATTTTTGCGCTGAAAAATTTTATGCGGTTCGACGCGCAGCACAACGATCAGATCGCCGGCGGCGCCGCCGTCCGTGCCCGCCTGACCATAGCCGCGCTTGCGAAGATAAGAATTGGTATCCGCGCCCGCGGGGATATCCAGCGTGACGCGCGTTTCGCGCCGCACGTATCCCCTGCCCTTGCAGTCGGGGCACTTATCGGTGACGATCTTGCCGCGGCCGCCGCAATCGGGACATACGCCCACGCGCACCGTGCGGCCGAACACCGTCTCCTGCGCATAGCGCACCTGCCCCTTGCCCCCGCACTTTGTGCAGGTGCGGAAAGCCGTGCCGCCCTTTGCGCCCGTTCCGCCGCACGAGGGACAGGGCTCGTTGCGGGAGTAGCTCACCTCTTTGCGGCAGCCTTTGGCTGCATCCATAAAGCTTAACGACAGCGTAAGCTGGATATCTTCGCCCGTCGTATCGCGCTGAACGGAGGCGCTGCCGCCGCCGAAACCCTGAAAAATACTGTCGAAGATGTCGCCGAAACCGCCGAAGCCGCCGAAGCCGGCGCCGCCCATGCCGCCCATACCCCCCATGCCGGGATGTTCCTGCTCGTAATCGTAGGCCGCGCGCTTCTGTTTATCGGAGAGCACTTCGTTGGCCTCGTTGATCTCCTTAAACTTTTCCGCCGCAAGCTTGTCGCCGGGGTGCAGGTCGGGATGATACTGCTTTACCAGCTTTTTATAGGCTGCCTTGATTTCTTCCTCCGTCGCATTTTTGCCGACGCCGAGGATCTCGTAATAGTTCTTTTTTTCTGCCATACCGCTCCTCTATAACGCCGAAAAAGCGCGCGGGGCAAACTGCCTTGCAGCGCTTTTTCGATTGGCGCGAACGCGCGCCGAACGGGGTTACTGATGGAACTCGGTGTCGTCCGCACCGCCGTTTCCGGCGTCCGCGCCCGGTTCGCCCTGTGCACCCGCCGCCTGCTGGTACATCTTCTGGAAAATGGGCTGCACCTTTTGCGTAAGCGCCTCGAAGGCGGCGTTGTACTTTTCGATATCGTCGGCTTCAAGCTCTTTTTTCGCCTCTTCCGCCGCGTCCTTCAGCGTCTGTTTTTCCTCTTCGGTAAACTTGTCGCCGCTATCTTTCAGCGTCTGCTCCACCGAGAAGATCAGGCCGTCCAGCTTGTTGCGCGCCTCCACCTTCTCCTTACGCTTTTTATCCTCTTCGGCGTACTGCTCCGCCTCCTTGACCGCCTTGTTGATCTCGTCTTCCGAAAGGTTGGTGGAGGAGGTGATGGTGATATCGGTAGATTTTCCGGTGCCCAGGTCCTTTGCCTCGACATGCACGATGCCGTTGGCGTCGACGTCGAAGGTGACTTCGATCTGCGGGATGCCGCGGGGCGCGGGCGCAATGCCCGTCAGCATAAATCTGCCCATCGTCTTGTTATCGCGGCAAAATTCGCGTTCGCCCTGCAGAATGTGGATCTCGACGCTCGTTTGATTATCGGCCGCCGTAGAGAACACCTGGCTCTTTTTGACGGGGATGGTGGTGTTGCGGTCGATGAGCCGCGTAAACACGCCGCCCAGCGTTTCGATGCCCAGCGAAAGGGGCATAACGTCCAGCAGTAGCACGTCCTTTACTTCGCCCGTCAGCACGCCGCCCTGGATGGCCGCGCCGACCGCCACGCATTCGTCGGGGTTGACGCCCTTAAAGGGCTCTTTGCCCGTAAGTTCCTTTACCTTGGCAACGACGCAGGGAACGCGCGTGGAACCGCCCACCAGAATGACCTTGTCGATATCCTTATAGGTCAGCCCGGCGTCCTTCATCGCAAGGCGCATGGGCTCGGCCGTCTTTTCCACCAGGTCGGCGATCAGCGTTTCGAACTTCTGCCGGGTGATCTCCATATCGAGGTGCGCGGGACCGGCGTCCGTCATAGAGATGAACGGAAGGGACACGGTGGTCGTGTTCATGCCGGAGAGCTCGATCTTCGCCTTTTCGGCCGCCTCCTTTAAGCGCTGCATCGCCATTTTATCCTTGGTGAGGTCTACGCCGTGGCTCTTTTTAAATTCGGCGGCCATGTAGTCCATCAGCTTTTTATCGAAGTCGTCGCCGCCCAGCATGTTGTTGCCGTTGGTGGCAAGCACTTCGAACACGCCGTCCGAAATTTCCAGAATGGAGACGTCGAACGTGCCGCCGCCCAGGTCGTAGATCATGACCTTGCTGTTCTCTTTTTCTTTATCCAGACCGTAGGCAAGCGCGGCGGCCGTGGGCTCGTTGATGATACGAAGCACGTTGAGCCCGGCGATCTTGCCGGCGTCCTTGGTAGCCTGACGCTGCGCGTCGGTAAAGTACGCGGGGCAGGTGATAACGGCGTCCGTTACCTTGCCGCCCAAATACGCCTCTGCGTCCGCCTTGAGTTTGGAGAGGATCATGGCGGAGATCTCCTGCGGCGAATAGGCCTTCTCGTCGATCTTCACCTTGTAGTCCGAACCCATCTTGCGTTTGATGGAGATGACCGTTTTGTCGGGGTTGGCGACCGCCTGGTTTTTGGCCACCTGTCCCACGACGCGCGAGCCGTCCTTTTGGAACGCGACGACGGAAGGCGTCGTGCGCGAGCCCTCGGCGTTGGGGATCACGACGGGTTCGCCGCCCTCCATGACCGCAACGCAGGAATTTGTCGTACCCAAATCGATACCGATCACTTTTGCCATAATACTTTTTCTCCTTTTTTCCCGTATTTGAAATTTTGAATAAACGCTTTTTTATCCTTCGGGAGCGACGGAAGTTCCCGCTCTCCCGTATCGCCCTATCTGGTCACCAGCACCTGTGCAAACCGCAGCACCTTGCCATCCTGTTCGTAGCCCTTGGCGTACACCTCTTTTACTACGCCGCTCTGCTCGCCCTCCCCGGCGTCGACCGCCAGGATCGCCTCGCATTTTGCGGCGTCGAACGGTTCGCCCACGGGGTCGATCACGGAGATCTTTTCCTCTTCCAATACCTTGGAAAAGTTTTTTAACACCATTTCCAGCCCCTTTTTCGTTCCTTCCTCCGTACAGCCCGCAAGCGCGCGCTCTAAACTGTCGGCGATGGGGAACAGCTTTACCACCACGGCCGCGCGGCCCTCGGTATATGCCTGCGATCGCGTCGCCGCCGTGCGCTTACGGTAATTTTCGTACTCTGCCGAAACGGAATACCACTTTTTTTTGTACCCTTCCGCATCGTCTTTGGCCTGTTCCAGCGCCTCCTGCAGCTTTGCGCAGTCGACCGCGGGAACGGCAAGATCTTCTGCGGGAGACGCCGCCTCGGGGACCGTCTCCGCCGCGGCCTCCTGCTCCGAAACCGTCTCTTCCTGCATCCGGGACTGCATTTTTTTCTCTTCTTTCACGTCCTGTTCCGCCGCCTTATTTTTTCAGTCACCTATAATATAATGTAAATTTCCGCAAGTTAAACGGTTTTTACAAAATTTTTCCGCAAGCCGCAAAATTTTTTTGACGCGGCCGCGGGCATGCGAAAAAGGCAAAGCGCCCGCAGCCCCGCAATAATCATCCACCGGCATAGCCGGTGGCATTTCATTTTCCTTCGCTGCGGCGCGTGCCGCCATAGGCGGGGCGGGCCGCAGGCTCTCATATTACCGGCCGCGCGCAAGGCGCGCCCGGGACGACCCGACCGTTACGCAATCGTTCCTTGCGACCCGTAAACGGGCCGTATGCCTTCCCCCTCCCTCGCCTCCCCTGTACACAGGGGAAGCGGCTTACCAAAGGCTCTTTTCCCCTGCCTCCCCTCTGCAAGGGGAGGCGGCTTACCGCAAGCAAGGCGAAAGGGGGGTTATCAACGTCCCCGGTTTACGACCCTCCCGCCTCGCTCCGCTCGGCGCCCTCCCTTTATAAGAGAGGGTCAGGATCCGATCCTATAACGCGCTTTCAATTCCGTTCTGTTCATCGGCAAAGCCGCGCTTGTACCCGCAACTTATCCGCGGAGTTTCGTTAGCAAAAAAGGAGCCCGCGCAATTCGCGCGGGCTGCGACCGTCGGACAAGCCCTGTCCGGTCGATTTTTTGTCCTTACAGACGGATCCGCTTCCCGCGACGGGGAAAGATCAGTCTGCCAAATCGAATTTATATACCGCCACAAACGAATACGTTTCGCCCGGCGAGAGAATGGAACTGCCGCGCTCGGCATAAGCGGGCACGTTTACGTTGTTTGGAATGGCCTGCGTCTCCAGGCAGAACCCGGCGCGCTTGCCGTAGTAAGCCGTCTTGCCCTGCTGATGCAGCCCGTTGCCCGCATAAAACTGCACGGCGGGCATATCGGTAAAGCACGTCATGCGGATACCCGTCTTAGGCCCCGTGGCAACGGCGTAACGGACATACTGCCCCGCGCGGTTGCGCAGAACATAGCAGTGGTCGTAGCCGTTTCCGCGCTTTAAATCGATGTCGTCCGCGTCGATGCAGCGGCCGATCTCCCTGGGTTCGGTAAAGTCGAACGGCGTATACGCCACACGGCGGAACGCTCCCTCGGGGATCATCGTGTCGTTGGTAGGCGTGATCTCGTCGCTCTCCAGGCACAACACGTTGTCGAGGATGCTGCCGTCGCCTTCGCCGTTCAGGTTGAAATAGGCATGGTTGGTGAGGTTGACCGCCGTCTTTTTATCCGTTTCGGCGTGATACAAAATGCGCAGCTCGCCGTTTTCAAAAATATATGTCACCGAAACGGACAGCGTGCCGGGATAGTTCTCTTCGCCGTCGGGCGAGACGACGGAGAGACGCAGCTCGTCGCCGACGATGGCGTGCTCCCATATCTTTTTGTTGAACCCGACCTTTCCGCCGTGCAGATGGTTCCCGCGGTCGTTGCAGTACAGCCGGTAATCCGTCCCGTCGATCGTAAGGCGTCCTTGGCCGATCCGGTTGCCGAATCGGCCGATCAGCGCGCCCAGATAGCCGCCGTTCTGCTCGTAGCCGGCAACGTCGTTGTAGCCGAGCACAACGTCCGTCGGCGTTCCGTTTTTATCGGGAACGACCAGGCTCTGCAAGATCCCCCCGTAGTTGAGTACCACCGCATACGACTCGCTCGCGCCGTCGCGCAGCGTAAACGCCAGCACTTCGCGGCCGTCCTGCGTCTTTCCGAAAGGCTTTACTGTGATCATCTTTTTTATTCCTCCCTCCGCTTACGCGGTTGATTGCCCGTTTCGCAGGCGCCCGCCTGCCGGATCCCGGTGATAAGAATGTTCTGCCGCCCGAACACGTCTGCCATGCCCCGGGCATATCGTTCGGCCTGCCCGCACGGGACAACGGCAAACACCGTGCCCGCAAAACCGCCGCCCTGCATGCGGAAAGCGCCCTCGCCCTTTAACAAGCGCTCCGAAAGGCGCAGCGCCAGCAGCACGGGCTGCTCGACCTTGCCGGGAACGCAGCAATTTTGCAAAAAACGCACGCTGCTTTCGCCGCTATCGCGCACGGCGCGCAGGAACGCGTCCGTATCCCCCTGCTTCAGCGCGGCGGCCGCGGCGTCTACCCGCGCGTTTTCGTCGAAGTAGTGCAGCGCCCGCAGCACGGCGCGGTCGCTCGTTGCCCTGCGCAGACGCGCCATCTCCTCCCATACGCGCTCTTTTGACACCTCGCGCAGCGTTTTACAGCCGAAATACGCCGCCACGGCGCACATCTCTTCGCGAATGGCGGCATAGTGCTGCGTAAGTTTTGCATGCGATCCGCCCGTATTGATGACGACGACCGAATACCCCGCAGGCCACGGCACCCGCCCGATCTGCGGCGCGTCGGGCTGTGCAAAGTCCGCCGTATGCAGACCGCCGAGGGCAATGCCCGTCTGATCGAGCAGTCCGCACGGCTTGCCGAAGTATACGTTTTCGGCGTATTGACCGAAGCGCGCCTTTTGCAGGGCGGAGATACGTCCCTTTGCATACAGGCAGTTTACGATCTCGGCCACCAATACCTCGAACGCGGCCGAAGAGGACAACCCCGCCCCGCGGAAGATATTACTGTGCGTGGCGGCGGAAAAACCGCCGACCGCATACCCCGCGTCGGCGATCGCCCGCAGCACGCCGCGCACCAGCGCCGCCGATTTGCCGCGTTCCTCCGCCCGCGGCGCAAGCTCGTCCGTGCGCACGCGCACGAGACCGAATCCCTCGGCCGCGATCTGCACCACGCCGTCCTCCCGCGCGGCCACGGCCGCCGCGATATCGCACGAGACGGCGCCTACAAGCACCTTGCCGCAGTTATGATCGGTGTGATTCCCCACGACCTCTATGCGGCCGGGGGAAGAAAAATACCGCCGCGGCGCGCGGCCGAACCGCGCGCGGAACAGTTTATCCAGCCGCTGAAGACGGACGGCCTCCGCGGCCTCCCCCTCCGATACGGAAAAATTCGGCTCCATATCCGCATTATAGCACGAATGGAGCCGAATGTAAATATTTTTGTAAAATTTACCCAAACTCAAAATATGCAAAAAAGGTTTATTCCGCTTGCCGTACTCATCGCTGCCGTGCTCGCCCTGCTGCTGCACCTGGGGATGCACGCCGCGGCAACGCCCGTCTTTTCGTATGCGAAAGAACGCCCGGCGACCGAAGAGCGACGCATATATCTGACGTTTGACGACGGCCCGAGCACCGCCGTGACCAACCGCGTGTTGGATACGCTGCGCCGGGAGGGCGTCCATGCCACCTTTTTTATCGTCAGCGACCGCGCACACGGCCGCGAGGAGACGCTGCGCCGCATCGTGCGCGAAGGCCACACCGTGGGCGTGCACTCCGCCACGCACCGCTACGACGAAATTTACGCCTCGGACCGGGCGCTGGTACGCGACGCGGAGACGTGCGCCGCGCTGATACGGCGCGTCACGGGCGTGCAGCCGCAGGTATACCGCTTTCCGGGCGGCGGAACGGCCGACAACGGGCGCCGCGCCGCGCTGCTGACAAAACTCGGCTTTCGCATCGTAAGCTGGAACGCCGTATGCGGCGACGAGGAGATCGCCCGCGCCGACGCCGATACGCTGTACAAAACGGCCGTTTCGACGGCGGCGGGAAAAGATCCCGTCGTCCTTCTCATGCACGACAGCGCGGGACACGCCGCCACGGCGGAGGCGCTGCCGCGGATCATTGCGCATTTCCGCGCGCGCGGCTACGTCTTTTGCGCCTACTGACGGCGCGGCGGCCCTGCAGACGGCGGACGACCAAACGATACAGGGCGCCTACGGGCAGCACGGCCGCGGAACACAGCGCCACCGCCAGCCACTGCGCTGCGCCGAGCGGCGCCAGGCGAAACGCGGCGCGCAGCGCCGGAACGACCGCGATCAGCACGTTCAGCGCCGTTCCCGCCAGCACGGTGACAAGCAGCGCCCGGTTGGAAAACCACGCGCGCGGCGAAAGGCGTTCCCCCTCGGCGCGCACATTAAAAGCGTGCAGCAGCTCGGAGAGCGATACGGTAAAAAAGGCCGCCGTGGACGCCGCAGCCCCGCCGTACAGGCGCAGCATAACGGCGTACAGCGTTACGACAACGGCGGACATCGCCGCGCCGAAAAACAGCATGCCGCCGATCGACCTCCGCGAAAAAATTTCGCGGTCGGAGACGGGCGGCCGCCGCATGGCCCCCTCCGTGCGCTCCATGCCCAGCGCCAGAACGGGCAGCGAATCGGTGATCAGGTTGATCCACAGCAGCTGCGTCGACGTTAAAAACTCGTATCGCCAGAACAGCAGCGTTATGACGAACACCGAAAGCACCTCGGCCAAATTGGTCGAAAGAAAGAAGGAGATGGTCTTGCGGATGTTGAAAAATACGTTGCGGCCCTCTTCGATCGCCCGCACCATCGACGAAAAGTTGTCGTCGGCCAGCACCACATCGGCCGCGTTTTTGGTGACGTCGGTGCCGGATCCCATAGCCACGCCCACGTCGGCGCACTTTAGGGCGGGCGCGTCGTTTACGCCGTCGCCCGTCATGGCCACCACCTCGCCGCGCGCCTGCAGCGCCCGCACGATCTGCGACTTGTGTTTGGGCGACACGCGCGCATATACCGTATACTCCGCCGCGCGGGCAAGGTACGCTTCGCCCCGGTCGTCCATCTCTTCGCCGGTGATCACCTCCTCCCTGCGGCAGGCAATGCCCAGATCGGAGGCGATCGCATAGGCCGTATCGGGGCTATCCCCCGTGATCATCACAGTGCGCACGCCGGCGGCCGCACAGGCGGCGATCGCCTCGCGCACGCCCTCTTTGGGAGGATCGAGCATGGCGGCAAGCCCAACAAACGTCAGCCCCTCCTCACGCTCGCCGTCCCCCACGGCAAACCCCAAAACACGCATGGCGCGCGCCGAACAAGCGGCGGCATGCGCGGCGACGGACTGCGCGTCGGCGGGAGAGAGCGGGCGCGCGCCGTGTGCCGTAACAAGCTTATCGCACCTTTTTAACACCACATCCGCTCCGCCCTTTACATACAGCCGTCTGCCGTTTTCGTCCGCGGCAAGCACGCTCATCATCTTTCGTTCGGACGAAAAGGGCACGCCGCCGCATACCGCGGCCCGCACCCATACGCCGACGCGGTCGGCGTATTCCACCAGCGCGACCTCGGTGGGATCGCCCACATAGCTCCCCGCCGCCCCCTTTACGGTATGGCAGATGCGCATACAGCGCAGCAGCAGCCGCTGCTGCGCTGTATCGGCAAACGGCTCCGGCTGCCCGCGGGCGCGCGAAAAATCGGTACGGATCTCCGCCACCGTCATTTTGTTTTTGGTCAGCGTACCCGTCTTGTCCGAACAGATCACGCTGCAACCGCCCAGGCTCTCCACCGCGTTCAGACGGCGCATCACCGCGTGCGACTTCGCCATGCGCTGCACACCCATGGCGAGGATGACGGTGACGACCGCGCCCATCCCCTCGGGGATGGCCGCCACCGCCACGGCCACGGCGTTCATGACGTTTTGCAGGAACGAGACCCGCCCCGCCAGCGCGCCGCCCGCAAACAAGGCGGCCGCCACGACGAGCACGGTGACCGTTACGATCTTCCCCAGCCGCGCCACCGTTTTATCGAGCGGGGAGGGCGCCTGCTTGCTCTCGTGCAGCAGCGCGGCGATGCGCCCCGTCTGCGTCTGCATGCCGCACGCCGTTACCACACAGCGGGCGCTTCCCTTTACACAGAAGGTGCCGTAATGCGCCGTATTGCTGCGCGCCGACAGGGCGCCGTCGTGCACCACACAGTCGTACTTTTTTACGGGGCGGCTTTCACCGGTCAGCGCCGACTCGTCGCAGCGGAAATTTTCGGCATACAGCACGCGGCAGTCGGCGGGGATGCGATCCCCCTCCTCGATCTCCACCACGTCGCCCGGCACGAGCGTTTCGGCAGGCACGCGTACCACACAATTATCCCGCACCGCCTTCGCCTCGCAGGAAGAGAGTTTTTTTAGTTTTTCGATGGCGGCGTCCGCCCGGTATTGCTGCAAAAATCCGACAAATGCGTTTAAAAAGATGATCGACAATAAAATGCCCGTATCGGCAAGTTCGGCCCTGTCCCCGGTGACGAACGCCAGCACGGCCGATAAAAAGGCGGCTCCGATGAGGATGACGGTCATCAGGTCTTTGAACTGTGCCAAAAAGAGCAGCAGCTTGCTGCGTTTTTTGGCGTCCTTTAACGCGTTCGGCCCGTTCAGTGCCAGGCGGCGGGCCGCCTCCCGCGAGGAGAGCCCGCGCTCGTCGCTGCGCACCTGCCGCAGCACTTCCTCTTTGCTCTGCGCATATTGTTCCATACAGGTATGCTATGTGCGCGCGCCTTAAAAAATGCGCCGCCGCAAAATATGGGGATTGACAAACCGCCCCGCTTTTGATACACTGTTAATAAGATGGATAAAAGGAGGCAAACGATGAAGTGCAAATTCTGCGAAGCGGAAAATCCCGAAAACGCCCTGTACTGCCCGGCGTGCGGCAAACGGCAGGACGGTATGACGGTTTGCCCGAGGTGTAAAGAACCCGGCCCGGAAGGGAGCGACTTTTGTATCCGCTGCGGCAAACCGCTGCATTCGCGCTTCCGCAAACACGCCGCGCAGGACGATCCGCAGCGAGCAGACGCCGTAAAGCGCCGCCTGCGCCTGATCGGCGAGAGCTGCCTGATGGCGGCGGTATTCGTTGCGGTGCTGTTCGTCTTTCTGATGGGCGGCACGACGAGCATCCGCGGGAACGCGGCGGCGCTCGACTCGCTCAACATCGATATCCCGTCGCCCTTCTACTACTTTGGAGAAGCGTATTATGCGGTCGTGCAGGCGCTTACCCCGGCGAGTGAAACGCAGCAATTTTCGCCCTACTATGCGGTCTCGCTGTATCTTCCCATCGTCTTTTGCACACTGATCGTAACGACCGCGCTGACCTGCACGCTAATATTTGCCGTTCTTTCGGTAGTGCGGTTTGTACGCGGACGGCTGCAAAAGACGCAAAAGAGCGCCGCGCCGTTTGCTTTTGCCGCATACTTTTCGTTTGTGGCGGGCGCCGCGCTGTATGTGGCCATGCACGCCGTACGCCTGTCTATCTCGGACACGGACGGCGCGGTGTTGTACGAGGGAGCGCTGCGCGTTACGTACAACGGCGCAACCCTGGCGGGGATCGTGCTCGGCGCAATCGCCCTTGCCGCATATGCGGGCTGCTGCGCGGCGGCAAAGGGACGCGCGCTGCTGAACGGTCAGGCCGCGGTACGCAGCGTCATCACGGCCGCGGGCATCGTGTGTCTTTGTGTGATGATGGGAATGCTCTGCGTGCCCCCGGCGCAGATGAGCGCGATCGGCTCGGTCGAACTCGGATTCGGCACCATGTTCACCGTTTTCGGCGAAAGCGGCAGCACGCTGATGCCGACGGATCCCGTGCCGCCCGAATTGCTGGTGGGCACCGTTTTTGCGGCGATCGGCGTCGCCATGCAGATCTGCCTGGCCGCGCTGTGCGCCGCGCTGCTGACGCGCCTGTGCCTGGACCTGGCGGAAGATCCCGCACGGGAGAAAGTCCCCCGCGCGCGCGGCGTGGCCGTGCTTGTGCTGACCGTTCTTGCCGCGGCGTCGGCGGAAATGACGGCCCTGTGCGGCGTTGTGACGGGCATTGCGATGCGCATCGGCGACATGCCGTTCTCCGGCAGCGTACCCACCTATGCCGCAATCATCGTCCTGTGCGAATTTGCCGTGCTGGCCCTTGCGGCGGCCGTGCTGTATTTGATCTTCTCCGAAAAGAAGCCTTCCGAAGCGGGAGACGAGAGCGGCGAAAGTGCCCCCGAACCTGCCGTCGGCGCGGACGGCGAAGAGACGGACGGCGCCGCCGCGGAGGACGCCGTAGCGCAAAGCGCCTGCGAACAGACGGAACCGGATCCCGACGCGCAGAGCGAAGCGGCGCAGCCGCAATGACCCCTCTGCGATCTTCTCAATATCGATAGCAAGAAAGCGGGACGCATGGGCGTTCCCGCTTTTTTGTTGTAAACTTTCGTCTCTCCCATACGGCGCGGTCTGCCCTATCTCTGCCGTAAGGATATGCTGGGGAATATTCTTGCCCTGCTTGACGGCAGCGGGAATGTCGTGGTACAATACAAGTACGATGCCTGGGGTAATCATACCGTAACGGACGCGAACGGAAACGCGATCACCGATGCAAATCATATCGGCAATCTCAACCCCTTCCGGTATCGCGGTTACTACTTCGATTGCGAAACAGGCTTCTACTTCCTGCAGACCCGCTATTATGATCCCGAAGTCGGCAGGTTCCTGAATATGGATTCTATCGAATATGCCGATCCCGAATCCGTCAACGGCATCAACCTGTATGCGTATTGCGGCAATAACCCCGTCATGGGTTATGATCCGGATGGGA
>CALVPS010000025.1 GCA_944354035.1 uncultured Clostridia bacterium | reverse complement strand
CTCCCCTGCTCTTTTTTGTGCATCGGCAAAGCCTCTCTCGAACCCGCAACCGATCCGCGGCTTTTGGGAAACAAAAAAGGGCCCGGCGGTGTGCCGGGCCCCTGCGATTTCCCTGTAAAGACAAGGTCGCTGCGCGCAGAGCGCGCCTTATTCGCCCACCAGCCCTTCGCCGGACATGGTGGAATAGTTGTTCATAAACATAGCCATGCTCTGCTGCTTGCCCTCGGTGCGGCTCATACAGGTGATGGTAAAGCCCGATTTGTTCTGATCGTCCAACCAGGCGGGACGGACCACGCCGTAATACACCGTCTGTCCGCTGTCGCGACCGCTGCTGCCCTTTAACGTGGTCGTGCCGAAATCGAACTTGATATAGCCGTTGCCGTACATTTTCCAGGTGCCGATCTGCGGAGCGGAGGCGGTAGAGCCATCTAAAATTTTTCCGTCCTCGGTCAGCACAACGTCGCGCGAAATGTTGACTTCCTGGAAGTTGACGACGTTGGTGTCGCGCAGGTTGACCATGACGGCCATTTTAAACTTGCCGCCGTCGGTATAGGCGAACAGCTCTTCCTCGGTGACGCCGCGGTCGATCTCGCCCGCATAGCGGTTGGGATTGATAACGATGTCGCCGTAGCTGTTCAAATAGTACTGGTGCAACTGCGTGGCAAACGAGGCGGAACTGCCCTCGAACCGCGTGATGTACGCCGCGATATCGGCGCCGTTAGACATGGTGAACAGGTCGTTATGTCCGGGCAAAATAATGTTGTAGTTGTTGCTGGTGGCCGAAGGATCGTGCCACTCGAAGGCGCCCATGTACTTGTTGCCCTCGTTTGCGGGATTTCCGATGCCCGCGTTGTATACGATGCCGCCGCCGGTGGAAAGATACAGCCCCCAAACGCTTTCGCTGCGGCCGCCCCACATTTGATAGTTATCGGCAAGGCCGTCGAACGAATGCATCGAATAGTAGAAGGTCTTGCCCTCTTCCAAAACGGTTTCGTTTTCGTCCATGACGGTCACGTTGTCGTGCCGGGCAATGACGGGCGCCTCCATGTTCCACTTGCTGATGTTTGTGCCGTAGTAGTCGTGCGACCAGCCGATGGAATCGCCGTCGGGCGCCCGGTTGTTCGTGCCCTGTTCGGCCGAAGCCTTGCCTTCGTACAGATCCTGGATGTCGTCTTCTACCCAGCTGCGGATGTCTTCGTGCGTCTGCCAGCCCTTGCCGTCTTTGCGCATGCCCGTTTCGGGATCGAGCTCTATGATATAGTTGCCCGAACCGAACGAACCGTATGCCATAAACATGTTGCCCTGGGGATCGTAAATGATCTGCGGGTCGATGCCGTTTACATCCTTTTCGGTTTCGCCGCGGCGGATGCTCGACTGCATCAGCACCACGGGATCGCCGCTGTCGTCATACACGGGCTTGAAGCTGCCGGGCTCCATGCTGTCCGATTCGTACAGCAAAATGCAGGCGCGGGCATAGCGGGCCCCGTCGATCAGCATGCCTTCGTTGTCGCCCGCGCCGTCTACGACGCAGGTGTACAGCCAATAGCCGCTGCCGCCGGGTTTTTCCACGATATCGGGCGCCCACCAGCTGGCCGCAGTCGGCTTATAATCGCCGCCCAACGTGCCGCCGTACAGCCAGTCGCCTGCGGCGGTATCGATAAAGTCTTCGTCGCGGGTGGTATAATCGAACGTCCTGCCCATAAATTCCCAGGTAAGCATGTTGTCGTACGAAACGTGGATGGCGTTGCCGTACGTCTGCACGCCGCCGACATTGTTGACGTCGGCCCAGCCGGTGGAAAAGATGTAGTAGATGGAGCGTCCGTCCGACTCCTTTACTTCGATCAGCGAGGGATCGTGCGTGCGGCCCAGCACGCTTGCGCCCGTCGTCTCGTTGGTATCTACGCCGACGTTGCCGCTGTACTGGTTGCCGGGATCGGTAATATAGGCGGGGACCACCTCTACCGCGCCCTTGGAACCGTCGGTGAGCGTGTACGTCACCGTACCCGCGGAAACCGCCGTAAAGGTACCCGTTTTGGCATCGTACGAGGCGATCTGCGAAGCCTCCGTCTCCTCCCCGTCCGCGGTGTAGCCCGTCAGGTCTTTTGCACCTTTAATGACGACTTTAGTATCCTCCTCTGCTACATACCCCCCCCCGAGGTTGTCGTAACAGATGCGGGCGGAAAGGCCGTCGGTCGCGCCGTCTTTTGCGCAGGCGCCGAACAGCGCAAGCGTTAAAACGGAACCCAGCGCAAGCGCCGTAAGTTTTTGGAACTTTTTCATTTTCCGTCTCCTTATCCGAAATTTATGTTTATTTTACCATAAAGTATTTCCATTTGCAATAGAACAAACAAAATTTTCACCGCTTTTTATGCGCGCCCGCAGCGGACAAACAGACAGAATAAAAAACATAAGACAAAGCGCCCCCGCGACAGCGAAGGCGCTTTGCCTGAGAGAATATGAAAAAATTGTGGAGAGTAGACAGTATGCGGCACGACCGCCCGCGGCCGTTTGGCGGCCGTTCCCCCGGGCCGTACGGCCCGGGATCGGCGTTGCCGCGCAGGGAAGCCTTTGTATTGTGCGCGGTCGCCATTCGGCCTTGTTACGCCCTTATCATACACGCGGCACGTGTAAGCCGTGTGATAGCTCCATAAAAAGACGATAAAATAGCGGCGCTCCGCTGCAGCCGTGCAGGACACTTTGCAAGATCTCCGCGCCGCCCCCTTTGCGGCCGTGCGGCGGCCCGCTATTCGCGTGCAAGCAGCGTGCGGGCGATCTGCTCGGCAACGCGCAGGCCGTCGGCCGCGGCCGACGTAATGCCCCCCGCATAGCCGCAGCCCTCGCCGCACGGATATACGCCCTGCGCGCGCACCGCCTGCAGCGTGTCGTCGCGCACGATGCGCACGGGCGAGCTGGTACGCGTCTCCACCCCGGTGAGCACGCTTTCGTAGGCGCCGAACCCCGCCAGTCTGGCATTCATATCGGGAATGGCGGCCTTAAGCGCCTGCACCATTACGGGGGGTAGCACGGCCCGCAGGGGCACAAACGCCGTGGCGGGGGCGTACGTCGGCTTTACTTCGCCGAAGTAATAGCTCTCGCGGTCGCACAAAAAGTCGCCCGTCAGCTGTACGGGGGCCTTAAACCCGCCGCCCGCTGCAAGATAGGCCGCCCGCTCGAGCTTGCGCTGAAAAGCCACGCCGGCCAGCGGATGCTCGCTGCCGAAGTCTTCGCGCCGGACCTGCACCACCAGCGCGGCGTTGGCGTTTTTTCCGTCGCGCGCGTAATCGCTCATGCCGTTGGTCACCACGCCGCCCTCCTCCGAGGCGGCGGGCACCACCACGCCGCCCGGACACATGCAAAAGGTGAATACGGCGCGCTCGCTTGCATGCGATACCAGCCTGTAATCGGCCGCCGGCAGCGCGGCATATCCCGCCCCGTACTGCGCCCGACCGACGGCGGACTGCAGATGTTCGATACGCACGCCCGCCGCAAATTCCTTTTGTTCGATGACGAACCCGCGCGCCAGCAGCATTTCGAACGTATCGCGCGCGCTGTGCCCCACGGCCAGCACCAAAGCGTCGCAGGGCTCCGGCGCACCGTTTACGCAAATTTCCGCCAGCCGCCCGTCACGCAGGCGCACATCGTCCAGCACGCTTTGATAGCGAACGGTGCCGCCGCCCGCCAAAATGGCGCGCCTCATATTGGCGACCACGTCCTTTAAGCGGTCGCTGCCGACGTGCGGCTTGCCCAGATAGGCCACCTCCTCGGGCGCGCCGAAACGGACAAAGGTCTCCAGTACCTCGCGGTTGAGAGGGCTGTTGGTCTGCGTGTTGAGCTTGCCGTCCGAAAAGGCGCCCGCGCCCCCTTCGCCGAACTGGATGTTGCTTGACGGGCAAAAGTCGCCCGTCAGGCAAAAACGGCGCATGTCCTGCGCGCGCTCCTCCACCCGTTTCCCGCGTTCAAGCAGTACGGGCCGCACGCCGTAATCCAAAAGCCGCAGGGCGCAGAACAGCCCGGCGGGTCCCATGCCTGCGATCGCAACGCGCGGCGCGCCGCGCACCTGCGGAAATACGCGCGCCTCTCGCTGTACGGGATGCGACGCGCACTCCACGGTATAGATCCACTTGATATCCGACTTATCGCGCGCATCCAGCGACTTTTTTAAAATTTTAAAGTGACGGCAGGGCGCGCGCAGTTTGCGTTCGCACAGTTTTATCAGCGCGCTCTCCTTTTGCCGCGGCCGCAGCACAAGATCGTGAAATACCTTTACCATGTCTTCTCTCCCGTCAGGGCTTGCGCAACGCAGGCCGCCGAGGCAAACGCCCACTGCAGATTGTACCCGCCGCACGCGCCGTCCACGTTTAAAATTTCGCCGGTGAAGTACAGCCCCGGCGCAAAGCGGCTCTCCAGCACGTCCGTCACCTCATGCAAAAAAATCCCGCCGCGCGTCGCCTGCGCATAGTCAAACCCCAGCGTGCCCGTTACGGTCAGCGAAAGGCCCTTTAAAAGCCCCGCCAGACTGCGCGCGTCGCCGCCCGCACGACGGTAGAGAACGCGCCCCAGCCCGTTATTTACCAAACACAGCAGGCAGTCCTCCCCCTCGGCCGCGCCGATCGCGGCAAGCACCTCGTCAGGCGGGATATCCGGCAGCAGATCCAGTACGAGCGTATCGCCCGGAACGGCGTACGACGAGGCGCGGAACACGCCGTCGCCCGAAACGCCGCTCTCCGTAAACAACACGTCTCCCCGCGTGCGGTAACGCTCTTCACCGCCGCGCACAACCTTTAAAAATGCCTCCGCACGGATGCCCTTCAGCCCGCGCACCTGCGCCGGATCGCACCGCAGCTGCACCAGAACGGGCGAGAGCGGCGCGCATGTGTGGCCGAAGGCCGCGGCGAGCGCATAGGCACTGCCGTCCGTTCCGAAATTTTTGGCCGCCTTGCCGCCCGCCGCCAATACGACGGCGTCCGCCGTCAGCGAGCCGCCCTCCCAGGCAAGGGAAAACGTGCCGTTTTGCCGTGCGAGCCGCGTGACGAACGCCTCCGTAAGCACCTGCACGCCGCAGCGCGCCAGCTCGCGGCGGAACAGGTCGGTCACGGCGGAAGCCTGCCGTCCCGCCGGATATACGCGGCCGCGCGCGTCCGGCAAAAACCGCCCGCCCATGCTCTGCAAAAACGCGATCGTCCATCGGGGCGGAAAGGCCTGCAAAATACGGCCGACCCGAGGAAGGTCGTCCGAAAAATAAAATTCGGTCCCGGCATGCAGGTTGGTCACGTTGCCCTGTCCGTTGCCCGTGGCAGAGAGCTTTTTCCCCAGCCGACCGCCGCGTTCGAGCAGGGTGACCGAGGCGCCCCCGCGCGCCAGCAGAACGGCGCACGCCATGCCGGACGCGCCGCCGCCGATCACTGCAATTTTTCCCATGATCTTATCTTACCGCATGCAAAAATTTTTGTCAATGGATTGACAGGAGAACCTTTTCATGATAAAATAGAAGAAACCAAAGGAGTTTCGTTATGATGCTGTATACGTTAAACGCTGCCGTATGGGACTATTTAATGGATCATCTTCCGCTCACCATTACGCTGGGTGTGATCATCGTTTTGATCGTTGCGCTGGTGATCGCCATGATCGTCCTCTCCGCAAAGTATAAAAAACAACAGCGCGCGCAGGCCGCGGAAGCCGCAGCGACGCAGGAACCGCCGCAGGAACTGCCGGAAGACCAGACCTCGGCCGAGCCCGCCACTCCCGACGAAGCGTTAACACCCGCAACGTCGAGTATCCCTGCCGAAAACGAGCCCGACGACGAGCCGGAGACGCCCGCGTACGACGAAACACCCGAGGAAGAGACGGAACTGCCACCCGCAGAACCCGTTGCCGAGGAATCCGTTGCGGAAGAGCCCGTCGCCGAGGAGCCCGCTGAAGAGGAACCCGTTGTCGAGGAGCCCGTTGCAGAGGAGCCCGTCGCAGAGGAACCCGTCGCAGAGGAACCCGTCGCAGAGGAGCCCGTTGCAGAGGAACCCGTTGTCGAGGAACCTGTTGCAGAGGAGCCCGTCGCAGAGGGATCTGTTGCAGAGGAGCCCGTTGAAGAGGAGCCGACAGCGAATGAACCCGCCGTTCAGGAGGAAACACCCGTGAAAAAACCCGAAAAGAGTGCAAAACCCGCGGCCAAAAAACCTGCCGCAGCCAAAAAGCCCGCCGCAAAACCGACAAAACGCGGCCCCGTCGGAAAATGGGTGATCCGCAGCGCCGACGCGGGATATGTATTTGAACTGCGCGCCTCGAACGGCGAGATCATGCTGGTCAGCAACGAGTACTCCACCATAGCGGGTGCAAAGAGCGGCATTCAAACCTACAAACGCAACATCGAAGCGGGCAGCTTCGATACCAAGCCGACCAAGGCGGGCGACTATGTGTTCCGCCTGCTGAACGCCCGCAAACAGCTGCTGTGCGTAAGCTCCAACTACGATTCGCAGGCAAGCTGCGAAAGCGCCGTGGAGTCGACCAAACGCTGGGCGGCAAGCGACATTATCGAAATCGCCGAAGAAGAATGATCGGTATCAAAAAGCCCTTCGGGAGACCCGAAGGGCTTTTTTATTTGCGGCCCCGCTCTCCGCGACGGGACGACCGCTCCCCTTGCGCATGCTCCCCTTCCCGTCATGCAAAAGGCGGCACCCGCACGGGTGCCGCCTTTTATATTTCCGCCCCGCCTGTTCGGGCGGGGCGGAAAATGCTTTATTCATCTTTATAGTCGCCGATCTCGCGGGCCTGTTCGATCGACAGGAACACCTTGGCCAGCGCATCCGTTCCGGCCTGTGCGATCTTGCCCTCGTCGGCAAACTGTGCCGTTGCGGGATCCATGGGCAAACGTGCCACTGCGGGGATCTTGTACTGCGCGGCCAGCGCCTCCGCCTTGCTCTTACCGAAAATTTCGTGCGTCTTTCCGCAGTCGGGGCAGACAAAATAGCTCATGTTCTCCACCAGCCCCAATACGGGCACCTTCATGAGTTCCGCCATGTTCACGGCCTTTTTCACGATCATTTCCACCAGGTCCTGCGGCGTTGTAACAATGACGATCCCGCTTAAAGGGATGCTCTGAAACACCGAAAGGGGCACGTCGCCCGTTCCGGGCGGCATATCGATGAACATGATATCCACGTCGTCCCACACCACGTCCGTCCAAAACTGGATGGCTGCCCCCGCAATGAGCGTTCCGCGCCACACCACGGGGTCGTCCTCGTGCTCCAGAAGGCTGTTCATCGACATCAGCTGCAGCCCGTCCTTGGTGCGAACAGGGTAAATTTCGCCCTCCTCGCCATATGCACGCGCCGTCACGCCGAACGCCTTGGGCACGGATGGGCCCGTGATATCGGCGTCGAGAATGGCCGTGCGGTAGCCGCGCGCCATAGCGCGCACCGCCAGCAGCGACGTGACGAGCGATTTTCCAACGCCGCCCTTGCCGCTGGCAACGGCGACGACCTTTTTTACCCGCGACCCTTCGCGCAGGGGCTTTATAAACGACTGCTTATCGCGCGAAGAGCAATTGCTGCTGCACGAAGAACAATCATGCGTACATTCCGACATATCTTCCGTCTCCCACATCTTATTGCAGATATTGTATTCCCGTTTGCAAAAAATGTCAAACTATTTGCGGTTATTCAGCGCAAAGTATTTGCCCTTCAGCGCCATCAGCGCCTCGTGCGAACCCTGTTCGGCGATCCCTTTGTCGGCGATGAACAAAATGCGGTCTGCCTTGCGGATGGTCGAAAGCCTGTGCGCCACGATAAAGGAAGTCTTCCCCGCGAGAATGCGGTCGAGCGCGGCTTGGATCAGCAGTTCGGTCTCTGAATCGATGGCACTGGTCGCCTCGTCCAAAATGATGATCCTTGGATTTTTCAGCACGATGCGCGCAAACGACACCAGCTGTTTTTCGCCCGCGGAAAGCCCCTCGCCGCGTTCGCCCAGCTGCGCATTGTACCCTTCGGGAAAGCGCTTGGCTACGCGGTCGCAATAAATGGCTTCCGCCGCCGCAATGCACGCCTCGTCCGTCGCCTCGGGCGTGCCGTATCGAATATTTTCGAGGATGCTGCCCTTAAAAATAAACGGCTCCTGCATCAGAACGCCGATCTCCTTGCGCAGGGAGTGCAGCGTAAGCGTGCGCACGTCCTTGCCGTCCACCCAAACGCTCCCCTCGTTTACGTCGTAAAAGCGCGTTAACAGGCTTATGACGGTCGTCTTCCCCGCGCCCGTGGGCCCGACAAGGGCGATCTTTTCGCCGGGCGCAACATGCAGGTCGAAGTGCTCGAGCACGTTGATCCCGGGCTCGTAGCCGAACGTGACGTCGTTAAAATCCACCTGCCCCTTGACGTCGGCCAGCGCCACGGCGTGCTCGGCGTCGTGAATGGTAACGGGGGCGTCCACCGTCTCATAAATGCGTTCGAGGTTGGCCGAGACCTGCGAAAGCTGCTGTAAAATGGCCGTAAATTGCAGCAGCGGCTCGGCGCAGATGGAGGTGTACAGCGTAAAGGCGATGACCGTGCCCGCCATAGAGGCGCTTCCGCCCAAAATCAGCGCAAACGCCACGGCGTACAACGCCAGAATGCCGCCGTTCCAAAAGAGTTCGGAGACGGGCGCGTTCAGCTCGTTGCGCCGCACGATCTGCATCCAGGTAGAGGCGCTGTCTTCCTGCAAGTCGCGGTATATGGCGCGGTTATATTGCGAGCGGTTGTTTGCCTTGATCACCTTTTCGCCCATGATCGATTCCACGATAAAGGCGTTGCGGTTGGAGTTTTTGGCACGGTGTTTGCGGAACAGCCTGCGCACGGCGCGCTTGATAAAGAACACGCACACGGTAAGCGGGACCACGGCAGCGTACACCACCGCCGTCAGAAGAGGACTGAGCGCCAGCATGAATACGGTGGCGACGACCACCTTCAATACGTCGACGATGAGGTTGAGCAGATACTCGGTAAAAAAGTCCGCCAGTTCGTTGACATATTCGGTGACGCGGATGGAGATCTTACCTGCCGGGCGTGTATCGTAATATTCAAAAGGAAGCTGCTGAAGCTTGATAAAAATTTCGCGGCGCACTTCGGAGATGATCTTATGCCCCAGCGTGCCCATGATACGCTTGTGAAAATAGGGCAGCAGCGCGGTCAGCGCGCCCAGTACGGCTAATCCCGTCAAATACAGCGCCAGCATACGGGTGCGCCCCTCCTCCGCGGGGATCACATCGTTTACGATACCGCGGATGAGCACGGGGGGCAGCAGCGCCGCCACCGAGGAGAGCGCCAGCAACAGCAGCGCCAGCAAAAACATCTTTTTATAGGGCACGATGCGCGCGAGGATGCGCTTTAAGTACTTTACGTCTACCTTTTCGGCGGCGACTTCCTCGTCCATAAAATACGTGTTGCGCTTCATGTCACTCCTCCTCCGCCCCGTACGACGAATCGTCGAGCTGTCCGTCGCTCGTCTGCAGCCGCCATATCGCCGCAAACGCGCCGTTTTGCGCGATCAGCTCCTGCGCCGTGCCCCGCTCCAGGATCTCGCCGTCCCGCAAAAACAATATCTCGTCGCAGTCCATGACCGACGAAACGCGGTGCGTCGCCATAAACAGCGTGCGGTCGGGGCACTCGCGCCGGATGGCGGCAAGCACGCGGCGCTCGGTGGCCATATCCAGCGCCGACGAGGCGTCGTCCAGCACCAGCACGGGCGCGCCCTTTACCAGGGCGCGCGCTATGGAGAGGCGCTGCTTTTGTCCGCCGGAGAGTCCCACGCCGCGCTCGCCCACAATGGTCTCGTAGCCCTCGGGCAGCTTTTGCACGAAGCGCGAAGCCTGCGCCACGTCGGCGGCGTGCAGCACGTTCTCCTCCGTACAGTCGGGACGCGCAAAGGCAATGTTGGCATCCACCGTATTCGAAAATAAAAATACGTCCTGAAAGACATACGCATACGCGGCGCGCACCTGCTCGAGCGGGTAACTTTCGATGGGCTTCCCGTCGATGGTGATCTGCCCCGCCGTGGCGTCGAAAATGCGCGAAGCCAACTTTAACAACGCCGACTTTCCGCTGCCCGTTCCCCCCATCAGGCCGATCTTTTTGCCGTAGGGCGCGTCGAACGAAATGTGCTTTAACACCTGTTTGTCGCCCAGCGTAAGGCTTACGTCTTCAAAGCGGATGTGCGGCGCGGCGGAACAGGCCAGCGAGGAAGGGCAATCGGGCACGGCGCTCTCTTCCGTCAAAAACTTTTTTAAGCGCGCGCCGGAGACCAGCTGGTTCTGCATCATAAAGCACGAGCGCGAGATCTGCGTGATATGCGCGATGATCTTGGTAACGTACGTCGTTGCGGCGGTCAGCATGCCAAGCGCCCCGCCGCTTAAAACCAGCAGCACCGCCACGACCACCGTGCCTACGTAGCCGATCTGCTGAAAGGCCATGAATATAGAGTTATATTTGGCGCTTAAACGCACCTCTTTGCGGTTGAGTTCAAAGACGCGGTCGTTGCAGACGTCAAATTTTTCGATCTCCTCCCCCTCGGCGGCAAACGAGCGCACGATGCGCACGGCATCCACGTTCTCCTGCACGTCGAGATTGATGGCGGAATACCCCTCGCGAATGGCGCGGAACAGCTTGCGCGCCTGCTTTAAGTAGCGCACCAGCGAAAGAACGAACAGCGGCGTGACGGCGAGCGGGATGATCAGAAGATAGGTATCGAGCGTGGTCAGCAGCGCAATGGACGAGGCGATCATGATCACGGAATCGAAAATATTCATAAAGATGCGCGAGTACATCTCTTTAAAGATGATGGTATCGCGGTTCATGGTAGTCAGCAGCTCGCCCATGTTGTAGCGGGCGATCGTCTCGCCGTCCAACTGCAGCAATTTTTCGTACGTCTTTTCGCGCAAGGTGCACTCCATGCGCAGCCCGCACCACTGAAAAGTGACGTTTTTGCAGTACAAAAACACGATGCGGCACAGCAGCAGGCCGCCGAACACCAGCGCAAGCGTGACAAACAGCTCCCACGTCTGCGGCGCGCCGAATCGGCCGGAATATAAAAAGCCGAGCAAACCGGCCGAAGGCGGGTCGGCGGGATCGTAACCGATGATATAGTCGATGAATCCCGCCGAAACAAGCGGAATGGCCAGATCGCACGCCATGGCGATCAGGCTGAATACCTTGGCGAGCAGCGAAAGCGGAATATAGCGCTTCCAATACTGCATGCCGAATCGAAATACGCCCATAGCTCCTCCGATGATCCGAAGAATCGCTTTATTCTATCATGTTTTTTCCCGCTTGGCAATCATTGTACATGCATAAAATTGACTGTTTTTTCGCAGTTTTTTGCAAACTTTTTTTGCCCTTGTCCGCTGCAAAGCGCCCCCGAAAATCGCTTGCTTTTTTTGCGCAAGTGCCGTATAATAATACTTGCTGTGATAGGTGGGGAGTTAGCGGTGCCCTGTATCTGCAATCCGCTACAGCAGAGCCGAACGCTTTTCTCGGTGCCGTCTATGGAAGGCTGCACGCGGCAAGGAATGTTGATCACAAGGTCTTATGCAACGCGCGTCCGCGAACCGTGTCAGGGTAGGGATACAGCAGCACTAAACGGTGCCGCGCGTGTGCCATAAGGTAGCTTTGTCGGAGTCACCTACCGCGTTTCCGCTTCGGTAGACTGCAACAAAAAAAGCCCTCACAGTTTTTTGTTCCCTCTGCCGTCCGCTCCCGGACGGCTTTTTCGATGCAAAGCCCGCGCTTCCGCGCGGGCTTTGCATGATAAGCACAAGGCGGCATTATCGGCGTCGCCTTGTGAAATGAAGTCGGGAATGTGCAAAATGGCCGTCATTTTTCGCAAGCTGAAACTCCGTCATGATCGCGGAATTACAGGTCGAAGCAACGATCCCGCCCGCTAATTTTCCGTCGATCTCGACCGCACCGTTTCCGATCTTGATCGTTGCGGTCATCATGGGAGCGCCGACTTTAAGCACGTTACCCGTGTCTTTCAAAATACCGAACTTCGAAGAGACCGCTTTTTTTACGAGAAGGATCGCTTCACGATCGGACAACTTGTAAGGAATGCTATATTTTGCCATTTTTCTTACCCCCTAGTGTATATCAAGGGAAATACACGATTTTTCCGTAAAATGTTTGTATGACCTTAGGCGAGAATATCAAGTATGATAGAAAGCTCAACGGACTAAGCCAGCAAGCATTTGCGAAAAAGATGGGAACGACGCAGCAGCGCGTCAGCGAATGGGAACGAGGCAAGATAGAGCCCTCCCTTTACAATCTCATGCGCCTTCTTAAGGTATTTTCCATCTCTTTTGAAGAATTGACGGACGGGATCGAGGAAAAGTGATCGTTTTCTTCATCCTGTCATATTTTTTATGCCTTCGTTTTTCTGCAAAAGCACCTGAACTCTTTTTTTCTTACAACCGGCGCACGCGATCGCCTCTTTCATCGGATAGAAAAACCCCGCGGGCAGCAACGCTGCCCGCGGGAGTCCTTTCCCGCGCCGATCCGCGGGACCTTACTTGATGAATGCCAAAAATGCCTTATAGTTGCTGTACAGATCGGCCTTGGAGATGACCTCCCAGGGGGCGTGCATCGAAATGACGGGAACGCCAAGATCGACCGTATCGATGTTGAGGTTGGCCAAAAATTTGGCAACCGTGCCGCCGCCGCCCGCATCCACCTTGCCGAGCTCGGCGGTCTGCCACACGACGCCCTCGCGCGCGAACATGGCGCGCACTTCGCCCACAAACTCGGCGGAGGCGTCGTTCGAGCCGCTCTTGCCGCGCGCACCCGTAAATTTGCTCATACACGTTCCGCAGGAGACAAACGCCGCGTTCAATTTTTCGTATACGCCGGCAAAGTTTGGATCGTACGCGGCGGTCACGTCGGACGAGAGACACTTGGAGGCGGCGCGCACTTTACGGAAGTTGGCCCCGCACGCAAGGGCGATCTCCTCCATCAGATCCTCGTACACCTTGCACTGCATGCCCGTCGTACCCTCGCTGCCGATCTCCTCTTTATCCACCAGCATGGCAAGCACCGTGTGCTCCGTTTCACCCTCCAGCACGGCCGTCAGCGCAGGATAGGCGCACACCCTGTCGTCATGGCCGTATGCGCCGATCAGCGCGCGGTCGAAGCCGACGTCTCGGGCGGGATAGGCGGGCACGGCCGAAAGCTCGCTCGACAAAAAGTCCTCTTCGCACATGCCGTACGTCTGATTGAGGTAATTGAGCACGGTGAGCTTTATTTTTTTGCTTACTTCCTTGTCGGCGTAGGGCAGCGCCCCCACCACCACATTCAGCTGCTCGCCCTCGATCAGCTTTGCGGCGTTTTGCGCCATCTGCTCGGCGCCGAGGTGAGGCAGAAGATCGTCGATATAGAACACGGGGTCTTCCGGCCTTTCGCCGATCTTTATTTCAACCTTGCGGCCGTCTTTCAGCACGACCGCACCGTGCAGAGCAAGCGGAATGGCGGTCCACTGATATTTTTTGATACCGCCGTAGTAGTGCGTCTTTAAAAAGCACATGCCCGCCTCTTCGTAGAGCGGATTCTGCTTGATATCGACGCGAGGCGCGTCGATGTGCGCCGCGATCAGGCGCATGCCGTCCTCTTCCAAATTTTTTGTGCCGACACGGAACACTACCACGCTTTTGCCGCGATTCACAAAATACTTTTTGTCGCCGGGCGAGAGCGGGTCGCCCAACCGATAGGCGGTAAAGCCCTTTTGGATGGCCATGGCGACGGCCGCGGCGCAGGCCTCGCGTTCGGTCTTGGCATCGTCAAGAAAGCGCTTATAGCCTTCGGCATAATCGTACATCGCCTTGCGCTCCGCCTCGGACGCGGTTTCGTAATAGTTCTTCTTTTCGTAGGACAGCTCGTCGTAGCGCTGCTGTCCCGCAGTCTTCTTTTCGGACATGGTACGTCTCCTTGTTTACTTTTTTCGGCAGTATTATAGCACGTTCCGCAAAAAAAAGCAAACGACTAAATCGTCAAAAGCACAGGGCGCACAGAAAGGAAACCGGTAAAACACTGCGGCTCCCTCTTCCGATCTCCAATTCCCCCGCCCCTACGGACCCCCTTAAAGCTCCTTACGGAGCGTTAAGAGGGGCAAGAAATAAGGGTGCGGGACATCCCTGTCCGCGGCATTAGTAGGACAAGGAAAGAACGGGCCTCCCTGTCCGCGGCGTTAGCGGAGCAAGGAATAAGCGCGCGGGTGCCCCGGCCCTTTCGCTTGTTGGACGAGCGAGAGGGCCTCCCCCTTGTCCTTTATACTTGTTGGGCGGGCGAAAGGCCTTTTACCCCCGCCCCTACGGGCCTTCCTTAACCAAAATATGAGGGCGAGCGGAGCAGCCGAAGAGAAAAAAGACGGCAGCCGTCAACGACCGCCGGCATAGCAGGCGATTGTTCGTTTCCTTCGCCTGCGGCGCGTGCCGCCATAGTCGGGCGGGCTGTCGACCCTTATATCCTCCGGCTATGCGCAAACCACGTCCGAAAGACCCGACCGTCATGCTTTACTCGGCGCTCTCCCTTTATAAGGGAGGCAAGGATCGGATATGATAACGCGCTCCCAATTCCATTCTGTTCATCGGCAAAGCTTCTCTTGTACCCGCAACCGATCCACGGGGTTTGAGAGACAAAAAAACAGGGGCAGAATCGCTCTGCCCCCGTTGTGCGGTTTTAAAACAGTTATACAAGCTCGATAACTGCCTGCTCGGCGCCGTCGCCGCGGCGCTGACCCAAGAGATAGATGCGCGTGTAACCGCCGCCCTGGCCGATCTCCTCTTTACGCTGTGCATACTTGGGCGCGATTTCGTTAAAGAGTTTTTCGATCAAAGGATGACGGATCTGCGCGGTGCGCTTTTTGTAGTCGCTCTTCTTTTCGGTGAACGCCTTGATCTCCTGCAGGTCGTACGTCTTTGCCATAATGGCGCGGCGGGCGGCCAGCTTTTTGGGTCCGTCTTTGACGGAAGTCGTCTTAATCTCTTTGCCCTTTTTGTCCTTGGCGACGACCTCGTACTCCACAACGTCGGCATACGTGTTGATCGCCTTGGTGATCAGTTTTTCTACATAGGGACGAAGCTCTTTGGCGCGGGCGGCAGTCGTTTCGATGCGGCCGTACCACAGCAGCTGCGAAGCCTGGCTTCTTAAAATTGCCAAGCGCTGCTCCGTCGTCCTGCCCATTTTACCAGGCATATTTTAATCCTCCTTTTTTTCGAGCGAAAGACCGTATGCTTCCAGTTTTTGCATGACTTCGTCGAGCGATTTTTTGCCGAGGTTGCGCACCTTGAGCATCTCGTCCTCCGTCTTGCGGATCAGGTCTTCCACGGTATGAATATTTGCCCTCTTCAGACAGTTGTAGGAACGGACGGAAAAATCCATGTCCTCGATCTTCATGGAGAGGATCTGCTGCTGCTTGTCGTCGTCCGTCTTTACGAGGATGTCCATATCCTTGATGGTATCGGACAGGTTGACAAACAGGTTGATGTGATCTTGCATGATCTTGGCCGCAAGCGAAACGATCTCCCTTCCGGAGAAGGTCCCGTTCGTCCACACCTCAAGCGTAAGCTTATCGTAATTGATATCTTGCCCGACGCGCGCCGGCTCTACATTGTAATTGACCTTTTGAACGGGCGTATAGATGGAATCGATCGGAATATAGTCGATAATGGGCTGCTTGTTGTCCTTGGCGGGCTTGTACCCCCTGCCGCGGCCGATCGTGATCTCCATGTCGATCTTTCCGCCCTCGTCCACCGTGCAGATGTATTGGTCGGAATTGATGATCTCCACTTCCGCATCCTGCGAAATGTCTGCCGCCGTCACCACCGCAGGCCCCTCTTTGGTAAGACGGAGCGTTTTGGTATAATCTTTGTCGGTGACCTTCGTCTTAATGGCAAGCAGCTTTAAGTTGAGAATGATCTCGGTAACATCTTCTTTTACGCCGGGAAGCGCCGAAAACTCGTGCTTTACGCTGCCGTCCGTAAATTTGATCCCCTGTGCGGCGGCGCCGGGCAGGGCCGAAAGCAAAATTCTTCTCAAGCAGTTGCCAATCGTAAGACCGAACCCCTTTTCGAGCGGTTCCACAACGATCTTCGCATACGATTTTTCGTCGTTTTCCGTGACCTCGATCTTGGGCATATCCATTTCGATCATAAGCTACCTCCTTATCGGGATTATTTGGAGTAAAATTCGACGATCATATGCTCTGCGATCTGGCTGTCGACATCTTCGCGGGTAGGAAGCGCCAACACTTTGCCTTCCAGCTTTTCGGGATCGAACTCCAACCACTTGGGCATGTTGGCGACCTTCATCGTCTTGATCTGCTCGAAGAACTTATTGTTCTTTCTCGTCTCCTTAACGGCGATCACGTCGCCCGCCTTTACGATATACGAGGGGACGTTTACCGTTCTGCCGTTCACCGTAAAGTGCGCGTGGTTCACCAGCTGACGCGCCTGGGTGCGCGAAGCGCCCACGCCCATCCGGAAGATCACGTTATCGAGGCGGCGCTCCAAAAGCTGAAGCATGTTTTCGCCCGTAACGCCCTTCATACGGTCGGCAATTTCGTAATACTTACGGAACTGACCTTCCTGCACGCCGTAAATACGCTTGGTCTTCTGCTTTTCACGCAGCTGCAGGCCGTATTCCGAAACCTTTTTGCGTCCTGCGCCGTGCTGTCCGGGAGGGAGCGGCCGCTTGTTGAAGGGGCACTTTTCGTTATAGCATTTTTCGCCTTTTAAAAAGAGCTTTGCGCCCTCTCTTCTGCAAAGTTTGCATTTTGCGTCTCTGTAAACTGCCATTTGTTTGCTCTCCTTGGATTACACTCTTCTGCGCTTGGGCGGACGGCAACCGTTGTGAGGAATGGGCGATACGTCGGAAATCAGCGTAACTTCCAGATCACAGTTGGCCAGCGCGCGAATGGCGGATTCTCTGCCGGCGCCGGGGCCCTTTACATATACTTCCACGGAACGAAGCCCGTGCTCTTTTGCCGCCTTTGCCGCCGTCTCCGCAGCCATCTGCGCCGCAAACGGCGTACCCTTGCGCGAACCGCGGAACCCAAGCGAACCTGCGCTGGACCACGAGATCGCGTTACCGTTGGTATCGGTAATGGTGACAAGCGTGTTGTTGAACGTCGACTGGATATGGACCTGTCCGCGGTCGACCTTTTTTAATTCCTTTCTCTTGCGCGAAACGACTTTTCTCTTATCTGCTGCCATAACGCGTTCTCCTTACTTCTTCTTGTTGGCCACCGTACGACGGGGACCCTTTCTGGTTCTGGCGTTGCGCTTGGTGCTCTGCCCGCGTACGGGAAGCCCCTTTCTGTGGCGCACGCCGCGATAGCACCCGATTTCCATCAGGCGCTTGATGTTGAGGCTGACCGCGCCCCGCAGCTCGCCCTCCACCGTATAGTGGTGGTCGATGTATTCTCTTAATTTGGAAACGTCGTTCTCGTCGAGATCCTTTACGCGCGTATCGGGATCGATGCCCGTGGCGGCAAGAATTTTTTTCGACGTGGTAAGACCGATCCCGTAAATGTAGGTAAGACCGATTTCTACCCGTTTTTCTCTGGGTAAATCCACACCGGCAATACGTGCCATTGAAATTCCTCCGTGTTTTTTCGGTATATTGGTTTATATTCAAGCCGGTACACAGGGAAACAGTGGAAAATATTCCCGCTCCGTACCGCATATTTTTCCGCGAAAAAGCACAAAACAAGCCGATATTCCGCACATTTTTGTACGGAATTCTGCCTTTTTTGCGCTGAATTATCGGGTTTTTTCAAACCGCGGTAAACAGTATACCACAGTCTGCCGCGGCTTGTCAAACAATTTTAGCCCTGTCTTTGCTTATGGCTCTTATCTTTCGAGCAGATCACCATAACTTTTCCGTTGCGCTTGATGATCTTGCACTTATCGCACATCGGTTTTACGGAAGGACGTACTTTCATAATTGATATCTCCTTGCAAAGTGTATTTACGATTTGCTGCGCCAGGTGATCCTGCCCTTGGTAAGGTCGTACGGACTCATCTCCAGCTTTACCGTATCCCCTTCGATGATACGGATATAATTCATGCGAAGCTTCCCCGAAATATAGGCCGTTATGATATGCCCGTTGGAAAGCTTTACCTTGAATACTGCGTTCGGAAGGGCTTCGACTACCTTGCCTTCCGTCTCGATCACATCGTCTTTGGACATAGCTCCTCCGTTACGCTTACAGCGTAAGAATCTCCGTGCCGTCTTCGCGGATCACCACGGTATTTTCGTAGTGCGCTGCCGGACGTCCGTCCAGCGTGACGGCCGTCCAGCCGTCTTCAAGGACCTTTACGCGCCATCCGCCCGCCGCGATCATCGGCTCGATGCACAGCACCGCATTTTCGGGAAGACGGGGGCCCGTTCCTCGTCTGCCGAAATTGGGAACGGAGGGATCTTCGTGCATCTCCCGACCGATCCCGTGACCCGTATACGAACGGATGACGGAAAACCCGTTGGCTTCGGCATAGCGCTGCACCTTGTAGCCGATATCGTACAGCGGCGTACCCGCTTTTAAGCCGTCCAGCGCCTCGAAAAAACACTGTTCGGTCACCCGGACCAGCTTTTTCTTTTCGGGTGAAACCTCGCCGATACAGAAGGTACGCGCGCCGTCGCCGTGAAACCCGTTTTTATAGGCGCACAGATCGACGCTGACGATATCGCCCTCCTGCAGCACCCTGCCGTCCGGAATGCCGTGTACCACCGTTTCGTTGACCGAAACGCAGGCGGACGCGGGATATCCGCAATAACCCAGGCAACTGGGCTCGGCTCCGCTGGCGCGGATAAAATCGTACACCAGCGCGTCCACTTCCTTTGTGGTCATTCCGGCGCAGATGCGCTCGCCCACAAAGGCAAGGCACTCCTTTACGATGCGGCACGATTCACGCAGCAACGCGATCTCTTCCTCTGTCTTTGCGGAGATCATGCCTTTTTGACGAGCTCGTCCAACAGCGCTTTCACCTGCTCGAACAGCACCTCGGCCGGAGCCTCCGTGCCTGTGACATTGAGGATGACGCCCTTTTTCGTATAGTAATCGATGAGCGGCGCCGTCTGCTCTTCGTACACCTTCAAGCGGCTGCCCACCGTTTCGGGATTGTCGTCCTTACGCTGGTAAAGTTCGCCGCCGCAGCGCGCACAGGTGGTGGCGCCGTTCAGCGTGCTTACGTGATAGCTCTCGCCGCATTCCTTGCAGACGCGGCGGCCGCACAGGCGGTCCATCAGCAGCTTGAAATCGATATTGATGTTCACCACGCCGTCGATCTCGGCAAATTTATCGAGTTCTTCGGCCTGAAAAAGGTTACGGGGGAACCCATCCAACAGGTAACCGTTTGCCTT
This sequence comes from uncultured Clostridia bacterium, assembly GCA_944354035.1. Lineage (GTDB taxonomy): Bacteria > Bacillota > Clostridia > Christensenellales > Borkfalkiaceae > Gallimonas. Next base: position 3,793 of record CALVPS010000025.1, on the reverse strand, counting down.
GGCAACGTCGTCCCAGGTGAGACGGTCTTTTACGATCGCGCAGGTCACCTCGTCGGGGACCAGCTCACCCTTATCGATGTACGACTTGGCGAGAAGCCCGATCTCGGTGCCGTTTTTGATGTTGGCGCGGAAAATGTCGCCCGTGGAAATATGGACAAGTCCGTAGCGTTCGGCGATCTTGGTCGCCTGCGTGCCCTTTCCTGCGCCGGGAGCGCCGAGCAAAATGAGATTCATACCCTTTCTCCTTTATTAATTATTTTAAGAACCCTTTGTAGTTTTTCATCATGATCTGCGACTGCAGCTGTTTATCCAGTTCCAACGCGACCGATACGACGATCAGGATCCCCGTTGTGGAGAACGCGTTGACCATGCCCGTCCACGAAAACGCCATGGTAGGGATGAACGCGACCAACGTAAGGAAGATGGCGCCGAACAGCGTGATGCGCTTGTTGATCTTGCTGAGGTACGCCGCCGTGGGCTTACCGGGACGAATGCCCTGAATAAAGCCGCCGTTCTGCTGGATACTGCGGGAGACGTCCTCGGGGTTGAACTGGATCTGCGAATAGAAGAACGCGAACACAAAGATCAGCACGCACAGCACCAGCGTATACCAAATACCGTAGGCGCCGTTTTGGAAATGCGCCGTCCACCACTCCAACTCGTCCGCCCACTGCGGCACAAGGCTCATGATCATGGAAGGGAACGAGATGATGGCAAACGCAAAGATGAGGGGCATAACGCCGCTCCCCGTGATCTTCATGGGGATGACGGAGGACTGCCCGCCGTACATTTTGGTGCCGCGCACCTGCTTTGCGTACTGTACGGGGATCCTGCGCTCGGCAAGGTCCACAAATACGATGGCAAAGAAGATGACGATGGTAAGCAGGATGAACAGCGCAATGTTCCACAGCTGCGAAACGTCGCCGCTGAACACCTCGATAAACTTATCGACGATCATGGTGCCGGCCGTAGAGAGGATGCCGATGAAGATGATCAGCGAAATGCCGTTCCCCACGCCGTATTCGGTGATGCGCTCGCCGATCCACATGACCAAACAGGAGCCGCCCGTGTACACGATCGTCATAAAAATACCGGCGATCCACAGGGCGCCCGTCTCGCTGACGATACCGCTGCCGTCTTCACGATAGCCGAAGAGCGGAAGATTGATCAAGTCCTGGCTGTTGCCGAACGCGACGATGATCCCTACCGACTGGATGATGGCCAGCACAATGGTGACGATGCGCGTGATGTTGGTGATCTTTTTGCGCCCCTCTTCGCCCTGTTTGGAAAGGCGCTCCAACGCGGGGATCCCGACCGTGAGCAGCTGCATGATGATGGACGCATTGATGTAGGGTCCGATCCCGAGCGCGAACAGCGTGCCGTTCTGCAAAGCGTTTCCCGTAATGCCGCTCATGAGCGCGAGGAACCCGTTATCGGTGATCGCGTCCTCGAATGCGCTGTGATAGAGCCCGGGGACGGGAATGTAGCACCCTACGCGGAACAAGAGAAGCAGAAGAAGCGTTAAAAAAATCTTCTTCCGGATATCCTTGTTGCGAAAGGCATTTTTCAATGTTTCAAACATGGATCCGCTCCTTACACAAGTTTGCCGCCGTCAACGGCATGCCGCGGGTCATACGACTTCCGCCGTGCCGCCCGCTTTTTCAATGCCCTCTTTGGCAGTTTTCGAGAACTTGGCAGCGCGCACCGTAATGGCCGCGTTGAGTTCCCCTTCTCCCAACACCTTTAACCCGGCGTTGTTCTTTACCGACTTGGCAAGGCCGTTTTCCAACACAAAGCCGTAATCGACCACCGTGCCTGCGGGCAGGTCCGCCAGCGCGCCGATGTTTACGATGACATATTCCTTGCGGAAACGGTTATTGAATCCGCGTTTGGGAACGCGGCGCGCCAAAGGCATTTGACCGCCCTCGAAGCCCGGCCGTACGCCGCCGCCCGAACGCGCCCACTGACCCTTGTGGCCCTTGCCGCTCGTTTTGCCCAGACCGGAACCGATGCCGCGGCCAAGGCGCTTTTCCGTTGTTCTTGCTCCCTCGGCGGGAGCGATCGTATCAATTCTCATTGCAGCACTCCTTATACGGTCTCCACCTTCACAAGGTGCGCAACCTTTTTCAGTTTCCCCTGCAGTGCGGGAGTATCTTCAAAGGTCTTTTCCGAACGGATCTTTTTCAGGCCCAGGGCGGCGACCGTCGCCTTTACGGCTTCTACCTCGCCGATGGGGCTCTTTACAAGCGTTACCTTAACCATTTTCCGTTCCTCCTCAACCGACGATCTCTTCTACGGTCTTCCCGCGGAGCGCGGCCACTTCTTCGACCGTCTTCAGCGAGGCGAGCCCTTCGATGGTCGCCTTGATGCAGTTGCCCGCATTTTGCGTACCGTGAGACTTGGTGCGGATGTTTTTAATGCCGGCCGCTTCCATGACCGCACGGACGGGGCCGCCCGCGATCACGCCGGTACCTGCTTCGGCGGGGAGCATGAGCACCGCGCCCTTGCCGAACTTTCCGAGCACCTCGTGCGGGATGGTCGTTTCGACGATGGGGACGTTGATCATGTTCTTTTTGGCGGCCTGGGTGGCCTTTTCGATCGCCTCGGGAACTTCCTTCGACTTCCCTTGGCCGTAGCCCACCTTGCCGTTGCCGTCGCCCACCACGACCAGCGCGGCAAAGCGCATATTCTTGCCGCCCTTTACCGTTTTGCTGACGCGGTTGATCTCGATCAGCTTTTTGATGAGCCCGTCGTTTTCTTCCTGTCTTCTCTGAGGTCTGTTTTCTCTTGCCATGTTTCTCTCCCTCCTCAGAATTTAAGTCCGGCTTCACGCGCGCCGTCCGCAACTGCCTTCACGCGCCCCGTATAGAGGTACCCGCCGCGGTCGAACACGACCGACTCGATCCCTTTTTCCTTGGCGCGTTCGCCGGCCGTGACGCCGACAAGCTTGGCTGCCTCGGTCTTGGTCTTCCCCGAAAGCTGCTCGCGGATACCCTTCTCCATCGTGGAGGCCGAGGCAATGGTAACGCCCTTTACGTCGTCGATGACCTGCACATAAATGTGATTCAGGCTTCTGTAAACATTGAGACGCGGCGTTTCCGCCGTTCCGGAAACCTGCTTGCGGACACGGGCGTGACGACGCCGACGGACCGCGTTTTTATCGATTTTGGTTATCATCTTTCACGCTCCTTTACTTCTTGCCCTTACCGGAAGTTTTGCCTTCCTTGTGCTCGACGTGCTCGCCCTTGTAGCGGATCCCGTACCCGTGGTAGGGCTCGGGAACGCGGATGGCGCGCAGGTCTGCGGCGACCTGGCCGACAAGCACCTTGTCGATGCCCGACACGGTGATCTCCGTCTGCGAAGGGCACTCGATCTTGATGCCCTCGGGCTGCGTGAATTCCACCGGATGCGAAAAGCCGACGTTCAGAACAAGCTTGTTGCCCTGCATGGCGGCTCTCCAGCCGACGCCTTTTACTTCGAGCCCCTTGGAAAAGCCCTCGGATACGCCCTTTACCATGTTGGCGACGATCGCCCGGTACAGGCCGTGGAGCGCGTTCGTCTGCGGCAGCTCGTCCAGCGCCACAACGTGCACGTGGCCGTTTTCCGTTTTTACGTCGATCGCACCTTCGATCTTTTGCGTAAGCGTGCCCTTGGCGCCCTTTACGGTGACCACGGCGTCTTTAAATTCCACGCTGACGCCCGCGGGAATTGCGATGCTCAGTTTACCGATTCTCGACATGATTCCCTCCTTAATAGACGTAGCAGAGCACTTCGCCGCCGACATTTGCGGCTT
>CALVPS010000024.1 GCA_944354035.1 uncultured Clostridia bacterium | reverse complement strand
GGTGGAAGAGGGCACGGCGATCACGCTGCCCGCCGCTCCCGCCGCAGCCGAAGGGTATGTGTTCGACGGCTGGTACGCGGGCGATACCAAGATCGACGGCACCACCTACACGGTGGAGGGCAACGTCACCGTTACGGCCAAGTATGTTGCCGAACCGTATACCATCACCTACGCCAACCTGAACGGCGCGTCGGCGCCTGCGGAAACGACCTTTACGGTAGAGAGCGACGTCACGCTGGCGACCGGACTTTTCCGCACGGGCTACACCTTTAAGGGCTGGAAGCTGACGAACGCCGAGGGGGCGGACATCACCACCACCCAAGGGCAGACGCAGAACATTACCGTATGGGCGGTATGGGAAGCGGAAACGTACGATATCGTGTACGAGCTTGCGGACGGCGAAAATGCCGACGGCAACCCTGCGACGTACACCGTAGAAAGCGAAGCGATCGTGCTGGCCGCTCCCACGCGCGAAGGCTACACGTTCGACGGCTGGACGTACGAGGACGTGAGCGAGCCCGTAAAGGATGTCACCATTGCTGCGGGCTCCACGGGCGATAGGACGTTCACCGCCAACTGGACGGCCGAAACGTACACCGTTACGCTCAACTACAATTATGCCGAAGCGCCCGAAGCCGTAAGCGTTACCGTAACGTACGGCAAAACGCTGGGCGAGGGGCAAGGCTGGGTGGCCGAGCCCGCGCGCACCGACGGGTATGCGTTTGTCGGCTGGAATTCGCAGGCCGACGGCACCGGCGCGATGTACAGCGCCGACACGCAGATCACCGCGGCCTTTAAAGAGGGCGTTACGCTGTATGCGCAGTGGTCGCAGAATGTCGCCGTCGTCACGTTCGACTATAACGACGACGATGCAACGGCAGATAAGACCGTCAACGTCGAGATCGGCAAAACCGTTGCCGAAGACGCGGTCGCCGCTCCCGTGCGCGAAGGCTACCGCTTCGAGGGTTGGTACAACGGCGAAGATAAGCTTGTCTTTGGCGAAACCGTTATTTCGGAAAACGTCACCTATACCGCAAAGTGGACGCAGGTGTTCGCGCTTACGGTGGACGGCGAGGTAGTCGCAACGCTTGCCGAGGGCGAGACGTATCAGCTTCCCGTGCCCGACGCGGAGCCCGGCCGTACCTTTATCGGCTGGGCGAGAGGGGACGCGATACTCTACTCCAAAACGCAAAACACCGTTACGATGGGGACGTCTGCGATCGCTCTCACCCAAGCGTGGGCAGATCACGACAGCATAAAAACGGCGACCGAGCTGGCTGCGGCGTACGACGACGGTGCGCAGTCGCTTACGCTTGCCGCGGATATTACGCTGGATTACGGGCTGATCATCGAGGAAAGAACCTTTTCTCTCGACCTGGGGGGCCACACGCTTACCATTGCTTCCCCCGCAGACGGCATTGCGCCCATTTATATCTACAAAAACGGCGACGTCACCGTATCGAACGGTTCGCTGAACTTTACGGGGACGTATTCCGCAAGCGTTAATTCCGCCAGCACAACGATCTTTGTCGGCCTGAACGTCAACGACGAAAACCTGCAGCAGGCGATCGACGAAAACGCCGTCTGCAAGCTGACGCTTAACGATGTAGATCTCACCTCGTTTGCCACGGCGCTGTTTATCGGCGGTAACGGCGAATTGGTGATGAACGGCGGCTCCGTCACGGCCGAGGGCGCGTACGCGCTGGGCACCAACGCCACCAAAAAGGACGGCGTGGATATTTATGCGCCTGCAACGGCGACCGTTACGGGTACGGCAGAAGACCCCGTTGCCATTACGGCAAAGGGCGCCCTTACCGACGGCGGAAACGAGGGCGACGCGGCGGCCGTTCTCATCAATGTGGACGGCAGCAAGTTCACGTTTAAATATGTCTCCGTCACCGCCCCCCGTCAGGGCATGATCGTCCGCGCGGGCGAAGTGGATATTTCGGACAGTGCCGTTACCCTATTGGGAACGTACGCAGACGGCAACACCAACCCCCGCATCGATACCGCCTGGGGTCCGGGCAACGAGGTGGTGCAGGCCGTTATTGTGGTAGGCGATACCGATACGGGCAGCTACAACGCGCCCGCAACGCTCACCATTGCCGATACCGCGCTTACCATTGCCGAGGGGGCTACGGTCGACAGCGATAACCTGTTTACGATCTACGCCTATAACGACGGCGCCGAGGGTTCTGCGACCAAAATCGTCGGTCAGGGTTACTGCAATGCGATCACGGTGGGCGTAAATTCGCAGGCGGTCTCCTTTGCGCACAGCTACGGCGCGCTGATCGCGGAAGTGCCCGCCACCTGCACCGAAAACGGCGTTAAGGCGCATTACGCGTGCTCTGTCTGCGGAAAGCTCTTTACGGAAGCCGACGGCGTGTATACCGAAGTGACGAAAGAAGACCTTGCGATCTCCGCCGCCGGGCACGATTACGGCGACGCCGTAACGTACGACGCCGAGACGGGAACGGTACGGCGCGGCTGCACGCATTGCGATGCGGCGATCTCCGCGACGGTGACCGTTGAGGGCGCGTCGCTCACGGCAGAAAGCTTTGTTTGGAACGACGAAACAAAGAGCTTTACCCTTACCCTTCCCGCAGCGCCTGTCGCGCCTACGGGTAAGTATTTCGCAGGTTGGCTGGTTACGGTAAACGAAGATGGCGACATTCTTCAGCCTGCTGCCGCGGTTACGATTGCCGACGGCGCAACGGTGACGATCGCCGCAAGCCTTCCGGCGTACAGCGCAGAACACCCGCTTACGATCGGCACGCCCGATAACAATCTTGCGTTTACGGCAAACGATCCCCTTTGGAAGGGCACCATCAACGTGGGCGAAATCGTCACCATGTCTGGCACGATGACATCCAGGGCTGCGCAGAATTATCACACGGTCCTCATGTATTTGTGGAGCCAACAGGTCGTCGGTGAATTCCGCTTTGATTGGTGGGTCAGCGATAATGTCAACGATGGAACGGGCGCTCAGTATGCGGCCAAGGAGGGCTGGACGATCACCAAAACCGTGGGACCGACCTGGGAGACTTTCCTTGCGAGCATTATAAACTGCAACATTACGCTGACGTACGATTGGTCCAAGGCGGGCAGAATTTTGGTCACCTTCCATGCGGTCGGGATTAACAACAATGTGGCGCAGACCATGACGTATACGATCACTCCCGCCGAGACTGCGTTCGGCGTGCAGACGTACAACATCGGCCTTGGCGGCGAGGCTTCGTATACGGTCATCGACCGTATCACGATATCGCACGCCGCAGATCCCGTGTATTCCGAAAACCAGACCGATCCCGTTATCGGAAGTGAAGATTGTACGCTCGGATTCACCAACCTTACCCCTGTATGGATCGGAAACCCCGTACAAAAGGGCGGTAAGGTCGTGCTGTCGGGCACGGTAAGATCTGCCGGTACCTATGGCTACGAAGTTCCCATCGCATATCTGTTCAGCACCGCAAGCAACGACAGCGTATTCCGTTTAGACGGATTTAACGGCAACACCGCGGTAGCCGTGGCCGAGGGGTGGAATGTTGCCGTTCAGGAAGGGATCGAAAACGCTGACATCAATTACGATTTGAAGTATGAAATGCAGACGGCGGATACCGCTTTCCTTACGGCCATAAAGAACGGTGTGACCTTTACGCTTACGTACGATTGGACGAATGAAAGCCAAATTGTAATTACGGCAGTGTTCTCCGACGATTCCGATATGACAAGAACGACCATCTTTACGATAACGCCCGCAGGCGCTTCGTTTGCAAGCGATTCGTATAATATCGGTCTTGGCGGCGAACATATCTATCTGCAAATTACTTCGATCGAACGGTCGTAAGCGTTTCAACGGCTAAAAAAGGGCCTGCCCGTAAGGGCAGGTCTTTTGTTCGTTCTGCCCCCCCTTAACGCCGCACGGCATAGGCGCCCGCCGCTCCCTTAAAACAAGTATCAAGGGGGGCGGGCAAGTTTGGAAGGCTTATCCACCGCCCCGTATCGCCGCGTACGGGCGTACGGGGCGGGCCGCGTTCTCCCATACGAAACGCATGCCGCTGCGGCGTACAGGGCAAATTTGGCGCCTTTTTTCGTTTTCCGCAAAAAACTTTTGTATGCGCCGTCCATTTGCTGTACTTTTTTGCGCGGATATGGTATAATTAAGGCAAGTTACGGGCGGTTTGCCCGTTTCTTTTACGCGCACGCGCGTGCGCGCGCGTATCGGCAATATTTGCGGCAAGGAGTAAAGCATGTCAGAAAAAGTGGAAGGGGTATACGGCGCCGAACAGATCCAGGTGCTGGACGGGTTAGAGCACATTCGCAAGCGCCCCGGCATGTACATCAGTTCTACGGACGAGCGCGGTCTGCATCACCTGGTGAGCGAGGTGGTAGATAACTCCATCGACGAGGCGCTGGCCGGCTATTGTGACCGCGTAGAGGTCACCGTCAATCCCGACGGTTCGTGCACGGTAGAAGATAACGGCCGCGGCATCCCCACCGAGATCCATCCCAAAGAGGGAGTCTCTACCGTAGAGGTCGTGTTCACCAAAGTCAACGCCGGCGGCAAGTTCGGCGGCGATTCGGGTTATAAGGTCTCGTCCGGTCTGCACGGCGTGGGCGTAAAGGCGGTAAACGCTCTTTCGGAGTGGCTCGAGGCGGAAATTTCGCAAAACGGGCACGTCTACAAACAGGTGTACAACCGCGGCGTGCCGCAGCGCCCTCTGGCTATTGTGGGCGATACGCAAAAGACGGGCACCCGGGTCACCTTTTTCCCCGACGCCGAAATTTTTGAAACCACCGTATTCAAGTACGATATTCTGCGTGTGCGCTTAAAAGAGCTGGCCTTTTTAAATAAGGGGCTGACCATTACGCTGACCGATAAGCGCCCCGGGAAAGAGCGCACCGACAGTTTTTGTTACGAGGGCGGCATCCGCGAGCTGGTGGAGGAGCTGAACAAGGGCAACGATACCCTGTTTGCCGAGCCCCTCTATTTCGAGGCGCAGGACGGCACCACCGTGTGCGAGATCGCCCTGCAATACAACGACGGCTATAACGAGGTCATCTATTCGTACGCCAACAACGTAAACACCATCGACGGCGGCACGCACGTAGAGGGGCTAAAACAGGCGCTTACCAAGGTGATCAACGACGCGGGCAAAAAGCTGAACATTTTAAAAGAGAGCGACCGCCTTACGGGCGAGGACGTGCGCGAGGGCATTACCGCCGTCGTATCGGTAAAGCTGGAAAACGCGCAGTTCGAATCGCAGACCAAAGATAAGCTGAACAACTCGTTTGTGCGGCCCTTCGTTTCGAAGTGCGTGGCCGAAAAATTCGGTACCTACATCGAAGAGCACCCTGCCGAAGCGCGCGAATTGGTGCTGCGCTGCATCACGGCGCAAAAGGCGCGCGACGCGGCGCGCTCCGCGCGCGAACTGACCCGCCGCAAGGGGGTGCTGGAATCTACCACCCTGCCCGGAAAACTTGCCGACTGCTCCGATAAGCGTCCGGAGCTGTGCGAAATTTACATTGTAGAGGGCGATTCGGCGGGCGGTACTGCCAAGCAGGGGCGCGACAGGCGCTTTCAGGCGATTTTGCCGCTGCGCGGCAAAATTTTAAACGTCGAAAAGGTGCGCCTGAACCGTGTGCTGGAAAACGCGGAGATCAAGGCCATGATCACGGCCTTCGGCTGCGGCATTCTAGACGACTTCGACGAGAGCAAACTGCGCTACGACCGCATCATCTCCATGACGGATGCCGACGTGGACGGCGCACACATCCGCATTCTGCTGCTCACCTTCCTGTTCCGCTACATGCGTCCGCTGATCGAGCACGGCCATGTGTATTCGGCCATGCCGCCGCTGTACAAGGCCAGCGTAAAGGGCAAAGAGGACGTGTATTTGTATTCCGAGGAAGAAAAGACGGCCTACGACGCGGCGAACAACAACAAGGTGGAGTACCAGCGCTACAAGGGTCTGGGCGAAATGAGCACCGAGCAGCTGTGGGATACGACGATGAACCCCGCCACCCGCACGCTGGTCCGCGTGACCATGCGCGACGCCATGGAGGCGGATAAAATGTTCACCATTTTAATGGGCGAAAGTCCCGCGCTGCGCAGGCAGTTTATCGAAGAGAACGCGACGCTGGTAAAAGATCTGGACGTATAAGCGCCGGAAGGCCCGCTGCGCGGGCCCGGGGAAAACAATAAAAAGAGGCAAAAAAGTGGCAAAAAAAGAGACGAGCCCCGAGCTCACCGAAGAATTTAAAAAGACGTTGGAGATGACCAAGATCATCGATACCGAGGTGGACGACGAGTTGAAGCGTTCGTTTATCGCGTATGCGATGGCGGTCAACAAGTCGCGCGCCATTCCCGACGTGCGCGACGGCTTAAAGCCCGTGCATCGGCGCATCTTGTATTCCATGCACGAAATGGGACTGTACAACGACAAGGCATACCGCAAGTGCGCCCGCATCGTCGGCGACGTTTTGGGTAAATTCCATCCGCACGGCGATTCGTCGGTGTACGACGCGCTGGTGCGCCTGGCGCAGGACTTTTCCATCAACTTTCCGCTCGTGGACGGGCACGGCAACTTCGGCTCGGTAGACGGCGACCCGCCCGCGGCCATGCGGTATACCGAGGCGCGCCTCTCCAAACTTGCGGCCGAAATGCTGCGCGATCTCGATAAGGAGACGGTGGACTTTTTCCCCAATTTCGACGGCAACGAAATGGAGCCCGCCGTTTTGACGGCGCGCTTTCCCAACCTGCTCGTCAACGGTTCGGACGGCATTGCCGTGGGCATGGCGACCAACATCCCGCCCCACAACCTGGCCGAGGTGATCGACGGCACTGTCGCCCTGATCGACAACCCCGAAATCACCGTGGACGAGCTGATGGAGCACATCCCCGCGCCCGATTTTCCTACGGGCGGGATCATTATGGGGCGCAGCGGGATCCGCAAGGCGTACCGCACGGGGCAGGGGAACATCGTTATCCGCTCAAAGTGCGAGATCGAGGAGCACGGCACGGGCGCAAACATCCGCAGCCGCATCGTGGTGACCGAGATCCCCTATCAGGTGAACAAGGCGCAGCTGATCGAGACCATCGCCAACATGGTGCGCGATAAGCGCCTGGAGGGTATTTCCGATATCCGCGAGGAATCGGGGCGCGAAGGCATGCGCATCGTCATCGAGTGCAAAAAGGACGCCAATCCGCAGGTCGTATTAAATTCGCTGTATAAGCACACCAACCTGCAGGTCTCGGACGGTATTATTTTGCTGGCTCTCGTCGAAAACGGCACCGAGCCCAAGGTGCTGAATCTGCGCGAGATCCTGGTGCACTATCTGGCGCATCAAAAAGAGGTGATCGTGCGCCGCACCCGCTTCGATCTTGCCCGCACCGAAGAGCGCGCGCATATTGTAGAGGGCCTGGTGCTGGCGCTTGCCAACATCGACGAGGTGATCCGCATCATCAAGGAGTCGTCCGATAAGAACGACGCGGCCGTCAAGCTGACGACGGCGTTCGAGCTCTCCGATAAACAGGCGAACGCCATTTTGGAGATGCGTCTGCAGCGGCTTACCTCGCTGGAGGTGGAAAAGCTCAAAGAGGAACTGGAGGCGCTGCGCGCCACCATTGCCGATTTAAAGGATATTCTGGCCAACGAGTGGCGCGTTCTGGAGATCATCAAGGCCGACCTGCTCGCCATCAAAGCGAAGTATCCCTCCGAGCGCAGAACGGAGATCTCCGTCGATTACGGCGAGATCGAGGACGAGGATCTGATCGACGAGGAAGACGTGGTCATCTCCATGACGCATTCGGGGTATGTAAAGCGCATCCCCGTGGCGGAGTACCGCGCGCAAAACCGCGGCGGCGTGGGCATTACGGCACACCGTCCCAAAGAGGACGACTTCGTAGAGCAAATGTTCGTCTGCTCTACCCACAACAATATTTTGCTCTTTTCCAACTTCGGAAAGGTGTATTCGGTCAAGGGGTATCAGATCCCCGAGGCGGCGCGCGCGGCGCGTGGCAGGGCGATCGTCAACATCGTGCAGCTCAACGCCGGTGAAAAGATCGCCGCCATTCTGCCCGTCCGGGCGGACGGCACCGGGTATTTGGTCATGGCCACCAAGCGCGGACTGATCAAAAAGACCGCCACCGGAGAATTCGACCATATCCTGCGCAGCGGGAAGATCGCCATCCGCATATCGGAGGGCGACGAGCTGATCTCCGTGCAGTTTGCCACCGGCAGCGACGAGGTGATCGTAGCTTCGCGCTCGGGCAAGTGTATCCGTTTTGCCGAAACGGACGTGCGCCCGATGGGCCGCGATACGATGGGCGTGCGGGCGATCAACCTCTCCGAAGACGACGCCGTGGTGGATATGCTGGTGCTGCGCGAGGGCTGCGATATTCTTACCGTATCCGAAAACGGGTACGGCAAGCGTACCGATCCTGCCGATTACCGCATGCAGTCGCGCGCGGGAAAGGGGATCAAGGCGGGCGTATTCAACCAAAAGACGGGCGCGTTGGTCAACATGAAGCTGGTGACCGACGAGGACGACGTTATGTTGGTCACCTCCGCGGGGATCGTCATCCGCATGCATGCCGATAGCATTTCGCACATCGGCCGCAACACGCGCGGCGTAAGGCTGATGAACGTGCGCGACGGCGTGGTGGCCACGGTGGCCATCACCGAAAAGGACGACGAGGCCGAGGTGGAGGCTCCCGAAGAGACGGCGGCCGACCTCTCGCCCGAGGAGCTTGCCGAGGACGCCGAAACGGCCGAAGAGGAGGCCTCCGTCGCGGAGCTTCCGCCGGACGATAAGACTGTATCGTAATGCAATACGCGGCCGCCCGCGTCCGATCGTACGGACGCGGGCGGCTTGTTTTATCCGCTTGCGCGGCGCCGCCGACGGGCCGCCTGCATAAACGGGCGGGCGTGCTGCCTTTGTGCGGCGCCGCCGACGGGATGTCTTTCCCGGTCTTTGCGGAAAACTTTGTCCGTACGCCCACTTTTTTGCCGATGGGTATTGATTTTTTTGCAGATTCCTGTATAATAGAAACAGCGGCTGTGAAAAACGAACACTTTGTTTGCGCCGCAATCTATGCAGATAAGGGGAATACTCGTATGGGCATATCGGCAAAAGATATCCGCAACATTGCCATCGTCGGACACAGCGGCGAGGGCAAGACCACCTTGTTCGAGGCGATGCTGTTCAACGGCGGCGCCATCGAGCGTATGGGGAAAATTGAAAACGGCACCACCGTTTCCGACTTCGACGAACAGGAGATCGCCCGTAAAATGTCCGTTTCGCTCGCCATGGCGTACGTCGAATGGAAGGGCGTAAAGATCAATTTGCTGGACGTGCCCGGATTTTACGATTTCGAGGGCGAATTCAGCGAGGCGCTGCGCGCCTGCGGTGCGGCGGTGGTCGTCACGGGCGCAAACGGCGCCGTGTCGGTGGGGGCCGAAAAGGCGATCTCGCTGTGCTTAAAGGCAAAAAAGCCGCTGATCATCTTTATCAACGGCATGGATAAGGAGAACGCGGACTACAGCGCCACCGTTGCGGCCTTTAAAGAAAAGTACAAGACGAAGATCGCGCCCATCCAGATCCCCATCATGGACGGGAAAAAGATGACGGGCAACGCCAACGCCCTTACGGGGAAGGCCTATCACTTTACCAACACCGGGCCGGAGGAAATTTCCGTTCCCGAAGAATATCGGCGCGATTACGAGGCCATGCAGCTCTCGTTGATGGAGACGGCGGCGGAAAACGACGACGTGCTGCTGGAAAAATACTTCGAGCAGGGATTTTTATCGCGCGAGGACATGATCCACGGCATCCGCAAGGGCATTTTTAACATCAACGTCATCCCCGTCATGGCGGGCAGCGCCCTGCAGAACAAGGGTGTGATCAATCTGATGAACGAGATCGTAAAATACCTTCCGGAGGCGGCGGAGCGCGCCGAGCAGCCCGCTACCGATCTTGCAAAGGACGCCGTGATCGGCATCCCCTGCGATCCGGACGGTCCCTTTGCTGCGCAGGTGTTTAAGACGGCCGTAGATCCGTTTGTGGGAAAAATGAACTACCTGCGCGTGGCGCGCGGCTGTTTAAAGCCCGGCATGACCGTTCTGAACCCCAATACCAACACGCAGGAGCGTATCAGCGCCGTCTATTTGGTGCGCGGCAAAAAGCTGGAGACGACCGATATGCTCGGTGCGGGCGATATCGGCGCGGTCAGCAAACTATCCAACACCGGCACGGGCGATACGCTCTGCGACGACGGCGCGCCCGTCCGCTTCGATCCCATTCCCTTCCATAAACCCGTTTTATACATGGCGGTATACGCCGCCGTGCGCGGCACGGAGGACAAGGTGTTCTCCGGGCTGAACCGCCTGATGGAGGAGGATAAGAGTTTTACGATCGAAAAGAACCCCGATACGGGCGAAACGCTGATCGGCGGCCAGGGCGAAGTGCACTTAGATATCATCCGCAAAAAACTCAAGGCAAAGTTCGGCGCCGACGCCGACTTCCGTACGCCCGCCGTGGCGTATAAAGAGACGATCCGCAGCGTCGCCAATGCCGAAGGAAAATACAAAAAACAGACGGGCGGCCACGGGCAGTACGGCCACTGCAAGATCCGCTTTGAACCGTGCGAAAAGGACTTTGAATTCGACGAAGAGGTGGTGGGCGGCACCGTGCCCAAACAGTATATCCCCGCCGTCGAAAAGGGCCTGTTGGAGTGCCTGCCCCACGGCGTGCTGGCGGGGTATCCCGTCATCCGCATGAAGGCCGTTTTGTACGACGGCAGCTATCACGAAGTGGATTCCTCCGAAGCGGCCTTTAAAGCGGCGGCAGAGATCGCCTTTAAAGAGGGCATGAAAAATGCCTCCCCCGTGCTGCTGGAGCCCCTTTCTCACCTAAAGATCGCCGTGCCGGAACAATATGTCGGCGACGTCATGGGGGACCTGAACAAGCGCCGCGGGCGCATCATCGGCATGGACGCGATGGACGATATGCAGGTGATCACCGCGGAAGCGCCGCAGGCGGAACTGCTGACATATGCGACGGCGCTGCGTTCCATGACGCAGGGACGCGGAAAATTCACCGAAACCTTCGCTCGTTACGAACAGGCGCCGGACAACGTACTGCAGTCTCTGTTAAAAACATAACGCGATCATCCCGTAAAAAACAGGCGGCCCCGCATAAATACGGGGCCGCCTCTTTCGGTCGACGTTTGCATGGCCGTTCCGCTGTCGCGCAGAAGGGTCGCCGGCGCCGCGGTCGCCGTTTTTCCGGCGTTACGGCCGCTGTTTGTACGGCTGTTCTGTCGTAAAGTTTTTTGCGGCGCGGCAATAAAAGGCGCTTGACATACCGCAAACGATTTGTTATAATTTTACCGTTCGTCGTAAAGAGGAACGGTATTTGTGCGAGTATGGCGAAACAGGCAGACGCAAGGGACTTAAAATCCCTCGGTGGCGACACCGTATCGGTTCAAGTCCGATTACTCGCACCAAAGGCGATAAAGGTTGAACCCCTTTATCGGTAATAGCCTTGTCGTTATCGGCAAGGCTTATTTCTTTTATTTCCTTATCGTTGCCGAAAATCAGATAAGTAACTATTTCTTTGTCATAAACGAATACCTTGTAAACAAGATTATCTATGAGCAGTTTTTGATAGGCTTTGTCCGACGGGTTTCCTTTGAGCATCCAATTTTCATAACGGTATAACGCAAAAGGTTAAACGCATAGAGGGATTAAAACCTTATCCTGCCGGATGCTTAACGCTTGCCCTGGGTGGTTTTTTAGGATCTTGTTTTGTGCAGGAAGAGCCGTTTTACACCAGTCAAAACGTAGTGGTTTTAATACCAAAAGCAGAGATGTCATTTTTATGCAAACAATTTATTGCCACGGCCATCTTTCGCGAAAGTCAAAATAATTATCGTGCTTTTGTAAAAGAGCTCAACGCTCATATCAAAACAGACTTTACGATAAAATTACCGATCAAGGCAAATGATGTGCCGGATTACGAATTTATCGAAACATACATGGCCGGGATCCGGGACAGAGCGGAAATCTTTTTTGAAAAGCTGGCCGGATGCTGCTGAATGCAGAAGCCCTTTAACGATATATTGATCGCGTTGGAACTTGTGCCCCGTGCGGGGCGAACGGCTGTAATAACCAAACGGAACGGCTCCCCCATGGAGGAGCCGTTCCGTTTGGTGTTTGGTGCACCCGGCGGGGATCGAACCCACAACCTTCAGCGTCGGAGGCTGACACGCTATCCAATTGCGCCACGAGTGCATCGATCAAGCCGTCCGGCCGCGGCCGGGCGTGCGGGACGGGCGTGGCCCGCCGTCTTCCGGCGGCGCGTCTTGTCCGATCCGCAACAAGCATTATAGCACATTTCTTTTTAAAATGCTTTATATTTTTGCCCGAATATGGTATAATTTTAAAAAATTTTTGTTCGGGAGGTGCGGCGGCGATGCATGCAAACGGGAGGCGTACGGTCGTTGTGGGCGTCAGCGGCGGCGTAGACAGTTCGGTCGCCGCGCTGTTGTTAAAGCAGCAGGGATACCGTGTGATCGGTCTGTTCATGAAAAATTGGGAGGAGACGGACGAAAACGGCGTCTGTACGGCAGAGGAGGACTTTGAGGACGTCCGCCGCGTATGCGGGCTGCTGGAGATCCCGTACTATACGGTCGATTTTTCCAAGGAGTACACGGAGCGCGTTTTTACGCATTTTTTGGCGGAGTACCGCGCCGGCAGAACGCCCAACCCCGATGTGCTGTGCAACCGCGAGATCAAGTTCGGCCCCTTCCGCGCCTATGCCAAACAGCTGGGCGCCGACTGCATCGCCACGGGACATTACTGCGGCATTTCGCACGAAGGGGGCGTCCATCGCCTGTTAAAGGCGCGCGACGCGGCCAAAGATCAGACGTATTTTTTGAATCAGCTGTCGCAGGAACAGCTCTCCGACGTGCTGTTCCCGCTGGCCGATCTCACCAAGGCGCAGGTGCGCGCGCTGGCCGAGCGCCACGGTCTTGCCACCGCCCGCAAAAAGGATTCCACAGGTATCTGTTTTATCGGCGAGCGCAATTTTCGCAAATTTTTGCAGGGATATCTTCCGGCGCAGCCCGGGCGCATCGTCACGCTCGAGGGAGAAACGGTGGGCGAGCACATGGGGCTGATGTACTATACGATCGGGCAGCGGCGCGGGCTGGAACTGGGCGGCCGCCGCGGCGAGGACGGCCGCTGGTTCGTGGTCAAAAAAGATCTGCAGAACAACGTGCTGTATGTTTCGCACGGCGACGAGGCGCCGCTTTATTCGGACGGATGTACGGTGGAGGGGATGAATTTTATCCCCGCTCCGCCCGCCGCGCAGACGTTTACCTGCCGCGCGAAGTTCCGCTACCGCCAGTCGGAGCAGGGCGTGCGCGTAGAGCGCGTGGGAGAGACGGGACTGCGCATTCTGTTCGACGAGCCGCAGCGCGCCGTCACCGAGGGACAGTATGCCGTGCTGTACGATCGTACGCAGTGCCTGGGCGGCGGGGTCATCGCGGGCGCGTTTCGTTTGAACGGGGCGCGGTGATCCGTTGCCGCCGTACCATGGCGGCCGTATGTACAAAAACGGCATACCCATGCCCGCATCGTTCGCTTCGTCGGCGCGTCGTCGGACACGGGGTCCGCCGACGCGCCGTTTTTTGGCGGAGGGCGGTACCGTGTCCGCATGGCGTCTCGCTGCATGCTTACTTAAGACATGCCCGTCCGAAAGCCGCAAAGGCATGTCCCATGCGTTTGCGGCCTGCGCCGCCCGTGTCGCGCGTCCCCGCGGGCATGCAAGACATGCGGCGCGGGCTGCGGCATAACATGCGGTATAGCATCCGGTATAAAATCCGGCGGCGCGGCAATACTCTTCGCATCCCCATGCGGAGGTGTTGTATGAAAAAGGCAATCGCGATCGTGTTGTTGGCGGCGGCGATCTTCGGGATCGCGGCGGGATTCGGCGAACGGGCGCCCGCCGCGTCGTCGGCGTGTGCGGCGGAATATCTGCGCATACATATCCGCGCGGATTCCGACGACGCCGCCGATCAGGCGGTAAAGTATGCGGTGCGCGACGCGGTGACGGAATATCTTACCCCCCTTGTGGCGGCGTGTGAAGAGAAAGAACAGTCGCTGCGGGCCGTCGGCGGCGCGCTGGACGGCGTGCGGGAGACGGCCGAACGCGTGCTGCGCGAGCACGGATTTGCGTACGGTGCGCGGGTGCGCCTTGCGGAGGAGCAGTTTCCGACGCGCGTATACGACGGGGTGACTCTGCCGGCGGGCGTGTACGACGCGCTTATCGTGGAGCTGGGCAGCGGCGCGGGGGACAATTGGTGGTGCGTCGTGTATCCGCCGCTGTGCTTTACGGGCGGGGATGTGCCCGTCGTGTACCGCAGTAAGATCGCGGAGATCGTGCGGCGGTTCTTCCGGAAGTAGCCCGTTCCGACCGGTGCAAGGCGGACGGGGGCGGCTGTTCTCCCGGCGCGTCGGACAACGCTTCCGTCGTCACGGCGAAAAACGCCCGTTTGGCGCGCCTTCGGGCGCGCTTTTTCTGTCGTCCGGGGGCATCGACGCGCTTGCGCGCGCATCGCTTGCGCGCGTCAACATTTTGCGCGGGTTTTTTACAATTTGTTGCATTTTTTGTCGATATGTGATACAATCGGAAACAGAGCGTAACAACGATGCGGCGCGGGAGGGCGGGATCCGATGATTGAACTCAATATTGGGCTCGATTTGGGCAGCGATACGCTGAAGATTGCCTATGCCTTTCAAAAGGAAGGCCGTCTGCGCTACGGTAAGCTCATGCGCGGGAGCACGGTCATGCAGGCGGCGCTGCCCGCCGTGGCCTACTACGACGAGGCGGAGGCCCGCTGGCTGTTCGGTGAAGACGTGGAGCAAAAAGAGGAGCGCTCGTTCATCAACGTCGTAAAAATAAAGTCGCTGCTTTCGCTGCTTTTGCGCGGGACGAATGCCAAGGCGGCGGCCGCCAACGCGGAGTATTATTTTCGACGGGACGTATTTCCCAAGTTTTATTTTCCCGAACGCGTTCGGGCGGAGAGGGATTTTCGCAAGGCGGAGCAGGCGGAACGGACGTTCCGCGCTCCCGGCCACACGCCGCAGCAGGTGTGCGGCGCATTCTTTACATATGCCATGCGCGTTGCGATCGGGCGCATTGCGGCGCTTGCCCGCACGGAGCAGGCGGAATTTTCGCCGCAGGTACGCATTGCGGCGGTGTATCCCTCCAAGGCGGGCAAGGCGTACGTGACGGAATTTATCCGTCTGGTGCGGGCCGCCTTCGGGAATGAGCCCGTAAAGGTGATCAGCTCTACCAAGGCGCTCAGCATGTACGCCTATCACCGCGGCGTGCTGCAGGCGGGCGAGAGCGTGCTGGTGTTCGATCTGGGCGAAGAGGATATTTCCGTGGCCAAGGCGACGCTGCTGGGGGGCGGGCATCTCAGCGTGGACGGCGCCGACGGCCACAGCGCGCCGAAAGAGATCGGCGGCGACGATATCGACGACGCCGTGGCGCGCTACATCGAGGACGAGATCGCCGCGCGCGAAACGGTGGGTTCCCCCTCGTACGGGCAGGAGGGGCATATCTTCGAGCGGGGCCTGCACTCCAAGCAGTACCTGTTTATGAAGGACATCAAAAAGGCAAAGGTCATTTTAAGCATGCCGTTCGGCGGCAGCGGCGCCTTTGCGCAGGGCGTGCCCGTGGGGGTCAGCCGCGACCTGTACATCCAACGCAAGCTCACGCGCGAAGAATTTGCCGCCTGCGTGGGAACGGCGAACAATACGGGCGTGGCGCGGCGCATTGCGGCGTACATCTTGGAGGAGCTTGGCCGCCCCGTCAACGACGACGTAAAAAAGGTGTTTCTGTCGGGAGGGCCGGTAGAGACATACGGGCTGCTGCCCTTTTTAAAAGAGCGGACGGCCAAACGCTTTCCCGGCGTGCGGTTTTACACGTTCGACGACGACCGCACGCAAAACGACGGGTTTTCCATTCTTTCGTACGAAGACTCGGTCTACGCTCCCGCAGTGGGCGGCGCCATCGTCGCCTGCATGGATTTCGACGTAAAAACGGTCATTTCCCTTTCATACGCCACGTGGGGGAGCGCTGCCCTGCGCGAGCCCGGGGGGCTGTTCCGCCCCAAAGAAAAGGTATTAAGCATCTTTGCCGACCGCGGTACGTTCATTACGGACGGCCGGGCGACGGGCGACGGGCGGTATCGTTTCAGCACGGGCATGTATGTGACGGCGAGGCCGAACGGCGAGACCGAGTGCGTCTCCAACGAGCAGATCTATTCCACCATCGTCACCAACGAGGACATCCGCAACAAAAAGTACGGCGAAAAGCTCGGACGGCAGTATGCCGAACTCAGCGACGGCACGACGGGGCTCGTGCTGGGAGACGACGATTCCGAAATGCGCCGCCGCGCGCAGGCCTATGTCGATTTAAAGGTGGTGGCCGGCGGGGGCGGCGCGCGCATCCTGTTTTATTATTCCGGCCGCCGCGTGCGCCTCACCGCCCCGCGCACGCGCTGCGCCGGCGCGGAGAAGGACGGCTCGGTACGCATCTATTTTGAAGAGGGCATGACGGTCACCGAGGAGGGGCGCGCCGCGCCCTATATCGGCAACGCCGTCGCCCGCAACAAGGACCGGTCGGTAGACGTGCTGCCGGCGGCGGGGGCGGACGGCTGGAACGGCGGCCGCCGTACGGTAAGCGCCGCCGACATCGAATTCCGCTTCGAGGGACTGGACGCCGACCTGGTGGTGGCAAACGAAGATTGAGAGGGAGATCATGGACGATCGGGAACTTCACATACAATTTACGGAGAACGCCTTCCGGGCCGAAGCCGAGCGTTCCCGCCAGGCCATCCATAAGCGTGCCTACGACGGGCTCATCGCCCGCATGAACAAAATGGCAGAGGAGCTGGACCGCTACGACGACTTTGCGATGCTGAAGATCGACGCCGATAAATACCGGCGCGAAGGGGATTCGCCCTATGGCATCCGGGAGGTGCACAGCCTGCACTTCGGACAGGGCGTCATCCTCGCGCATCAGCGCGCCGCCGCGCTCGCTTTTTTGCGCGAGCTGCGCGGATTCGGGCTGCTGGCCGACGTGGTGGGCAGCGGAAAGACGTACGAGGCGGGCGTGGTGTTAAGCGAGTTGGCCGTGCGCGACCGGCTGCATTCGCTGCTGCTGGTCGTCCCCGCGCAGGTGTACGATTCGTGGACAGACGTGCTGGAGAACAAATTCGGGCTTGGCGCGGGGGCGCTGGTCCACGTGGACGCCTCGTTCGACCTCGACCGGGTGCCGTGCGAGCGCGCGGGCGGTTTCTTGCGTCCGCTGCGTCCGCTGATCGTAAAGACGGAGGACTTCGTGCAGTGGCCCGAGGCCGTGTCGCAGTATCTGTTCGACGTCATCGTCGTGGACGAGGCGCACCACCTGTGCGCCGAAGAGGGGCGCTACGCCAAGGCGATGAAGCTGCTTTCGCTGATGATGCAGACCAAAAAGCGCGCGGGAGCGACCTATTGCCTGCTGCTTTCGGCCACGCCGCATTCGGGCAACCTGGCCCACATGTTCCGCCTGTGGTACTTTATCCGCTGTAAGGGGGGCAACCCTTCCGATTTCGACGAAAAGGAAGATAAGGATCGTTCGGAGGAATATAACGCCGAAAAGGAATATTACATGCAGCACGTGTGCCGCGGGGCGGCCACCGTGCAGGAGTTTATCAAAAAGGTAAAATTGAACGAAGTGAGCCTCTCCCATGCCGCGGCGTTCCGGCAATGGCTGTCGTCGCCGCGCCGCCTGCCGGGCGGCGAGACGCGCGCGCTGACCGAGGAAGAATTTTCCCGTATGACGGAGGGCGAGCGCTACTCCATGGTGGCGGAATTTTTGCGGGACAGCCCCGCGATCGAGCGCGAGGTCGTCGACCGCGTAGCCAGCGCCTATCACGACGGCGTGCTCCGTTCCATCATGATCCGCCAGCCGCAGTCGCACATCGTGCGGCAGAAGAGCGTCGTCAATCATTACTTTTTCCCCACGCGTGCGCCGCTGGGCAAACTGGTCACGCAGGGCCTTGCCGAAGAGCCGGTCACGGTGGACTGCACCCGCCTGCGTTCGGACGAGGCGGTCTCGGTGAACGGCAAGTCGATGTCCGTCCGCGAGTACATAGCCGACTGCCGCGGCAACCGTTCGGAAGCGCGCGCCTATGCGGAGTTTATCGTAAGCAAGGTACTCTCCAGGCTGAGCGCGGCCGATCCTTCGTACGACGAAATTTTTCCCAAAAAGGGGACGATCGGCTACTATTGGCGGCAGCTGGCGTTAAGTCCCTCCGGCGTGCGCGACGAGGTGATCCCCGTCGCTTGCGATCCCGACGACAAATTTTCGTACAAATACGCCTGTGCGGCAGAAATTTTCCGCCGCCATGCCGGCGAACGGGTGCTGGTATTTTTCGACTACGACGTAAAAAAAGAGGATGCGCTGGCCGATCGTTTTGAGCAGGCGTTGCTGGCCGATCCCGCGTTTGCCGCGCGCGTTCTGGTGGGAACGGCCGCCAACAAGCGCGCGGCGGAGCGCGCCTTCCGCGAAAAGGAGGACGCGATCCTCGTCGTAAAGGACGTGTCGCTGACCGAAGGCGTCAACCTGCAGGAGAGCAGCGTGATCGTCAACTTCCAGGTCACGCCCGATCCGCTGGCAATGGATCAGCGCATCGGCCGCATCTTCCGTCTGGGGCAAAAACACAACGTCGTCATCCATTCGCTGGCCGATATGAACGCCCTGGAAGGGTACGTTTTGGCCTATTTTTCGCGCATCGGGCTGCTGTCCAGCCGCTCGGGCGACGCCACCATCATTGCGGGCAGCAACAACGAACGCATGGTCACCGTGCGCTGCCCCGCCTGCGGCAACGTAAAGCTGTATTCGCAGGAAGATTACGAGCTTGCCAAAAAACGGGGCGTGACCGGCGGGCTGTATTGCACGGCCACCAAGCTCTGCACGGAAAAGAGCCGCGACGGCACGCAGATGCAGGAGATCAGCACCACCGATTTCAAGTGCGACGACTGCGGCGCCGTGTTCCGCCGCTCGGTCACGCGGGAGGGGTATTTGTGCATGGCTTCCAACGAGACGGAGAGCGGCGTCATGTGCAACAGCGGCCGCAGCGGGGACCGCACGTTCTACTGCCGCAAGATCTGCGCCATTGCGCACTGTGCCTATTTTCGCACGCCGGAGATGGAAGGGCGCTGCCCCGCGCTTAAGCGGTACCTTTCGCAGAGGAACGCCGGCGACGCCGAGCTGATGCTCGAATGCGCCGCCTGCGGCAACACGGCCTGCCGCGCAAAGTGCCGGGTAGATACGGGCGTGCCTGCCATCGAAAGCTGCGGCACGTGCGACTACGCCGCCTGCCATCCCGCGCCCCACGCCATTCGCTTCGACGCCCGTTGGGAGGCAGACTGTCCCGTCTGCGCAGCCGAAGGGCGCAGGGGCAGGATCCGCCCCGTGCTGGCGCGTACGTTTGCAACGTATGTGCGCGCCGCGTGGGATTTCCGCTACGACGGCGGCGCGGGGTTCTGCGACAACCTCGCCGACGAGGCCGCCAAGGTAGACGACATCCGCAAAATTCTCGAATCGGACGAAGTGAGGAACTGAACATGTCCGCCATCGTGATCGGAAGGGAATATAAAAAGGCCTATCAGAGCGTGCGCGCGCTGGTCGAAAACAAGTGCGTGGACCCCAAGGTCGCCGCGCTCACCGCCGACGGCGGGGCGCTGACGGACGGCGTGCATACCTTTGTGTATTCGGACGACGTAAAGGGGCTGCGCGTCCGCGACGGACAGTCCCCGGACGAGGGGATGGGGCCGGACGGCGCGGGCTGGTTTGCCGCGCTGCGCGGCGGCAGCCGCAGCGACGGCGGCGGAGCCTGGCTCACCTTTATGGAGCAGGTGGCGGCGGCCTATCACAAGCGCTATGCGCTGGTGGAGTACCGCCGGCCCGAGCGCGCGTTCGGCGACGAAGAGCTCCGCCGCGCCCGCGGCGCGCTCCGGAACATCATAACGCAGTTCTTCCCGCGCCTTGCCGATGCGGAGATCGCAGAGGGCGGCCGCAACGAGAGCAGCGAAGATATTTACGGTATGTCGCTGCGCATCGCCTTGAGCGGCGGTACGGGGGCCTCGGTGCCCGTGCTGTGCAAGGTGTACTTCCGTCGCCGGCACGCGTCGCTTTGGCCGCTCGTCAGGGAGGAAGCCGATAAGATCGACGCCTATCTGCAATCCTATCTGCAGACCGTAAGCGCCGACGGGGCGCCCGCGACGGACGATTCCGACGCCTCCCGCACGGTGGACGAGGCGATGGGCGCGCTCGACCGCCTGATCGGCGGGAAGTTCGAGGAAGGCGATTTTTCGCAGTGCGTGTTCTTCGGCAGGGAGGACGCGGCGCTGGTAAGCGAACTCACCGCAAAGGTGGCGCACGACGACGTGCGCCTCGAGTGTGACGAAGTGCGCGTTTTAGGCATTTCGCACGTGCAGTGGCAGAACATCTGTTACAATGTGCTGCTGGAGGGGAAGCCCGCCTTGCGTGCGACCGTCGGTCTGAACGACCGCATCAGTCTGGAGTGCCTGGCCTGCGGCGGTGCGCCGATCGTGCAGAACGGCACGGTGGTCTGCGTAAAACCCCTGTCCTCCGGCGGGGAAGAGCGCGTCGTATATACGCCGGATGCTTCGCGCGCCGACCTGGGGCTTACGGAGGCGCAGCTCAAGGACATCCGGCAGTACGGACCGCCCGCAAAACATCTGCTGCATCCCGTCTGTCACGAGCACCCGCGCGTGCATTGCGCCCGCACGGTCTGTGCCGCCATGCTGGAAAATTTCGGGACGGAGCAGGTGCCCGTATTAAAGTGCCGCGACTGTCCGTATCCCGAGATCGTATTTACGGACGACGACGGCGTGCGCCGCTATACGCCGGCGCTCACCTTCGCACGCGATAAAATGACCCTGCTTGCGCGCGGCGAAACGGCGGTGTGCGCCTGCTGCGGCCGCCGTTTTTCGCGCGACGGTATGCGCGGCGGCCTGTGTCTGTTCTGTCACGACGCGCTGTTTGCCTCCGATCAGGCGCTGGCGCGCGCCGGCACGGCATATAAGCGGTACGCCTTTGTGTTTTCGCCCGCCGTGCGCATAAAGTATGCGGGCCGCGCAAAGCGCTGCTTCGAGGACGGGGATATTCTGCTGTTCTTTATGGGAGAAGACAAGTACGTGTTAGATAAGCTGCGGATCGGCGAATACGGGTATATCCCCAAACCGGTCCGGCAGGAAGGAGGGGAGACATCGTGAAGTCGGCGCACGGGGGCACGCTTGCCGCAAAGCGTTTGAACAGCCCCAAAGCATTTTTAATTGCGGCCGCGGCGCTGGGCATCGCCGCCGACGCGGCGGCGATCGTGTGCATGGCGGTCGAGGGCGCGGCCTTTCCATGGTTTTTGTTCCCCGCGCTGTCCGCGTTGATCGGGGCGGCGTTTTTGGGATTTGCGTGCGTGTCCAATTTCCGTTTCCGTTATACGCAGCCCGCGTTGATCGCATACGCCGTCGTTTCCGCCGCCGTTACGGCCGTTGCGGCATATGCAGCGTTGGGCACGGCGCCCGTCGTGCAGACGACGGCCGCCGCCTGCGTGTGGGTCGGCGGGCACGCGCTGTCGCTGGCGGGCGTGCTGTGCACCGCGCTGTATGCGGCGCGCATACGCCTCTTTTCGCGCATCCCCGTCGCTGCCGTCGCGTTGGCGGTGTGCGCCGTATGCGCTGCGTTCGGCGTATATTATATGGCAGATAACGGTTACAGCGGTCAGGGGGGCGGCATACGCCCGCTCTCGTACGAGTACGACGAACAGCGGCAAGGGTATTCCGTAAGCGGCGTCGTACAGGGGCGCGCGGAGCGCGTCGTCATTCCCGATGCCTTTAACGGCGCGCCCGTCGTCTCCGTCGACTGCGCCGTATTTGTCGCGGAGGGCGTCACGCGCGTGGAGCTCGCCTGCGGCGCCGATGTGCGTTTTTTGAATTACGCCGCGCTCTCTTCGGTCGATCCCGCGCTGCAGGTGTTTGCCCCGCGCGACGAGGCCGACCTCTTCCGCACCACCTTTTTTACGGCCGCGGCCGCGCAGCGCAGCGACGAGGCATTTGCCCTTCCCAATGCCATCCGCCCTTCCGATATGGGCGAGGACGAGGTATTCGTTACCTTTTCGTACGACTACGACGCCTATCGGACGTCCGGGCGTTCGCCGCTGCCCGTTTGGTACGGCCGCGCGGGCGACAGCCTCGATCTGCAGCCGCTGGAGGAAGAGTACCCCTATTTGCAGCATGCGGACGCTTCAAACGAAGAAGATCTGTACTGGAATTACAGCAATGCGGACGGCAATATCCTATCGGGCATTGTCGACGCCGCGGGGAACGACCTGCGCGGCGCGCGCGTGGAGCAGAGCGTTGTGGGCGCGGTCATGCGTTTTGAACGGGTATACCGGGTGACCGTCGGCGACGATAACGACACGCGCTACGAGGACGAGGACTTCCGCCGCGCCGATATTGCGGGCGAAGGCGGGGCGTATCGCTACGTGGTCCCGCTGACCGCGCAGGCGCTCCTGTCGCAGCTTACGCCCCGCGCGGGATTCGACGTATCGTGGGAATACGATGCCGAGGACGGCCGTCATGCGCTGACCGACTTCGGCGCCGTTCTTGCGGAGCGCGCCGAGGACGAGATCGCCGTTTATCCCGTATGGCGGCTGAAAGCGCCCGCGCTCACCCTCTCCACCGATCGTCCCGGCAACGCCGTGACGTACGGCGACGAGGGAGGCATTACGCTTTCGGCGGCGGCAGAAAGCGAGCTTGCGGGGGCGCAGTACAGCTATTCCTGGAGCAGCCGGTCTGCCGCGCTGGGAACGGGGGCAACGTATGCCATGCCCGCGGCCCTTCCCGCCGACAGCGGGACATATACGGCGGAAGCGGAGCTTTCCTCCTCCGTTACGTCGCTTACGGCGACTGCCGTCGCCTCGATCGTTGTTACCGTGCATAAAAAACAGCTGACCTTTGCGTGGGAGCTTCCCGTCGGGGAGGCCCTCGTTTACGACGGGCAGATAAAGTCCGTCTCCTGCGCGCCGGAGGCGGGGCAGGCGGTGGGCGCGGACGAGATCGGCTATTCGCTCTCCGGGACCGAAAACTGCCTGCACGCGGGCAGTTATATCGTGCGGATCGTTTTAAATTCCGATACGGCCGAGCGCTATGCCGTGGCGGAGGAGAGCGTATCCCGCACGGTGACGATCGCACCTCGTCCCGTTTCGCTCACGTGGCAGGAGGAGCGCGCCTTTGTGTACGACGGACAGCAAAAGACGATCCGTGCGTCCGGCGTCGTCGGCGCGGTC
>CALVPS010000023.1 GCA_944354035.1 uncultured Clostridia bacterium | reverse complement strand
AACTTGCCGAGCCGCAGGCGCGGCCGCCGTCGAACCAGATAAGATCGGGGCTCCACTGCGTATAGCCGACGCGCGCAAACAACGGCGCGTACGAACGCATGACGACCACGTCGGCATTGCGCTCCATGCCCGTCATAAAGGCCGCTTCGGCCAGCGCGCCCTCCCAGGCGTTTGCCTGCGGCGCGTTGAACATGCCGCAGCCGGACCCCGGCACGTGCGCCGCGAATTCGCCCGCATACACGAGCGCGCCGCGCGGATAACCGTCGTACACGTCGGCGTGCGAATACAGCCACTCCGACGAAACGTAAAAATGTTCGTCCGAAGCGTATACAAAACCGGGATCGGCGGCAAGATTTTTGCGCGTCCACGCCCAGGCGCTCTTGTGCGAAGGCGAATCGACCGTAGGGCCGACCGTACCGACGATCTTAATTTCGGGATGCGCCGCGCGGATGCGCTTTTCGAACCACTCGAACCGCCGGTAAAATTCGTTGGTCTCCGTCTCCCACTGCTCGTTGCCGACGCCCAACAGTTCCAACCCGAAAGGCTCGGGATGCCCCATTTCGGCGCGCACCCTGCCCCACACGGTATCCGTCCCGCCGTTGGCGAACTCGATGAGATCGAGCGCCTCCTGCAGGTAGGTCTCCAGCGCGGGGTCGTCCATCGGCACGACCTGCGTAGACATGTATTGGCAGGCGATGCCCACCGATAAAACGGGCAGCGGCTTTGCGCTTAAATATTCGCACAGTCTAAAATATTCGTAATAGCCCACGCCCAGCGTCTGTCCGTAGTGCGCGTAGGGCGTGCAGAAGCCGTTTTCGGGCGAGGTGCCGTGTACGGCCCAACGGTTCCAGTTGTGTTTGCGGCGCTCGGTCTGGCCCACCGAATTTTTCCAGAGGTAGCGGTTGGAAAGCGAATTTCCTTCTACCACACAGCCGCCGGGGAAGCGCAAAAAGCCGGGTTTCAGTTCCTTCATCAGCTCGACGAGGTCTCGCCGGAACACACCCAGCACCGCGTTTTCCGGCATCAGCGAAAAGCAGTCCGCATGCAGCGTTCCGGGCTGCGTCAGCGTGAACAAAAACCGCGCACGGGCGCAGGACTCCCGCGCCTTTACGCGGAAGGAATAGCGCCGCCAGCGGCCGTCCGCCCGGGGCTTTACGTGCGCCTCCAACAGGGCGGCGTCCCCGTCGTATACGCCCGCGTACACCGCGCCCTTGTAGTCGTACGAACGCAGCCAAAACGAGAGTTTGTACGTTTCGCCCTTTGTTAAATATACGCCGTCGTACGCCTTGTTGCACACGCCCGCCCCCGACGTTTTGCTTTCGATGCGCAAATAGTGCGGGTTCTCCACATACAGGGGACGGTCGTCCTTTATTTTAAGCGCCACCTCTCCACCCTCCGGCCAGGCCGACCAGGCATAGGCGCCGTCTTGTTCTACAATGTAGTTATCCCACTCGCCATGCACCTTCTTTGCCTCGAAGTTGCGGTTTTCCAGCAGCTCCGCATACAGACCGCCGTCCAGCGCATAGTTCAGATCTTCAAAAAACAGCCCTACGCTGCCCGCGGGCACGGGCACGCCGCCCGTCCGCGACAAAGTTATTTTCATATCCTTTTCTCCGACGAAAATTTCCGCGTCTGCGGGAGGCGGCGACGAACGGGCCGCGTCCCGTCGCCAACAGTATAACACAAAAACAGCCGCCGGGAAAGTCCCTGCGGCAAAAAAGTTGCATATTTTTTTAAACGGCGCGTCCGATCACGGGCCGACATACGGGCCGGCGAAGCCGACGCGGAACGTGGTGCCGCTTCCCAGCTTGCTTTCGACCGAAAGCGACCAGTTTTGTTTTTTACAGATCTTTCTTACGACGGAGAGCCCCAGCCCGAACCCTCCGTTTTTGCCGTTATGCGATTTATCGACCGTAAAAAACCGATCGAAAATGCGATCCAGATCTTCTTTGGCGATGCCGATACCCGTATCGGACACGTTGAATTCCTCGGCCGTGAGCAGCACGGCGACGCTCCCGCCCTCGCGGTTATAGCGAATGGCGTTGCGCACGATATTGCCGAACAGCTCGGTCACCTGCTCGTTGGTGCTCTGCAGCACCACGCCATCGCGGATCTCCGAAAGCAGCACCAGCTTGCGCTCGGAAATTTCGGGCGAAAGCACCGTAAGCGTATCGCGGGCGATACGCGTGGCGTCCACGGCGTACGCGGGCTGCTCTTCGCTGTCGATGGCGCTGTAATGCAAAATGGAGGCGACCAGGCCCTGCAGCCGTTCGCTCTGCGCCAAAATGGTATCGGCCGCGCGCTGCGCGCGCGCCGCGTCGAGCCCGCCGCCCGCAAGCAACTCGGCAAAGCCGCGGATGGAGGTGAGCGGCGTATTCATTTCGTGCGTGACGTTGGCGATGAACTCGTCCTTCGTGCGCTGCGCGCGCACCACCTGCTCGCGCTCTTCGCGGATCTCCACCACGCGCGCCTCCGCGTCCTCGTTCATGCGGTTGATGATCTTGGCGATCGGCTCCAGTTCGGGCGTGGCGGGCACGACCTTCTTTTTTTGCGCGGCGTCGCGCACCAGCTGCTCCATCGGCTTTAACACAAACCCGGTCGCAAGGTAGGTGAGCAGCAGGCACACCAGGGCGTCCGCCACAAGAAAGCAGGCCACGGCGGGCAGCGACGTCAAATAGATCCCCCACATCGAGCTCGCACGTACGGAGATGCGCACAAGGCAGGTATCGTACCGCCTGCAATAGTAAATAAAACTGTCGTCGAGGGTGGACGAGGCGCGCACGGCGTACCCCTCGCCCGACTCGATGGCGTCGCGTACCTCGGGACGATCGCGGCGCGAATCGACGTCGTTGTCCTCGGAATCGGCAATAAATTCCCCCTCAGGCGTCAAAAACGTGACGCGTGCGCCGTTCAGCTCGCGCGAAAAGGCCCGCGCATAGTCGGCGTCGAGCGTGCGCCCCTCCTCAAAAAAGTTGGTATACGCGCGCAGGTATTCGTAGGTATGATCGACGCTGTTGCGATAGTAAATTTCCGTGGACACCACCGAAAACAGAAGGAGCGCCACCGCGGTGATGGCAAACCCGATCCACATGATGCGCAGCTTCATACCCTTCTCCTCTGCGGCAAACAGGGGGACGCGCCCCCTGTTTTTTAATCTGCCAAAAACTTGTAGCCAACGCCGAACACCGTTTCGATATTCAGGCCCAGCTTTCTGAGCCTTCCCACATAGTTGTCCAGCGTGCGCGTTTCGCCGTAATCGTATCCCCACACGTCGGTGAGGATGCTCTCGCGCGAGAGCACGCGCCCCTCGTTCAGCAAAAAGTAACGCAGCAGCTGGTACTCCTTGTTGCTGAGGGTAAGCTCTTCGCCGCGGAACACGACGGACATGTTTTCGGGATCGAGTTCCAGGCTTCCTGCGCGCAGAATATCTGACCGGCGGGTGCGGCGCAGCGCCGCGTTGACGCGCGCCACCAGCTCCAGCACGCCGAACGGCTTGGCGATGTAGTCGTCTGCCCCGGCGTTTAAGCCCTTTACCTTATCGGTCTCCTTTCCGAGAGCGGAAAGCATGATCACGCCCACCGCGGGATAGCGCGTCTTTACGCGCTGCAGCACCTCGAATCCGTTCCCATCCGCCAGCATAACGTCCAGCAGCACAACGTCGGGGACCTCCCGCTCGATCGCCGCGTAAAATTCGCGGATCGTCGTAAACGTATCGCAGGAAATGCTGTGCATATCCAGCGTGCACTTTACCAGCTCGCAGATGCTTTCGTCGTCTTCCAATAAGTAAATTTTATTGCTCATGACGCTCCTTTCCGCCGCGCGCGGCGAACGACGTTCAGGCGGCGTCGATCGAATGCGCGATAAAGGTAATGTGGTCGGCCGCTCGCTCGAGGTTGCCCACCAGGTTGATGAACACGCTGGAGCTCTGCGGCTGACATCTGCCCTCGTTCAGGCGTTTGATGTGCTGGTTGACGAGCTTCCGGCGATCCTTATCGATCTCGTCCTCCAGCGAATCCACCTCGGAGAGGGCATCGTAATCGCGGTTGAGATAGGCCGAGAACGAAAGACTGTACAGCGTTTTGATCTTTTGAAACATCTCCTCGATCATCGTCAAAAACTCCGAGGAGAACAGCAGCCCGTCGTTGGCGTAATGATCGGTATACTTGGTCACATTGTCGGCCAGCTCGCCGATGCGCACCACGTCGTTCAGCACATAATGCATGGACGAAATCGTCTTTTCCTCCTCCATGACGAGGGAGGAAGCCGAAAGTTTTACCAAATACTGCACCGCCTCGCGGTTGGCCTCGTTCAGCTTGGCGTTGCGGGCAACGATATCCTCTTTTGCGGAGGTATCCTTTTTTAAAAACGCCTCAAACGCCTTATCCAGCGTCTCCATCGAATAGGTAAACGCCCTGCCGATCTCCCGGTACAAATGCCCCAACGCCACGGAAGGCTGCAGCAGAAGGCGCTCGTCCAGATCGCCGATCACACTCTCCTCCGTACGCTTGCTGCCCGCGCCCTTTTTTTCGCGCACGATATGTTCGGCCAGCCATACGAATCCCTTGGCAAAGGGCAGGAACAAACAGGTACAGGTCACGTTGAACAGCGTGTGGAAAAACGCGATCTGAAACTGATAATTTTCGCCGCCGGCCGCCGTGGGCGGGAATATTTTTTGCAGCACCGTTTCAGAAAACGATGTGCCGAACGGCTGCCAGCACAGCAAAAACACGGTAAAGAGCACCGCGCCGAAGCAGTTGAACAGCAGGTGGATGACGGCGGCGCGGCGGGCGTTGGTCGAGGCCCCGATGGAGGAGAGCAGCGCCGTAACGCAGGTACCGATATTGGAGCCGATAACCACGTAATACACGCCGTCGCCCGTGCCGCCGATAAGGATGCCGCTCGTGGCAAGCACGACAACGATACTCGTCACCGCCGAAGAGGACTGCACGACGGCCGTGACCACCACGCCGATCAGCAGCAGCAGCGCGGGATTTTTTACGACCGAAAGCGCGTGCTCGATGGGCGCCATGATCTCCTCGTGCAGTTCTGGATCCATGGCGTCGGACATGACCGCAAGCCCCACAAAAATGAGGCCGAGTCCCGCAAGCACCGTGCCGACCACCTTGACTTTTTCGTTTTTGGCAAGCATGTTCATGAACACGCCGACGACCGTAAGCAGCAGCAAAAACGCCGAAACATCCAGGCTGCCCAGCGAAGCGATCCACGCCGTAATGGTAGTGCCGATGTTGGCGCCCATGATGATGGCGGTGGCCTGGAACAGCGTCATGATGCCGGCGTTGACGAGGCCGACGACCATAACGGTCGTAGCGGAGGAGCTTTGAATGATCACCGTCGACGCGGCGCCGATGCCCACTCCTGCAAAACGGTTGTTCGCCGTTTTATTGAGCATGGTCTTCAGCTTGCCGTGCGCCAAACGCGACATGCTGTCGGACATCATGTTCATGCCGATCAAAAACGCGCCCAAGCCGCCCAGCAAGGACAAAATAAGATACACGTACTCCATTTGCTTCCCTATCTTCGGTAAATTCTCTGCCTACTGCAGATAAACCCATTATAACAAGGGAGCAATGCGTTTGTCAACAAAAATTTTTTGTATACGGAAAAACGGGGACGCGCTTCCGCGCCCGTATTTTTCCGCTCTGCCGACGGAGAAAAATACTGTTACTGATATTCTTTATGGACGCCCGTTACCAGGTACTTGGCCCACTCGCCCACATTCACCGCATAGTCGCCGATCTTTTCGAGGTACTTTGCGATCATAAGCAGCTGTACCGCCTGATCGGCCACGCCGGCGTCGCCCGCGATGCGCTCGATCAGTTCCCGCTTTACGGCGTTGAACAGCGCGTCCATTTCGTCGTCTGCGTGGATGACCATATCCGCGCCGCCCTGGCTTTCGTTTAAAAAGGCCTCTACGCTCTGGTGGATCATGGCGACCGCCAGATCACCCATGCGCGCAATGTGCTCGGGCTCTTTGAACAGCTTGTCTTCGGGATATTGGCGCACGATCTCGCCGATATCCGCCGCCTGGTCGCCGATGCGCTCTACATCGGTGATCACCTTTAACGTGGTCGTCACCTTAACAAGGTCTTTGGCCACGGGCTGCTGTTTCAGCAGCAGGCGCATGCACTTCTTTTCGATGGCGATCTCCAGATCGTCCACTTCGCGGTCGGTCTCCGCCACCGAGGCGCCCAACTTGCGGTCGAGCGTTTTAAGCGAAGTCACCGCGTCGCCGATCATGCCCTCGGTGATCTCGCACATGCGGCCCAGCGTCTCGTGCAGGTCGCTCAGTTCTTCGTCGAAAATTTTTCTTGCCGACATGGCTGTATCCTCCTTTTATCAACCGAATCTTCCCGTGATGTAGCGCTCCGTTTCGGGGTGCTTGGGAGAGGTAAAAATTTCCTCGGTATCGCCGAACTCGATCAGCTCGCCCAACAGGAAAAAGCCTGTCTTATCGGAGATACGCGCGGCCTGCTGCATGTTGTGCGTGACCATAACGATGGTGACGTCGTTTTTCAGCTCCTCGCACAGTTCCTCGATCTTGCCCGTGGAGATGGGGTCAAGCGCGGAAGTGGGCTCGTCCATCAACAGGATCTGCGGCTCAACGGCCAGCGCACGCGCAATGCAAAGGCGCTGCTGCTGTCCGCCCGAAAGACCCAGCGCCGACTTGTTCAAGCGGTCCTTCAGCTCGTCCCACATGGCAGCCTGCTTTAACGAACGCTCCACAATGTCGTCCAGCTCGGACTTTTTGCGGATGCCGAAGGTGCGGGGGCCGTAGGCGATGTTATCGTACACGCTCATGGGGAAGGGATTGGGCTTTTGGAACACCATACCCACGTTTTTGCGGAGAGCGGAGAGGTCAACGGACTTTTTGTAAATGTTCATACCGCCGATCTCGATCACCCCCTCTACCCGGCAGCCCTCTACCAGATCGTTCATACGGTTAAGCGTTTTGATCAGCGTCGATTTTCCGCAGCCCGAGGGGCCGATCATGGCCGTGATCTGAAATTTCGGCACCAGCATGTTGATCTTTTTCAGCGCCTGAAAGTCGCCGTAATAGAGGTCGACGTCCTTTACCGTGATCGCGTATTCACCGGAAAAATCAAAAATATCCAGCCCTTTGGTTTTCTTTGCCTTTTTGGCCTCCGCCGGGGCAGTTCCCGCGGCCTGCGCAAGGCTTGCTTCGTTTTGTGCGGGCGCGGCCTCCCCTGCGGCCTTTACGGGCGCGTCTGCTTGATCTTGCGTCTTTTTCTTCTTGAACAACTCCATTTTTCTCTCCCTCAATTCTTTTTCTTTACGCGCCGCTGGATCAGATATACGATAAAATTCAGCAGCGTCGTAATGATCAGCAGTACCACCGCCGTGGCGTACGCCTGGTCGTAGCCCAGATACCTGGTAGGTTCTGCCCAGCACATGTACAGGAACACCGTAAGCGTGCTGCCCATGTTCAGGGGATTGGCCGCCGCGTTCACCGTGGTGAGCAGCATGCCCGACGTGTAGATGAGCGCCGCCGACTCGCCTACGATACGCCCGATGGCAAGCACCGACGCCGTGGCAATGCCGGGGAACGCCGAGGGCAACACCACTTTGAATATGGTGCGCACCTTGCTTGCACCCAGGCCGTAGCTGGCCTCACGCAGCGATACGGGTACGGCCAAAAGCGCCTCTTCCGTCGAACGGATGATGGTGGGAAGCACCACAAGCACCATGGTCAACGCGCCCGCCAGCACCGAGTAATGGCCCGTCATGGGCACGAACAGCAGCGTGCCGAACAGACCGAACACGATGGACGGAACGCCCGCAAGCGTATCGATAAAGGTACGCAGCACCTTTACCACCTTGCTGCCCGGTTTGGCGTACTCCACCAAAAAGATCGCCGAACAGATGCCCAAAGGCAGCGCAATGGCCAGCGTGATCAGAATGGTGTACCCGGTGGAGATAAAGGCCGGCAGCAGCGAGGGATGCTGATAGCTGGAAGGGCCGAAGATGAAGTCCCATTTTAAATGCGGTACCCCGTTGATGAGGATGAACAGGATCAGCGCCGCCAGCACCGCAACGACGAATGCGGCAAATACGATCGCGACATACTTTAAAATTTCGGGGATAATGCCCTGCTTGCGGTAGACCGCTTTGACCTGCTCCCCTTTCAGCACTTTGTTCCCCCGTTTTCCCTTAAACTCCTTGGGGACGAGGTTGATGGACAGGTTGATGATGAGGACGAGCACCAGCAGCACAAAGCCCGTGGCAAACAGCGCGCTGAACAGTGTGCCCGTACGCCCGGCGTCCGCAAATTCCAGCGCAATGTTGGTGGTAAGCGTACGAATGGGACGGAACAGTGAATCGGGGAAGTACACGCGCCCGCCCGAAACCATGGCGACCGCCATCGTTTCGCCCACAGAGCGGCCGATGCCCAGGATGAGCGCCGAAATAATGCCCGACCGCGCCGCGGGAAACACCACGTTGAATACGGCCTGCGCCTTGGTGTTGCCCAGCGCCAAAGCGCCCTCGTAGTAGTGTTCGGGCACCGCCTCCAGCGCGTTTTTCGAAAGCGAGGTGACCGTGGGCAGGATCATGATCGAAAGTACCAGCGCGCTTGCCAGGGCGCCCTTGCCGATCAGGTAAGGATCGGCGCCGCGCAGCATGTTTACGATGACCGCCACGCCGAAATAGCCGAAAATGACCGAAGGGATGCCTGCCAGCAACTTGATGACCTGATCGAAAAAGGTGCGCAAGTTGATCTTGTTGATCCGGTCCACCACCTTTGCCCAGCCTTTGTTCTTGCCCGCATACTTTAAGTGGAACTTATCGGGACACCAGAATACCAAAAAAATAGCCGTGAACACGCCGATCGTGCCGCCGATAAGGATGGAACCAAGCGTAACGACAAGGGTGCTTACGATCATCGGCAGAACGCCGTATTCATCGGTAGCATGGTTCCATTGTGTGCCGAACAAAAATTTAAAGAAACCGACCTCTTGGAATGCCGGGATGGAGGCGTACAGAATGTAGCCGATGATCCCGAACACGGCGAGCACCGAGAGCGACGCGCATACAAAGAATAAATACTTTGCTGCGCCGTCTTTCAGGCGCGTCTTGTTGATCCCCTCCTTCGGACGCCGCGCCGGTTCGGGGCCCCCCGGCGCCATGGTCGCAGATCTCATCATAAGATTTTCTCCACACAAATTCCGCCGAGGGGTCCCCGACGGAATTTTTTACATATTTACCGCAACGGAGCTTTACGCAACGTCGCAGGCGATGGGCGTACCTTCCATGTACAGATCGAAGAGCTGGTCGAACGTGACGTTGGAAAGTCTTACATCTTTGTTAACGATGACCGCAATGCCGTCCAGCGCAATGGTGTAGGCCGTAAGCGTCGCGGCATAGTCGGAACCGAGGTCGCGCGAGATCATACCAAGGTCGTTAAGACCGCCCGCCGTGTCCGTTTCGCCCTGGCCGGAACCCGTGCCGGAGCACTCGATCGTGATGCCGGGATTGAGCTCGAGGAAGGCGGGGATGATGTATTCGTTCAATAAAGGCTGTACCGAAGTGGAACCGGTCAGCGTAAGCGTCTTTTCACTGCCGGCATAAGGGGTGTAGTCCTTCACCGGATCGGCCACGCCGATGTAATCATGGTTGACCAGTTCCTGACCGTCTGCGCTCTCGATAAAGTCGATAAAGTTCTGCGCAAGATCGCCAAGGCCCGTCTCCGTCTTGTAGACGAAGTTGAAGGGACGGGACAGCGCATAGGTGCCGGCTTCGATATTGGCGACCGTGGCTTCTACGCCGTTTACCTTGACCGCCTTGATCTTATCGCTGTTCGCAGCGACGGCGCCGAGCGAGATGTAGCCGAGCGCGTTGGGCGTGTTGTAAACGTCCGTAATAACGGTGCCCGTCTCGTTGGAAGTCTGTACGCAGGCGTTGAAATCCACTCTGTCGGCCGGATCGTCGGCATTTACCAGGTCGTCCAGCGTCACGCCCTCGCTGTTCTCAACGAGTTCGTTGAACGCACCGTACGTACCGGAGGTGGAAGGACGGGTGAACGCCGCCGTGATCTGCGTCACGCTTGCACCGTCGGGAGCGCAGCCCGCCATAACACCCGCCATCGTCACGGCAACGGCTGCCGTAATGCCGATCGCCAAAAACTTCTTGTTCATGTTCTTGTTTCTCCTTTTTCTTTCCTGTTTCGTTTTGATGGCACTATCATAGCACGCACTTGTAATCATTTTCGCAATATTTTGTCACAAAGTTGTCATTTTTTTTATCAATTTGTAAAAAAATTTTTACAAGTTCGCTCGCTCTTTTCCTATTTAATATGGCATTCCATATCGCATGCCCTGCGCCGACCACCTCTTTTTGATAGGTTGTGTCGCCCCTTCCCCTTTTATCCGAAAAAAAACTGCCCCGGAGGGCAGATATTATACGATTCCCGCAACGGTGACGCCGATCACCAGGGCAAGCACGACAAGGAACACCGCAATGCGGCAGATCGCGTTGGAGGAAAGCCGTTTCCAGCGCGGCTTCGAAAAGTAGGCGAACAAAAGATAGGCGGCCGCAGCGCATCCCGTACCGATGAGCCAGAGGGACTGCTGCAAAAAATAAGCGAGCAGCGCAAACAGAAGAGCTGCCGCAAACGCGGCGACGGCAAAGATGTACATCCGCCTTGCACGTCGCTCCTCCATGCGGCGCGCATTCTCCCCGTCGTCGTCTGAGAGAAGCTCGTCCAACGTACAGTGCATCGCCTTTGCAATGAGACACAGGCTGTCGATGCCCGGATAGCCGAGATCGCGCTCCCACTTGGAGACGGCGGCACGCGTTACAAACAGCCTGTCGGCAAGTTCCTGCTGTGTCAGCCCCTCACGAATGCGGTAATTTTTCAGTTTTTCTCCGAATGTCATATCGAACCTCCCGATAACAGGATACCACGGCGCAGGCAAACTGTCACGCGACCATTCGTTTCGCCGCAAAAAAGCGCGGGAGATCCCGCGCCGCACGACCGATTCAGGTCATTTTTTTCAGCGTTACCGCCACCGCCTGCGGGCGGTTGTTCAGACGGATGGGAACGGAACTGTTGCCCAGCCCGCGGCTTACGACCATCTTTCCCCCCTCTTTTACATACAGTCCC
This sequence comes from uncultured Clostridia bacterium, assembly GCA_944354035.1. GTDB lineage: Bacteria > Bacillota > Clostridia > Christensenellales > Borkfalkiaceae > Gallimonas. The sequence continues at coordinate 13,110 of CALVPS010000023.1, read as the reverse complement.
TGCGTATACTTTGGAAACAGTCCCTGGTTGGGCGCAACGATCCCCTGCCCCCACGGCAGACGAAACTGCCCGCCGTGCGCGTGCCCGCACAGCGCCAGCCGTACGCCCGCCGCACAGTACACTCCGAACAGCTCGGGCCGATGGGAGAGCAGCACGGTATACGCCGCCTTGTCCGTCAGAAGGGCACGCAGGCGCTCCTCCGCCACGGCGGCGTTGCGCGCGGCATCCTGCCCCGCCGTGAACATGGGGTCTTCCAGGCCCGCAAGCACCAGCCGGTCGCGCCCGCGCCGCAATGTCTGCGTGCGGTCGTTCAGTAAATGCACGCCCAACGCGGCAAGGCGGCGGCGCAGAGCGGGGTACTCGCGCGAGACGGCCTCGTGATTGCCCGTCACATAGTATACGGGCGCGATGTTCACCGCCTGCGACAACAGCTCCAGCGCGTGCGCCATGCCGGGGCGGCGCTTATCGATCAGGTCGCCCGTAACGACGACCGCGTCCGGCGCGGCGGATGCGATCAGGTCAAGCAGCTTTTTTTGACCCTTCCCGAACCGTGCATTGTGCAGATCGGATAGATGCAGCAGCGTAAAACCGTGAAAGGCGGCGGGCAGGTCGGCGTCCTCCACAACGACGCGGTCCAGCCGCACGGCGGTGTTTTCCCACGCGCCCCACGCGCACACGGCGGCGACCGCCGCCAGAATGCAGCCGATGACGATCGGAACAACCATTTTCCCCTCCCTCCGGGCCCGCTTCGGCCGCCATTCCATGATATGCCGCACAGGGCGCGGCGCGCCCCCCTTTTGGACGCGCCGCGCCCTCGTTAAGAACCGTGGGTGGGCGGCGTGCTCCGACAGCGGGAGCGGCGCCCGTCCGCTTTCGTTAAAAAAAGGCCGCCGCCATGGTTGGCGACAGCCTTTTTGGTCGAGGCGACGGGATTTGAACCCACGACCTCTTGGTCCCGAACCAAGCGCGCTACCAAGCTGCGCTACGCCTCGACTGCGCTATATTATAACAAAGGCGGCGGCGTTTTGCAAGCAATTTTGCGCGTCTTTCAAAAACGCGCGCATTTTTTTAAGCGCAGAAAAAGGACGCCGCGCCGTTTGCCGCGCGGCCGACCGCAGCGCAGACGAACCGCCCCGCCCGTAACGGGCGGGGCGCCGCATCGCGTTTTCCCTTTCGGCGAAACGACCCGCGGCGCATTCCCTAAAAGAGGCGCGTTTGCCGCGGCGTTACAGCAGGCCCTCGTTTACGGCGCATTTTGGAATGGTCTCGAACCCCTTGCGCAGATCGTCGTCTGTGGGGATATAGTCGGCCATGGCGCCGTCGTTAAACTGCTTGTAGGCGGCAAGATCGAAGTAGCCGGTTCCCGTAAGCCCGAACAGGATGACCTTCTTTTTGCCTTCGCGTCTGCACTTTAACGCCTCGTCCACCGCGGCACGAATGGCGTGCGCGCTTTCGGGCGCGGGCAAAATGCCCTCGCACCGGGCAAACTGAACGGCCGCCTCGAACACGGCGGTCTGCTCCACCGAAACGGCCCGCAGATAACCGTCGTGATACAGCTGCGAAACAACGGGACTCATGCCGTGATAGCGCAGGCCGCCCGCGTGGTTGGGCGAAGGCATAAACCCGCAACCCAGCGTATACATTTTGGCAAGCGGCGTCGTCCTGGCAGAGTCGCAAAAATCGTATACGAACTTGCCGCGCGTAAGCGAAGGGCAGCTTGCAGGCTCTACGGCCACAAACTCTATGTCGTTTTTCCCTTCCAGCCGTTCGCCCATAAAGGGCGCGATCAACCCGCCGAAATTGGAGCCGCCGCCCGCACAGCCGATGATGATATCGGGCTGCACGCCGTATTTTTCCAGTGCGATCTTGCTTTCGCAGCCGATCACCGATTGGTGGAGCAATACGTGGTCGAGCACCGAGCCCAAAACATAGCGGCACGCGGGGGTGCTCGCCGCCTTTTCCACCGCCTCGGAGATGGCGCAGCCGAGCGATCCGCCCGTACCGGGATGTTCGGCAAGGATCTTGCGGCCCGCCTCCGTCGTATCGGAGGGCGAAGGGATCACGTTGGCGCCGTAGGTGCGGATGACCTCCCTACGGTACGGCTTTTGCTCGGCGGAGACCTTTACCATATATACGTCGAGGTGCAGCCCGTAATAGGCGGCGGCCATGGAGAGCGCCGTGCCCCACTGCCCCGCGCCCGTTTCGGTGGTGATGGACGTTAGCCCCTGCTTTTTGGCATAGTACGCCTGCGCCGCCGCCGAATTCAGCTTATGCGAGCCGGAAGTGTTGTTCCCCTCAAACTTATAATAAATTTGGGCGGGCGTATCCAGCAGCCGCTCCAGGCAATATGCGCGCACCAGCGGCGAGGGGCGGAACATCTTATAAAAGCTGCGGATGCCCTCGGGGATCTCGATCTGTTCGTCCGTCCGGTTGAGTTCCTGGTCGATGCACTCGTCGCAGAACACGGCACGCAGATCCTCTTTGGTGCACGGTTTTTGCGTTGCCGGATGGATAAACGGCGGATGCTGCGTCTTCATGTGCGCCTTTACGTTGTACCAGTATTTTGGCATCTCCTCTTCCGAAAGATAGATCTTGTAAGGGATCTCGGTTGCCATACTTGTTTCCTCCTTGATCTTATTGTAACAAAAAACACGGATATATCCGCTTGGGACGAATATCTCCGTGTTGCCACCCAATTTTACAGCCCGTTCCGCACACCGCCGCGCGGCGGGACTGCCTTATCGCGAGCACCGACATGCTCTCTTTCTGTAACGGGAAAGCCCCGTCGGACACTACTTCTTGCGGTTTGCGCCCGCCCTCGGAAACCCATTCACGCGCGGCGGACTGTCCTCTTTTCAGCGCCGAGAACTCTCTGAAAGTCCGCTTGATGCACGCTACTACCTTTCCTCATCGGTTTTTTTTATTATACGGCCGCGCCCGCCGAATGTCAAGGGCATTTTTCATTTTCCGTATAACGATTTCTTATAAAGGCTATAAGCCATTCTTTGCGCCGCTCCGTTTTACGACGGAAAAAACACGGTATAAATAACATAAATAATATAGAACGCGAAAGGAGAACAGTATGCTGCACGAAACGGTGAAAACCCTTTTAAACGAACAGGTGAACAAGGAATTTTATTCTGCATACCTCTATTTAGACTTTGCAAACTACTACGCGGGCGCGGGGCTGGACGGCTTTGCGCATTGGTACGAGGTGCAGGCACAGGAAGAGCGCGACCACGCCATGATGATGCGCCGTTATCTTTTGGATAACGGCTGCCCCGTCACCTCGGAGGCGATCGCCAAACCCGATAAAACATACGCCGACAACATGGCGCCCCTTGCCGCAGGCTACGAGCACGAACAGTACGTGACCTCGCTGATCAACGCCATATACGCGGCCGCCTTTGCCGCCAAAGATTTTAAGACCATGCAGTTCCTCGATTGGTTCGTAAAGGAGCAGGGCGAGGAAGAAAAAAACGCCGAAGACCTGATAAAAAAGATGAAGCTGTTCGGCAGCGACGCCAAGGGGCTGTACATGCTGGACAAGGAGCTTGCCGCCCGCGTATATACCCCCTCGACCACGGGTCCCGCCATGTAAGCGACGCAGACCGATCGTCCCCGAAGCAAGTACGGCTGTCTGCAACCAAAGCGGGCCGCGGCGCGCAATAGTGCGCGCCGCGGCCCGCTTTCCCGTGTTGAAAGAGCGGCATGTTCGGACATGGACGGTATGCCCGGACATGGGTGCTGCCGTCGGACACGGGTGCCCGCTATAAGCTTTTGATCAGCGTAAGCACGTCCTCGTAGGTATCGGCAAACAGACCCGCATACCCCGCCGGCCGTTCGCCGCGGAACAAAATAAACGCGACCCGCATGCGCGCGGCGCACACCATGTCCGAAGTGAGGCTGTCGCCGACCCATACCGCCTCTTCCGCAGAAAAACCGGGAATATGTGCGGCCACATAGGCGGCGTATTCGTACGACGGCTTGTGGTACCCGATCTCCTCCGAAATGAAGCAGTCGTCAAACAGGGGCGCCAGGTCGGAATCGCGCAGACGGCGGCGCTGCACCGCAGACGAACCGTTGGTCACCGCATATAGTCTGCCCTCTGCCGAGAGTGCCTGCAAAAACGCCTTCGCCCCGGTTAAGAGGTAGGCGCATCCCGCCATGCCGTTAAAAAACAGTTCGGCAGCGGCACGCGGCGGAGCCGAGACCCCAAGCTCACGAAACAACACTTCGAACCGCTCCGCCACCAGCCGTTCGCGCGTGATCTCGCCGCGCTCGAGCGCCTTCCACAACGCGTCGTTGATCGCATGAAAGCGCGCCGTTACCCCATCGTCGGCGGGGATATGAAAGGCGGCAAGCGTTCTGACGATCTGTTCGCGCTCGCCGCGGCGGAAATCGAGCAGCGTGTCGTCGACATCCAGTAAAAACAGCCGCTTCATTCAGTCCTCCACCACGGCCAGTTCGCGCAGAGCGCGGGTATAGGCAATGTATTTTTCGTTCTGCGTCATGTCTTTGTCGTATACGGCGACGGCGGAAAACTCCAACCCCTTGCTTTCGAACACGCTCATCACGTTGATCTTCGTCTTGCTCAGTTTCCCGTCGCGGGAGAGCAGTTTGTAGCCGCGCTTTTCAAACAACGGCAAAGATTCCTCGCGGGCGATCACCGCCTTAAGTCCCTGTTTTTCGCGGAAGAAAGCGCTCACCTGCCGCAGTTTCAGCGTGCGGACCTCGTCGCCGTGCAGGCCGATGGGACGCATGCCGGCGTCGAGCACGCCCGAAACGAACGAGACGATCTCGTTGGTGTTGCGATAGTTCTGATCGAGAGTATACACGCGATCGCACACCGCGCTCCAATCGCCCACGCCCCGCCACGGAGTTATGTTCTGTTTTAAATCGCCGAACACGTTAAAGGCCGCGTCGGCATGGATGCGCTTTAACAGCGCATACTCGCCCGCGGAAATATCCTGTCCCTCGTCCACAAACACCAATCCGTAACGCGGCGTAAGTTTACGCCCCGCGGCCGTCAGCACGTACGCCAGGGCGTATCCGTCCGAAGGATATATCCCCTTCATGCCGTATTTGGCCTTATACTGTTTTACCGTTTCGCGGTACAGCCAACGCGCAACGTCGGCCGCGTCCCTGCACTTGCCCGCCTCCGTACAGCGCTTGCTCTGCCGCAGCACAAAAAAGAACTCGCGGAACAGATCGGTCCCCTCCTCCATCTGCGCGATCACGCCGCCGATCGACGCGATCTCCCCGCGCAGCTGCTCGCGGCGGGCGATGCGCTCGGCATAGGTGTACACTTCCGCACCGCCGATCTTGCGGCGATAGCGTTTTAGATCGACGATCTCGCGCTCTACCGCGGCGTCCAGTGCGACGAGCCCGGAACGGGCCTCGTCAAATATTTTGGCACCGTTCGCGTAAATAAAGTGTGCACAGCGGTAAAATTCGGCGAATTGCCTGAAAAAATAATCGGGCGTGCGGGGCGGCTCCTCCAACACAAAGCGCAAAAAATCCTCCGCCTGCACATAGGCGCTCATCAGCGTGCGGAAGGGTTTGGTAAAGTAAAACCCGCCCTCTTTGTTCTCCTTCAGCTCGCCCAAAACACTGCGCCGTACGCGCACCGAGGCGTTTTTGACGCGCGTAAAGCGTTCGCGCCGCCGCACGCAATCGGCAAGCAGAGTGTGCGCCACCTCGCGGCATTCGCTGCCCGCAAACAGGCCGAATACCTCTTCGTACAGCTTTTGTACCTTGGCGGCGGCGTCCCGTTCAAAGGCAGGAGAATACAGATACCGCAAATAGCCGGGCGCCTCGCGCGCGCCGCTCAGGCGCGCCTCCAGGTCGATCCCCTCGGCCCTGAGCGCGCGAAAATAGTAGGCCCGCAGCGTGGTGGTACGTACCTTTTGCAGCTCCAATACCTGCGAAAGCTCGTCGATAAAGGCGTTAAAGCTATCGGACGGCGTGATTACCAGCACATCGCGTGGGTGCAGGTTCTCGTTGTTATACATAAGATAGCTCAGCCGATGCAGCAAGATCATCGTCTTGCCGCTGCCCGCGCAGCCCTGCAGCACGAACGATCCGCGCTCGGGCAGCGTTATGATCTCGAACTGGCGCTCCTGAATGGTCTGGATGATGTCGCGGATGTGCACGTCGTCCTTGCGGTTGCGGATGATGCTGCGCAGATAGGGATCGAACAAAATTTCCTCGTCCCGGCCGGCGATCTCCTCGGGCGTGAGCACGTCGCGCACGTAAAGATATTCGTTTTTGAAATCGATCAGCTTTCCGTTTTTTACCGAGAGCGCACGGCGCAGCACCGTACGGTATTCGTAGTCGTTGATCGTAAAGCGTACGCGGCTCTTCTGATAATAGCGCACCGCCAGCGGGGCGCGCCAATCCACGATCTCCAACTTTACGTCGCCCTTTTTGCCGATATAGTAGCTGTTGTAGCCCTCCTTATCGTCTACTACGTCCATGCGCGCAAAATACGGCTCCGAAAAAAACGGCCGATACTCTTCCAGCTTTTTGTATTCGCCGGCAAGTTCGGCATTCTTTTCGCGGAGCATGCAAAAATCTTCGGCGCCGTACTGCTTACCGGCCCTGATCTCCGCAATCTCCGTCTTTGCGGCGGCGATCCGCTTTTGATAGCGCGAAATATAGTACACCTTCAGCATTTTTAAAACCGCGGCAAGGTGCTGTTTTTCGTACGAAAGCTGCTTTTCTTCGTCCAAAAGCGCCAAATACCACGCCTTGTCGGCGCAGACGGCGGGAGAAAGCAGATCTTTCGGCGTCTTTTTTTGTTCCATGACCGTTTTTTCCGAAAATGCCTCTTAGTATCATACCATATTTTCGGCCCTCTGTGTAGTCTTTTACAAAAAATTTTTTTACAAAAAAAATGCGGGGAATATCCCCGCGCCGCGGCCGCGGTTTGGGCCGCGCGGCAGTCCGCCGAACCCCCTACCGCTTTGCGTAGTGCATCAGCTGCTTCGCCGCCTCGTGCAGGGCGGCGGCGTTCAGCGAATAGATTAGCGTCTGCGCGCGGCGCTCGCACAACACAAGTCCGCCTTCGCGCAGTACGGCAAGGTGGTGCGAAATGGTCGCCCCGGTCAATTCGAACTGATCGGCGATCTCCCCGGCCGTATGCGGCCTTCGGCGCAGCAACTCTAAAATTTCCCGCCGCGTGCCGTCGGCCAACGCCACCCACGCATCCGCCCGCCTGTCCTCCGCCCTCTTTCGCATGCCTTTCCTCTCCGCATAACTGTTTAGAAATATTTCTAAATATAGAATACCGCGGCGGGCGCGGCTTGTCAAGCGTTCTTTTGAAAATCGTCAAAATAAATTGCCGCGCCGCTCTTCGTCATCGTCGTCATCGTCGTCATCGTCGTCGTCAACATCCTGCTCGTACAGTTCTTCCACCGTCTCCAAAAACTCGTCAAACAGTTCGTCGAAGATATACCTGTCGCCATAGCGAGAAATTTCCGCCTGCAGTTCCCGAAACTCCTCCAGCAGATCGCGCTGCGACTCGTCGCCGTCCTCAAAGATGCAGTCTTCGCCCAGGTACATATACTTTGTATTAAACGCCGCACGCTGCAATTCACCGGCAAACACCGCCGACAGATCGTCTTCGTATGTCTCCATCAAAGTGCGAACGCGGCCGGAAAACCCATTTTTCAGACCGGAAAGCTCGCGTTCAAGGTAATCTTCAAAGTCGCCCATCGCATGCTCGTCGTAAGCGGCGACCAGCGCGTCGAAATCGCTCTGCGACAATTCGTTCACCGCATATCCCTTGCCGGAATACTCGCTCTCCAGCCGCTCGCGCACGCGCCGCTCGATCGCCTCGCCGTCGTCACCCACGGCATATACGCCGATCCCCTGCGCGGTGATCAGATGTTTTTGCTCGGACAGCGCCGCAAACGCCGCGCCCGCGTCCTCGGGCGACATGCCCGTAAAATCTTCCCCGACGAGCAGCAGCGCCGCGTCGCGATCGAGCGCCTTTACCCCTGTTACGCGGTCCCCGCGCACCGTAAACTGCACGGAAGGATTGATGCTGATGTAAAGATCGGCCGACCCGGACCGCGGAAGCAACACGGGCAGCAAGCAGGCCAACAACAGCACAAGCCCGCCGCCACCGCCGCAAAGGCGATCCAAGGCCGTCTTCGCACCGCCACGGCCGCCGCGGCACCGCCCGCCCGCGCCCCGTCTGCCGACGCGATCACGCGGGCATATACGTCGGGCGTATGCTCCTGCGCCTCACGGCGAAGTTCTTTTTCCAATTCCCTTCTGTCCACGCCGTATCCCCCCTGCTTGTCGCGTTCTTGTTCACTCTCCTGCAGCGCCCTCTGCATCTTTTTTACCGCACGCGCATAGTGCCACGTGACGGTGGGCAACGGCATGGAGAGCATTGCGGCGATCTCACGCCGCTTGTATCCTTCGACAGCCGAAAGTATGAGGATGGAAAATTCCTCCTCCTTTAACATGCGCCGCGCAAGGTCGATCAAAAGGCCGTATTCGTCGACATTCTGCGTGCCGAACATGGCCGGCGACGCGTGTTCGTCTACCGAAACTTCGCGCGCACGGCGGCGCAGCAGATCGAGCGCCTCGTTGCGGGTGATGCGGGCGATCCACGCCAGCGCATTTGTCCCCTGCCGATATTGTCCCGCGTTGCCGATGACCTTTAAATAGGCCGACTGCATCACGTCTTCGGCAAGCATGCGCTCGCGCACGACGGAAAGCGCGATATAGTACACCGTCTTGCGGGTCTCGTTGTACAGTTCGGCGAATGCGGCGGTATCTCCCGCCGCAAGGCGACCGATCGCCTGATCGAGCGACACGTCCGTTCCCCCTTTCCTGAAAACGACCGCCGGGGCGCCCCGCACCTGCGGAGCAGCCTGCCCGCGGCCTTCGGATGTATGGTTTTTTATACTGCAAGGGAGCAATATGAACCCGATCGAAAGCGGGACCCGTAGCGCGCATGCTTTGTCGAAGTCCTTACCCGTGCCGCACGATATGCGCCGCGGTCCTCGCCTTGCCTTATCGCCCGCCTTGCCGCGGCGAAAAGGCGCGGTCCGCATGATCCCCTTGCCGTATAACAGTATAGCACAAATCCGGATATCTGTCAAAGGGGCGCCGCGGCCTTACGGCCGCGGCGCTGCAACTCCTAGTCGTCTCGATCGTCAAATTCCAGACGACTGTCGTCGGAGAAGGTATACACGCGCCCTTCGGCCGTCTGTGTCACCACAAACCTGCCGCGCGTGCCGTCGGCCGCCGTATACTGCACGCCGATCACCGTCGCGCCGTTCTTGTATTCGGCGCGCTCTACCGCAAAGCTGCTGCGCCGGCCGTCTTTTAACACGGACAGCTCGTACTCCGTCTCCCGTTCGCCGCGCTCGTCCTCCGTTTCAAAGCTGACCGAAGTACGCTCCGTCAGTCTGCCGCCGCTGTAAACGCTGTATACATATTCCGTTTCCGTCTCGTTTTCGCCCGCTTCCTGCTCCTGTTCCGTCTCCAGATCCATGCGCACATAGCGTTCCGGGTCGGCGGGATCGACCGCCATGATCCACAGCGAACCGCCCGTCTCCTCCTCGCCGCGCTCCGCCTCGATCTCCCAGGTGCGGCAGCCGCGCATTTCGTAAGTGACGCCGTTCAGTTCAAGCACGCCTTCCAGCGCATAGGTCTCCGTGCGTTCGTACTCGTCCTCTTCCTGTTCCTCGTGCGCGCCAAGCCTGGTCTCGGTATAGTACATGGTATGCGTCACCGCACTGCCGTCGGGCAGCGCGCCCTTTACCGTAAGACGATAATCGAACGCATACGCCTCGTTATCGTTTACCGTTACCTCGGCCGAAACACGGTTCTCATCGAGGAAGGTATCGAGCATATAGAAGTACTCGTCAAAGCGCGACACCTCGTCGCGGAGCGCTTCGCCCACCTGTTCCGGCTGCTCCGTCTGCGTCGACGCGGAGAGCGCCGCGGCGGGCGAAGCCGCCGTCTGCATCGAAAGCAGCTGCGCCGTCGTTACGGCGCCCAGCCCGTATGCCTGTTTTGCGCCCGCCTCTGCCTGCGTGCCCGGACCGCCGCCCAGACCGGACGAACTGTCGCCCTTTTCGCACCCGACAAACGCAAACAGCGCCGTACCCAACAATACTGCCGAACAAATTGCAATTACCTTTTTCATGATCCATTCCTCCGTAGATTGATTTGCGGGGGAGCTACCCTTTGCAACCATACAACGCACGGGCCGTCCGTTTTGTTGGAGTTTTTTGAAAATTTTTGCGATTTTTTTCGAGGCGAAAGCTGAACGGCGCCCAGACCCGTCCGTTCGGGCGAAATGGCCGCCCGCCTCCCCAATATAAGAAATATCCGCCGACATGGCCGACGGCGTTTCATTTTCCTTCGCCTGCGGCGCGTGCCGCCATAGGCGGGGCGGGCCGTAAGCCCCTATATTATCGGCCGCGCGCAAGGCGCGCCCGAAAGGCAAAGCAGGCACGCAATCGTTCCTTGCGACCCGTAGGCCGTATGCCTTCCCCTCCCTCGCCTCCCCTCTGCAAGGGGAGGCAGCTTACCGCAGGCAAGACGGAAGGGTTTTTATCAACGTCCCCTGTTTACGGCCCTCCCGCCTCGCTCCGCTTACCATACTCCTTTTATAAGGGAGGACGATCCGATGCTATAACGCGCTTTCAATTCCGTTCTGTTCATCGGCAAAGCCGCGCTTGTACCCGAAACCGATCCGCAGGGGTGGGAGACAAAAAGCGGCCCCGCACGACTGTGCGGGGCCGGATCGTTTTCCGATCGGCTTATGCGTTGTGCTCTTCGGACGCGGGCGCCGCCATATCGCGGTAGCCGCCCGTCGTCTGCACAGAGATGTTTTTGTAATCCTTCATACCCGTTCCCGCGGGAATGAGCTTGCCGATGATCACGTTTTCCTTCAACCCGATCAGCGGATCGCGCTTGGTGCAGATGGCCGCTTCGGTCAGCACGCGCGAAGTCTCCTGGAAGGAGGCCGCCGAAAGGAAGGAGTCGGTGGCAAGGGCCGCCTTGGTGATCCCCAGCAGCACGCGCTTGGCGGTAGCGGGAACGCCGCCCGCCACGATCGTCTTTTCGTTCTGCTCTTCGAACGTGAACATGTCCACAAACTGACCGGGGAGCATATCCGTCGTTCCGGCATTTTCGATGCGGACCTTGCGCAGCATCTGGCGGACAATGATCTCTACGTGCTTGTCGTTGATATCCACGCCCTGCGAACGGTAAACCGACTGTACCTGCTCGAGGATGTAGTCCTGTACGCCCTTTACGCCCTCGACGCGAATGATGTCCTGCGGGTTGACGGAACCGGCGTTCAGCTGCGTACCGGGCACTACGCGGTCGCCCGTCTTTACCAGCAGCTCCGCATTGAACGGCAGCTCGTAGTCTTTGAGTTTTTCACCCGTGTCGGCGTCGGAAATGACGATGTGCTTTAAGTTATTGTCCTGCTCGTCCACCGTCGCCACGCCGCTGAATTCGCATATGGTGGCAACGCCCTTGGGCTTGCGCGCTTCGAACAGCTCTTCCACGCGGGGAAGACCCTGCGTGATATCGCCCGTCGCCGCAATACCGCCCGTGTGGAAGGTGCGCATCGTAAGCTGGGTGCCGGGTTCGCCGATGGACTGCGCCGCAATGACGCCCACCGCCTCGCCGATCTTAATGGGCAGCGTGGTGGCCATATCTTTGCCATAGCACTTGGCGCAGACGCCGAAGCGCGTGCTGCAGTTGAAGATGGAGCGGATAGAGACGCCGTTTTCGCGGTAACGCGCGATGTCGGCGATCTTTTTCGCCTCGGCTTCGCCGATCATTTCGTTGCAGGGAACGATCACGTTGCCGTCGTCGTCCTTGATATCCTCGGCGGCGAAGCGGCCGGTAAGGCGGTCTTCCAGCGACTCGATGATATCGCCGTCCGCATTGGTGATGGCCTTTACAAGCGTGCCGCGGGGGCGCTTCCCGGCGCAGCAGTCCTCTTCGCGCACGATGACGTCCTGCGAGACGTCTACAAGGCGGCGGGTAAGATAGCCGGAGTCGGCCGTCTTAAGCGCCGTATCGGCCAAGCCCTTGCGGCCGCCGTGCGAGGAGATGAAGTATTCCAGCACGGAAAGGCCGTTTCTAAAGCACGACTTAACGGGAACTTCGATCTTGCGGCCCTGCGGGTTCACCATCAGGCCGCGCATGCCGGACAGCTGCTTGATCTGGTCGATAGAGCCGCGCGCGCCCGAATCGGCCATCATCCAGATGGGATTGAACTTGTCGGCGGCGCCCTGGTTCTTTAAAATGGTGGCGACTTCGTCCGTGGCGTCGTCCCACACCTTGATGACCGCGTTGTAGCGCTCTTCCTCCTTTAACAGACCGCGCGCATACTTTTTGGCAATGCCCGCTACCTGCTCTTCGGCGCGCTCCACAATGCCGGCCTTTTCCGCGGGGATCTTCATATCGAAGACGGACGTGGTAAGCGCGGCGATCGTGGAATACTTGTACCCGCGCTCTTTGATAGCGTCGAGCACGGCGGCCGCCTTGGGCGCATAGCCCGTTTTAAAGCAGGCTTCCACGATTTTGGAGAGGTGCTTTTTGCCGATCGCCTTGGAGTTTTTGATGGAGGCGATAAACTCGGTCGAAAGCTCCAATTTCAAATAGTCTTCGGGCGTTTCGCGCTTTACAAAGCCCAGATCCTGCGGCATATTGTCGTTGTAGATGATGCGTCCGACCGTCGTCTTTATAATGCCCGTAACGCTCATGGCGCCCGTCGCCTCGTTTTTGGAGACGAACACGCGGCCGCGCAGGCCGTTGTTGGCGACGCCCTCGTCGGCAAACACCTTTTCGTAGGGCAGCGGCAGATCGGCAAACCTGCCCGCGGGGAGTTCCACCGTGCGGCGGACGTAAATTTCGTCCTGGCAATGCACGTCCTTTAACTGATAGCTCATCATTGCCTCGTCGAACGAGGCGTATACGGGCGGCACGTATGCCGTCCCCTCTTCGGAAGGGCGGGCCGCTTCGTCGTACTTTTTGCCCTCTTCACGGCGAAGGATGGTGAGGTAGTAGGCGCCGATGATCATATCCTGCGTGGGGCTCATGACCGACTTGCCGTCC
>CALVPS010000022.1 GCA_944354035.1 uncultured Clostridia bacterium | reverse complement strand
AGGAAGGGCTTCTTGTCGTCACGCTCGGGCGTAGGAATGTAGCTGTCGATGGTATCCATGAGCTCGAGAATGCACTTGCACTCGGGAGCGGCAAGAATTTCGTCGTTGGAAGCGCCGCTGGTCGCCTTTTCGAGCGCCTTCAGCGCGGAACCCTTGATGATCGGAATGTCGTCGCCGGGGAAATCATACGAGGAGAGCAGCTCTCTTACTTCCATTTCTACCAGCTCGAGCAGTTCGGGATCGTCCAGCTGATCGCACTTGTTCAGGAATACGACGATATAAGGAACGCCTACCTGACGGGCAAGCAGAATGTGCTCGCGGGTCTGGGGCATAGGGCCGTCCGTTGCGGCAACGACCAGGATGGCGCCGTCCATCTGCGCGGCACCCGTGATCATGTTCTTTACATAGTCGGCGTGGCCGGGGCAGTCAACGTGCGCATAGTGACGCTTGTCCGTCTCGTACTCAACGTGTGCGGTGTTGATTGTAATACCGCGTGCTTTTTCTTCGGGCGCCTTGTCGATTTCGTCGTAGCGCATCTTCTGAGCCTGACCTTTGCACGCCATAACCATGGTGATAGCTGCGGTCAAAGTGGTCTTGCCGTGGTCAACGTGGCCGATCGTACCGATGTTGACGTGGGGCTTGCTTCTGTCGAATTTTGCCTTTGCCATTTTGAGTTACTCCTTACATTTTTTATAATTTTGATAACTTTTTCCGATCCTTTCGGACCGAAAGCGCAGCTATCTATCAAACCGATGATATTAAGCTGTATCGCTCACCGCCTATTATTATACCCGATTGCAGAAAAATTTGCAATAACTTTGCCTGCGTTTTTTGCAATTTTTTCCGCATTTATACAACATTCCCCGCCGTCAGTTCTTCTTTGCGCGGCTGGAAACGATTTTTTCCGCCACCGAACGGGGAACTTCGGCATAGTGGTCGGGCTGCATCGTAAACTGTCCGCGGCCCTGCGTACGCGAGCGGAGATCGGTCGCGTAGCCGAACATTTCGGAAAGCGGGACTTCCGCGTCGATCACCTTGGCGCCGTTGCGGTCGTCCGTGCCGAGGATGGTGCCGCGGCGGCCGCTGATGTTGCCCATCAGGTCTCCGAAATAATCTTCGGGCGTAATGATCTGCACCTTCATGATGGGCTCGAGCAGCACGACGCCCGCGCGCTCCATGCCGTCTTTAAACGCCAGCGAACCGGCAATTTTAAACGCCATTTCGGACGAGTCTACTTCGTGATAGCTTCCGTCGTACACCTGTACCTTAAAGTCCACCATCTCATAGCCGGCGAGGTAGCCGTTTTTGGCCGCCTCCTGAATGCCCTTATCGATGGCGGGGATATACTCCTTGGGAATGGAACCGCCCACGGTGATATCCTCGAACTCGTAGCCGGCGCCCGGCTCCAGCGGGAACAGGTGGATCTTGCAGTGACCGTACTGACCCTTGCCGCCCGACTGACGCTTGTACATTCCCTCGGCGTCCACCGCCTTACGGAAGGTCTCGCGGTAGGCGACCTGCGGCGCGCCGACGTTTGCCTCTACGTGGAATTCGCGCAGCAGACGGTCGACGATGATATCCAGGTGCAGCTCGCCCATGCCGGCGATAATGGTCTGCCCCGTCTCCTGGTCGGTATACGTCTTAAAGGTGGGGTCCTCTTCCGCCAACTTTACGAGCGCCATCGTCATCTTCTCCTGGCCGGCCTTGGTTTTAGGCTCGAGCGAGAGCTGGATAACGGGTTCGGGGAACTCCATCTTCTCCAGCACGATGGGATGCTTTTCGTCGCAGAGCGTATCGCCCGTCGTGGTGTTCTTGAGGCCCACGATGGCGCAGATATCGCCCGAGCAGATCTCAGAGATATCTTTGCGCTCGTTGGAGTGCATCTGCACCAGGCGGCCGACGCGCTCCTTTTTGTCTTTGGTGGAGTTATACACGTACGAACCGGCCGAAAGCGTGCCCGAATAACAGCGGAAGTACGCCAGCGAACCCACAAACGGATCGGTGGCGATTTTAAACGCCAGCCCGGCGAACGGTTCGTCGTCGGAGGTCTTGCGCTCCTCCTCTTCGCCCGTTCTGGGATTGGTGCCCTTTACGTGGTCCACGTCGAGCGGGCTGGGAAGGAAGCGGATAACGGAATCGAGCAGGAACTGCACGCCCTTGTTGCGGTACGACGAACCGCACAGCATGGGAACGGCCTCCAGTTTAAGGCAGCGTTCGCGCAGGCCGGATATGATCTCGTCCACGCTCAGCTCTTCCGTCTCCAAATATTTTTCCATCAGTTCGTCGTTGGCGGACGCGGCTTCTTCCACCAGCTTAGCGTGGTACTCTTCCGCCAGGGCCTTCATATCGTCGGGAATGGGCTCCTTGCGGAAGTCCTTGCCCAGGTCGTCGTAGTACACCTCGGCCTCCATGTTGATGAGGTCGATAATGCCGCGGAAAGTATCTTCCTTGCCGATGGGCAGCTCCACGGGCACGGGGTTGGCGCCCAGGCGCTCGCGGATCATCTTTTCCACGCGGAAGAAATCGGCGCCGTTGATGTCCATTTTGTTGACATACGCAATGCGCGGTACCTTATAGGTATCGGCCTGGCGCCACACCGTTTCGGACTGGGGCTCTACGCCGCCCTTGGCGCAGAACGTCGCTACGGCGCCGTCGAGCACGCGCAGCGAACGCTCGACTTCTACCGTAAAGTCAACGTGGCCGGGCGTATCGATAATGTTAAAACGATGGCCCTTCCATACGCAGGTCGTCGCCGCAGAGGTAATGGTAATGCCGCGCTCCTGCTCCTGTACCATCCAGTCCATGGTCGCGGCGCCTTCGTGCACTTCGCCCAGCTTGTGCGTCTTGCCCGTATAGAACAAAATGCGCTCGGTGGTCGTCGTCTTGCCGGCGTCGATGTGCGCCATGATCCCGAAATTTCTGGTATGCTGTAAATCGAATTCTCTTGCCATAGCGAGCCTCGCTTAAAAACGGAAGTGCGCGAACGCCTTGTTCGCTTCCGCCATTCTGTGGGTATCTTCTTTCTTTTTGACCGAGCCGCCGGTGTTGTTGTAGGCGTCCATGAGTTCGGCCGCAAGCTTTTTGCTCATTTCGCGCTCGCTTCTCTTTCTCGTGTTGATGACGAGCCAGCGGATGGCAAGCGTCTGACGGCGCTCGGGGCGGATCTCGACGGGGACCTGGTAGTTGGCGCCGCCGACACGGCGCGCCTTGACCTCTACAACGGGCGTTACGTTGGCAAGCGCCTGCTTAAAGATCTCCATGGGCTCCATGTTCAGCTTTTCGCCCATAATTTTGAACGCGTCGTATACAATGTTCTGCGCCACGCTCTTTTCGCCGTCCAGCATGATCTGGTTGATGAGTTTGGTGACGACCTTGCTCCCGTACATAGGATCGGGCAGGACGTCTCTTTTGGGCACTCTCCCTCTTCTGGGCATAGTGGTTTCCTCCTTTATAAATTTACGTTCGGCTGCAGGGGGCAGCCACCCTTCAATACGGCTATCGCTTGCCGCAAACGCGGTAGCGAACCTTCTGCCACTGCGGGCATACTGCCTACTTCATCGGGTAGAATATTCCGAAATCAGTAGGTTTGTTTCGCGGTCGGCGCGAACTTACTTGGGGCGTTTTGCGCCGTACTTGCTGCGCGACTGTTTGCGCTTTGCAACGCCTGCCGTATCGAGCGCACCGCGGATGATGTGGTAGCGCACGCCGGGCAGATCCTTTACTCTTCCGCCGCGGATGAGCACCGAGCTGTGCTCCTGCAGGTTGTGGCCTTCGCCGGGAATGTACACGGTACCTTCCTGCTTGTTCGTAAGGCGCACCCTTGCGATCTTACGGAGCGCCGAGTTGGGCTTTTTGGGCGAAGTCGTCGTCACCGAAAGGCACACGCCGCGCTTCTGCGGGCATGCATCGAGAATGGGGCACTTCGATTTGTTGGCCTCCATCTCTCTGCCCTTTTTGATGAGCTGATTGATCGTGGGCATCCTGTTACCTCCTTATAAGATTTCGGAATATTCTCTGGAACGTAAATCCGTTCCGAAGAAACGATCTGAAAAGGCGCAATCGTGCGCCTTGCCGGTACACGGGGCCGAATTTTCGCACACGAAAAAAGGCGCCCATATAAAAACAGGCAAAATGCATTGTAGCAAACCGCTACAAGTTTGTCAATCGTTTGATAAGGTTTTTTGCAAAAAAATTTCTCCCGGCCGTTCTGCGCACGATCCGGGCACTCTTTTGCAAAAAAATTACGTCGATATTACAGGTTTATGAGAAAAAATTTACAACGGCACGTTAAAATCATGGCGTTATCGGCAAAGTGGCCCCATGAAAAGCAGCATCGTGCGCATTTCATCGGCAAACGAACGATATCTTGCCGTATGGCACAAAGAATATCGATGTTCCGTGGCGTGCGGCGCAATGGTTATGTTGATTTGAAGAAACGGGCGGAAAAACTTTCTCCGGGCGGGAAATGCTTTCTTCCGTCGATCTTGCCGATAAGATCGGCTATGCCCGGCATTCCGTTCCGCGGCCCGACCCGACTGCGTCGGCCGCGATCCGTCGGCAGGCCTCTCATATCCGGGGCCCGTATCGTGAACAAGACTACGGTATTAGATTTTTCCCGCGCGTTTCCTCCCCGCCGTGCACGCCGGGTCAACGCAGCCGGCGGATTTTGTACGCAATACGCACCCCGTTTCGACTAATGCCGACACGCCCGTGCGACAGGACGCCGCCCCCGGGGAGCGTGCGCCTGAAAGAGACGTGCATCGGCGGCGGCGCAAAGATCGGCGCCGTTCCCCTCTCTCGCAGCGCGGAATCCTTGCAAAAAAATTTTTTCACCTGTAAAAATTCGCAAGTTTTTCATAAGCGCGCCTTGACAAACTCTCGCAAACGCATTACAATAGAGTATGGTAAAAAATATCGATAAGGAGCTCGGTTTACTATGAACAAAATGACCGTAAAGGACATCAAAGACTGGAAGGGCAAGCGCGTACTGGTGCGCTGCGATTTCAACGTCCCCATGAAGGACGGCGTCATCACCGACGAAAACCGCATCATGGGTGCGCTTCCCACCATCAAATATTTAATGGAGCACGGCGCAAAGGTCATCCTCTGCTCGCACATGGGCAAGCCCCACTCTATTTTGTCGGACGAAGTAAAGCTCAACAAAAAAGACAAGGCCAAGGTAGAGGCGCTGCCCGCCGAAGAGCAGGCGGCCGCCAAGCAGGCGATCATCGACAAGGCAAAAAAAGATGAGCCCAAAAAACTGACCCTGGCCCCCGTTGCCGCACGTCTGAACGAGCTGCTGGACGGCAAGGTGACGTTTGCGCACGACGTGGTCGGCCCCGACGCGCAGGCGAAGGTAGCCGCCTGCAAAGAGGGCGAATGCGTCCTGCTCGAAAACCTGCGCTTCCACTGGGAAGAGGAAAAGAAAGACCTTGAATTCTGCAAAAAACTCGCCTCCTTCTGCGACATCTACGTAAACGACGCCTTCGGCACCGCGCATCGTTCGCACGCCTCCACGGCGGCCATTGTGGAGTACGGCCTTGTAAAGACGGCGGTCTGCGGCTTCCTCATCGAAAAAGAACTCACCGTAATGGCCGATTCGCTGGAGCATCCCGTCCGTCCCTTTGTGGCCATTTTGGGCGGCGCAAAGGTGGCCGACAAGCTGAACGTCATCTCGAACCTGCTGGAAAAATGCGATACGCTGATCATCGGCGGCGGTATGGCGTACACCTTTTTAAAGGCGCAGGGCGGCTCGGTAGGCACCTCGCTCGTCGACGACGAAAAGCTTGACTACTGCAAAGACATGATAAAGAAAGCGGCCGACTCGGGCAAAGAGCTGCTTTTGCCCATCGATACCGTGATCACCAAGGACTTCCCCGACCCCATCGACGCCAAGATCGAGACGAGCGTAGTTCCCTCGAAGAACATCCCCGCCGATATGATGGGGCTGGATATCGGCCCGGAAACGCGCAAGCTGTTTGCGGAAAAGATCAAGAACGCCAAAACGGTCATCTGGAACGGCCCCATGGGCGTGTTCGAAAATCCCATTCTGGCGGCCGGCACCATTGCGGTGGCGCAGGCACTGGCCGACGCCAAGGGCGCGACCACCATCGTAGGCGGCGGCGACTCGGCCGCGGCCTGCACGCAGCTCGGCTTTGCCGATAAAATTACGCACATCTCCACGGGCGGCGGCGCCTCGCTGGAGCTGTTCGAAGGCAAGGTACTGCCCGGCATTGCCTGCCTGAACGAAAAAGCCTGAACCGCCTGCGGCAGCTTCGGCCGCCGCACGGCGAACGGACGAACGGCGCGTCTGGGGGGAAGCGCCGTTTTTGTCCGCATGCCGGCGGGTATTTTTCCGCTTGCAGGGCGATCCTGTATTTGTGCGGCCGCGGTATATGCGCCGCGGACGCGTCATCGCACGAAATCATCAATTTGTAAGGAGTAATTTCATGACATTCAGAACCCCCATCATTGCAGGAAACTGGAAAATGAACAACACGGCCTCGGAAGGCGTGGCGCTGGTAAACGCGATCAAGCCCCTGGTAGAGCGCGCCGTATGCGAAGTGGTGGTGTGCGTCCCCGCCATCGACATCCCCGCCGTTGCCGTGGCGCTGGAAGGCAGCAACATCCGGCTGGGCGCACAGAACGTCCACTTTGCCGCCAAGGGCGCCTATACGGGCGAAATTTCGGCGGCCATGTTGAAAGAGTACGGCGTGCGGTACGTCATTATCGGTCACAGCGAGCGCAGACAGTACTTCGGGGAGACGGACGAAACGGTAAACAAGCGTACTAAGGCGGCGCTGGAAGCGGGGATCTCCCCCATCGTCTGCGTCGGCGAAACGCTGGAACAGCGCGAGACGGGAAAGACGCAGGAGGTACTCGACCGCCAGATCGCGGTAGGTCTGCAGGGCATTCCCGACCTTGCGAAGATCGTCATCGCCTACGAGCCCATCTGGGCGATCGGCACGGGCAGAACGGCCACCTGCGAACAGGCGGAAAATACTATCCATTATATCCGCAAAAAGTGCGCCGAGCTGTTCGGCGAAGAACAGGCGGAGGCCGTGCGCATCCAGTACGGCGGTTCGATGAACGCCGACAACTACCGCCTGCTGATGTCGATGCCCGATATCGACGGCGGGCTGATCGGCGGCGCCTCGCTGAAAGCGGCCGATTTTTCCGCCATCGTCAATTACGACAAAGGCGGCATGGGCGGCATGAAACTTTCAAAAGATCTGCTGTAATGCAAAGGCCGCCCTCCCGCGCGGGAGGGCGGCCTTTGTTATGCGCCGCCGCGAACGGCGCGCCGCGGCGGCCCTCTGCACGCATTCTGCGCGCAGAAGAACGGGCGGAAATTTTTTTAAAAAAGCGCGCCGCCCCGCTTGCGAAAAGCGCGTGTTCGGGGTATAATAACAGAGGACAAAACTTTTACGAGGTATTTTATGAAACAGACCTGTGCGATCGTTATTATGGACGGTTACGGGCTTGCGCCCGCCGGAACGGGCAACGCCATTGCGCTGGACGGCAGCAAATACGTAAATGCCTACCGCGCCGAATACCCTTCGGCCACGCTGGGCGCCAGCGGCAGGGCCGTGGGCCTTCCCGACGGGCAGATGGGCAACTCCGAAGTGGGCCATCTGAATATGGGCGCGGGGCGCATCGTATACCAGGATCTCACCAAGATCACAAAGGAGATCGAAGACGGCGACTTTTTTAAAAATCCCGCCCTGCTGAAGGCGATGGACAATGCCGTAAAAAACGGAAAAAAACTGCACCTTTGGGGACTGCTTTCGGACGGCGGCGTACACAGTCACAACACGCACCTGTACGCGCTGCTTGACATGGCAAAGCGCCGCGGCGTGCCCGAAACGTACGTCCACGCCTTTTTGGACGGGCGTGACACGCCGCCCGCCTCCGCGGCAGAATACGTGCAACAGCTGCTGGACGAGATGAAAGCGCTGGGCTACGGTAAGCTGGCATCCCTTTCCGGCCGCTACTACGCCATGGACCGCGACAACAACTGGGACCGCATCGAAAAGGCATACGACATGCTGACCCTGGGCACGGGCGTCCACGCCGAAGATCCCGTTGCCGCGCTGCATGCCTCGTACGAAGCGGGCGTAACGGACGAATTTGTACTGCCCACCAACATTACCGAACGCGGCAAACCCGTTGCGCTGGTGGAGGCAGGCGATTCCGTCATCTTTTTCAACTTCCGCCCCGACCGCGCCAGAGAGATCACCCGCGCCTTTACGCAGGATCCCTTTGTGGTACCCAAGGGCACGGCGTTCGAGCGCAAGACGGGATTTTTGCACCCCGTGTACGTCTGCTTTACCGTATACGATGCGGCGTATAAAAACGTGGAGATCGCTTTCCCCAAACAGACGATGAAAAACACGCTGGGCGAATACCTTGCCTCGCTCGGCAAAAAGCAGCTGCGCATTGCCGAAACGGAAAAGTACGCGCACGTCACCTTTTTCTTTAACGGAGGCGTGGAAGCACCCAACGAGGGCGAAGTGCGCGTGCTGATCAACTCGCCCAAGGTGGCCACCTACGACCTGCAGCCCGAGATGAGCGCCCCCGAAGTGACCGAACGCGCCATCCGGGAACTGAAAACGGGCGACTACGACGCCATGATCCTGAACTTTGCCAACTGCGACATGGTCGGACACACGGGCGTGATCCCCGCGGCCGTCAAGGCGGTGCACACGGTGGACGAATGCGTAAAGAGAGTGGCCGAGCAGATCCTGGCCATGGGCGGGAGCATGCTTTTGACGGCCGACCACGGCAACGCCGATAAAATGCTGGCAGAAGACGGCGAGCCCTTTACGGCGCACACCACCAACCCCGTGCCCGTGGTGCTGATCTCCGAAAAGTACAAACATGCTCGGCTGCGCAAGGACGGCATTTTAGCCGACCTTGCCCCCACCCTGCTCGAAGTGATGGGCCTGCCCGTTCCGCCCGAAATGACGGGAAAGAGCCTGATCGAAAAGTAACGGAAGGCAAAAAACCCCTCTCTGCATGAAGCGAGTCCCGAAATTCGGACAAAAATCGAATCATATCGTTTGGCAATGAGTTCAGTACCATACCGGGCTCATTGCTTTTGATCTACGGCGGATCCGTTTACGGGATCGGGCGTTCCGCCCTCCGCGATCAAAACTATCTTATACGGGAAACGTCACGACAACACTGCTCTGCGACGGAACGGGCCTCTCTTTGAACGGTTTTTTGCAGCAAAAATTTTTTGGACCTTGAAAATGAATAACAACGCGCGGATTTCGAATGAGATCCGCGCGTTGTGCTCTTTTATGTCGCCGCCGATCCGGCACAAAATGCTTGTAGACCGCATTTACATATTCTGCGTGCCGCGCTTGCCGTGCGAAAGTTTTTTGACGGACGTACGGTGTTCCTCGCCGGAAAACAGCCGCGCAATATTTTTGCGATGAGCAAACCACGTTAAAAAATTGAGTGCCAACAGCAGCATGAACATGGCGATGACGCGGCCGTCGGCGATCTCCGCTCCGTAGCGGAAATAAAAGATAAAGCCCTGCCATACAGACAGCCCCGTAACGCCCAGCAGCGACCCCATCGAACCCCATTCGGTGACGGCAATGTACGCCACCACGCCGATCAGCGCCGCCAGGACGATGAGGATGTTCCAGGGATCTTCGCACGAAAGACAAAACCAAAACAGTCCCAGCGACGAGGCGATCCCCTTTCCGCCGTGAAAACCCATCGTCACCGGCCAGATATGACCGATGATCACAAACAACCCGCAAAAGTAACGCGTAAAGTCGGATATCGCTATATCGGTGCCCGCAAACACATAGTCGCGGAAAATAAAGTAGCTGACCATGGCGGGAACGCCGCCCTTGCACGCGTCGAGCAAAAAGTTCAATAGCCCGATCTTTAAGCCGAACTCGCGGCTCATGTTCATCGTGCCGGGGTTTCCGCTGCCGATCTTTCGTACGTCCTTGTGCTTGGCCTTGGCGATGAGTACGGCAAAATTGAAACACCCTATAAAGTAGCAGACGACCGCCATCAGCAGCAGCCAATACCACAGGCGGGAAAAGGCGAGTTCCATTATTCGCTCTCCTTTTTGTTGCGTACCCGAATGCGGATGGGCGTCCCCGAAAAGTCGTACGCACCGCGGATGACGTTCTCCAGATACCGCTCATAGGAAAAGTGCATAAGCCCTTCGTCGTTGACCATAAGCACAAACAGCGGCGGATGCACGGCCGCCTGCGAGGCATAGTACAGTTTCAGCCGCCGCCCCTGGTACGAGGGCGGCTCGGAAACGCGCATGGCGTCCGCCAACAGGTCGTTGAGCACGCCCGTAGGGATGCGCGCGCCGGCGTGCTCGTACACCTCGCGCGCGAGCGGCAGCAGTTTTTCGAGGCGCTGTCCCGTCTTGGCCGAAACGTACGCCGAGCGGAAGTACTCCATAAATTTCAGCTCACGGCGCAGCTTCTCTTCAAACGCCTGCACGGTATGGGTATCCTTTTCGATCAGGTCCCACTTGTTCATAACGATGACCGAGGGTTTCCCCTGCTCGTGGACGTATCCCACGATCTTTACGTCCTGCTCGGTGATCCCCTCCTGCGCGTCGATGACGAGCAGGCACACGTCGGCGCGGCGCACGGCGTCGAAGGCGCGCAGGACGGAGTAGTACTCCACGTCGTCCTCCACCGAGCGCTTGCGGCGGATGCCCGCCGTATCGATGATCGTATAAGCCCTGCCATCCCGCTCAAAACGGGTATCTACCGCGTCGCGCGTCGTCCCCGCCACGGGCGTTACAATGGTGCGTTCCTGCCCCAAAAGGCGGTTTACGAGCGAACTCTTCCCCGCATTCGGCTTACCCACAACGGCGATCTTAAGCGAATCGTCGGCGCTCTCCTCGCCGACGGGAAAGCGCGCCACGGCGCAGTCCAGCACGTCGCCGATACCACGGGAATGCTCGGACGAAACGGCGTACGGCTCTCCCAGACCGAGCGAATAAAACTCGAACAGTTTATCGGCGGAGTAATCGTCGATCTTGTTGACGACCAGCACGACGGGCTTTTTGCTGCGGCGCAAAAAGTCGGCCACGTCGTGATCGGACGAGGTGAGCCCCTCGCGGCCGTCCGTAAAGAACAAAATGACATCTGCCGTGTCCACCGCCAGCGAGGCCTGCAGGGCGATCTGCTTCCACATGGCGTCTTCGCTCTTCAGCTCGATCCCGCCCGTATCCACAAGGGTAAAAGGCTTGCCGCGCCATTCGCAGTCCGCGGTGATGCGGTCGCGCGTGACGCCCGGCCGGTTTTCGGTAATGGAAATTTTCCGTCCCGCAACTTTATTGAAAAACGTGCTCTTTCCCACGTTGGGGCGGCCTACAATGGCAATAACGGGCTGCATGTTCTTCCTCCGTTTCCCCTATATTATAAAAAATTTCCCCTTTTTTGTAAAGAAAAAAACGGCGCGCGCGCCGTTTCTCTCAAAATTTTTTGACCGCCTTTAAATACCAAGCGTCATACCCAAAATGGTGCCCGCGATGTAGACGGCCAAAAAGATAAAATAGGCGATCTTCCAGCCCTTGCCCTTGCCCTGTACAAAAAACCAGCCGGGGATGGCAATGGCCGCCAGCAGGCAGTACTGCGAGGCGAGCGTAAGCGCCTGCATGATCACCGCGCCGCCCGAGGCCTCCAACGCCCACCGCAAAATGGGGCCGATGACCAACAGGATCGCCGCAGCCGCCAGCGCGATAAAGGCCAAAATGTTTACCAGGCTCCCCAACGTAAAAGAGGAGCGGCGGGTGGTGTGCCTTTGTTCCGTCTGTTTTTTTGTGCCATATGATATACCTCCGCAATTAAATGGTTTCCGATTTCAATAAAACAACGCCGTCCTCGCCGTCCGTCTCCGAAAAGCGGACAAGCACCTTTTCTCTGCGCGACGTGGGCACGCTCTTCCCCGTACCGTCCGCGCGGAAGGGAAGTTCCCTGTGGCCGCGGTCGATCAGCACAAACAGCTGCACGGCGGCCGCCCTGCCCAGCGACGAAAGCGCCGACAGCGCCGCGCGCACCGTGCGGCCCGTGTACAGCACGTCGTCGCACAGAACCACCCGTTTCCCCTCGATATCAAAATCGATCTCGCTGCCCCGGAACACGGCGTCGCAGCCGCTCTCCAGCAGATCGTCGCGGTAGAGCGCGATATCCAGGATGCCCAGCGGAACGGAAACGCCCTCCGTACGCTCGATCTCGCGGCGCAACCTGCGCGCCAAGATGACGCCGCGCGTACGTATGCCGATCAGCACAAACTCCGTGCCCTTATTCAGTTCCACCGCCTGCATGGCGAGCCGCGCAATGGCGCGGCGCATCTCTTCCGCATTCAGAAGTTGCACGTATCCCTCCTTTCCTCCCCGCGTTCGGCGCGGAGAATGCGAAGTACGTTTTCAAAATAGTCGGGCAGCGGCGCGCAAAATTGCATGCGCTCGCCGCTCACGGGATGGGTAAGCGTCAGGCGAAAGGCGTGCAGCAACTGTCCGTTCAGCGCAAAACGCTGCTTTTTATAGCCGTACGTACGGTCGCCCACCACGGGATGCCCCAAATATCTGGCGTGTACGCGGATCTGATGCGTGCGCCCCGTCTGCAGCGAAAACTGCGCCAGCGTATGGGCGGGGAAGCGCTCTTTTACCGTAAATTCCGTCTCGGCACGGCGCCCCTTTCCCGCGGGCAGCACCGTCATCTTCAGCCGATCGGCGGGATCCCGCCCGATCTGCGTCACAATGCGCCCCGCGTCCTCCCCGATCACGCCCTCCAGCAGCGCAAGGTATTCGCGCTTGCAGCTCTTTTCGGCGATCTGCTGCGAAAGCGAAAGGTGCGCGCGGTCGTTTTTGGCCACGACGAGCAGGCCGGAAGTATCTTTATCGATGCGGTGTACGATACCGGGACGGATGGCGCCGTTGATGCCGCTGAGCGTATGCAGCCGGAACAGCAGCGCATTGACCAACGTGCCCGCCGTTCTGCCGGCGCCCGCGTGCACCGTCATGCCCTGCGGCTTGTTGACGACGGCGATATCCTCGTCCTCGTATACGATGTCTACGGGAATGTCTTCCGGCTCGGCGCGCACGGGCTGCGGCGCCGGGATCTCCACACTCACCCGATCGCCCCGACGCAGCATAAAGCCCGCCTTACACGGCCGGTCGTTGACGGACAGCAACCCCTCGTCCGCAAGTTTTTTTACCGCCGAGCGGGTCAATGCGGCGCGTTCGCTGACAAACACGTCCGCGCGCTCGCCGCCCTCGGCGATCCACTCCTTACGCTCCATCGCCCGCGCCGTCTCTCCGGGCGTCCTCCTGCGAAGGGGGATCGGCGGGCAGCGCGGCGCCGCACCGCGTGCAAAACTTTGCCCCCTCTTTTAACGGTGCGCCGCAGGCGGCGCAGACCGCATACGGCAAAGACGATCCCGCGCCCTGCTGCACGACGGAACTTTTTTCCGCCTCCGCCGAAGCGTCGGCGGGCGCCCCGTCCGCATTCTGCATACGGCGCGCCTTTTCGGCCTCCCGTTTTGCATTACGCGCCGTCTCTTCGGCCTTGGCCTCTTCGCGCCACTTTTTCCGCAGCGGGAATATGGCGTGCTTTCCGATAAACAGGATCGTGAACAGCAAAACGACGATGCCGAACGTGATAAAAAAGTCGGCCAGATTGCATACGCCGAACCCGACGGGCCGCACATCCACAAAGTCACGCACATATCCGAGCGAGAGGCGGTCGATCAGGTTCCCGATGGCGCCCGCCTCGATCACGGCCAGACAAAACCGCACGGGGGCATTCTGACGGAACAGCGTAAAGTAAGCGATCGCAATGCCGATGCACATGACGATGACGACGGCCGTAATGATCGCCATGGCCACGGGATTATCGCCGGCGATGCCGAAGGCAATGCCCGGATTGGTGGTGAACCACAGACGGACCAGCCCCAAAAAATAACTGTCCTGGCGAATGTTCACCGCCTCGGACCATGCCTTTGTAATAAGATCGACCGCCAGGAGCGTAAACATGGCAAGCATGCCGCCTAGGGCGATCATCCGCTGCCGATAGCGCTTCATCCGTCCTCCTCCATCAAGCCGAGATCTTTGCACAACTTTCCGAGGTCAAGCGGCTGTTTGGGGGCAAGCACCTCCTCCATGTCCAGCACGCCGTCCTCCTCCCGCGCGTCGCCGAGGCGCGCGCGCAGGTCCTCCACAAAGGCAGAAAACTCCCGCACGTCCTCGCTGTCCGGATATTTTGCGGTAAGCGTCTTTAACAGCAGACGGCACTTTTCGGCCAGCAAAGCCAGCTCCGCGCGCTCGCTGTCTGCCGAGGCGGCGCTTTCGCGCTTGATGCGCTCGCCCTCTTCCACGGCGCGGATCAGCGCGGCGGAGACATCCCCGCGCTCGGACTCCATTTCTAAAACGCGGGCCGCCAGCTGCCGATTGTTCTCCTTTAATTCTTCCGCCGCGGACTTTTGCTGCCGCAGCGCCTCGTCATATTCGTCGCGCAGTCTGCGCACGAGCCGCGAAACCTCTTTTTTGGTATACAAGCCGAACATACGTCCTCCGTTCAGTTTGCTCCGTGCGCCTCGATCAACGCCTTTTTCAGCGAATAGAGCGCAGGGGACAGATCTACCTTATAGATATGCGGCATGTCCTGCCGGGTATATTCCTCCCAAAACTTAGCGTACTCGCGCGCGCGGTAGGCGGCGATCTCCGTCAGCGGCAACTTCGGTACGCAGCGACGCCCCCCCTCTACCAACTTTTCGCGCAGCTTCCGCACATAAAAATTGGTCACCGTCATGCGCTTCCAGGTCTCCACGGGATGGAACAGCGTCAGCGGCTGCGTATCGTCCACCCGCTCGGCCGCCCGCACGATATAGTCGGCCACCGCCTTATCCGTGGCGGCGTCGTATATGCGATACACCTCTTTCAGCGCGGGATTGGTGATCTTTTCCGTCGTATCGGAGAGCTTTATCTTGGGGATCTCGCGTCCGTCCTCGTACACGGCGGCAAGTTTATACACGCCGCCGAGCGCGGGTATATCGGCGCTGGTGATCAGCTTGGTCCCCACGCCCCATGTATCGATCTTTGCCCCCTGTGCCTTTAACGAACGGATCAGCACCTCGTCCAGATCGCCCGAGGCGCAGATCTGCGCCTCGGGGAAGCCCGCGTCGTCCAACATTTTGCGCGCCTCTTTTGAAAGGTAGGCCAAATCGCCCGAATCCAGGCGAATACCCTTGGGTTCGTGCCCGGCGGCGCGCAGTTCGCGGAACACCTTTATGGCGTTCGGAACGCCGCTTTTTAACGTGTCGTATGTGTCCACCAGCAGCAGACAGTCTTCGGGGAAGCACCTGGCGTAGGCGCGGAACGCCTCCGTCTCACTCGGAAAGTTCATGACCCAGCTATGCGCCATCGTGCCGGAGACGGGGATGCGGAACTGCTTGCCCGCATACACGTTGGACGTGCCCACGCAGCCGCCGATGATCGCCGCCCGCGCGCCGTAAATGCCGGCGTCCGCCCCCTGGGCGCGGCGCAGACCGAACTCCATAACGCCGCCCCCCGCCGCCGCGCAGATCTTGGCCGCCTTAGAGGCGATCAGCGTCTGATGGTTGATAAAGGTCAAAAGCGCCGTCTCTACCAGCTGGGCCTCGAGCATGGGCGCCACCACGGTGACGATCGGCTCGTACGGGAAGACGATCTCGCCCTCGCGTACGGAGTACACGTCGCCCGTAAAGCGCAGCTGCGAAAGATAGTTTAAGTAAGGCTCGGTAAACATCCCCAGCGAACGCAGATAGGCGATATCGTCCTCTTCGAAGCGCAGGTTTTCGAGGTAGTCCGTCGCCTGTTCCATGCCCGCGGCAACGGAGTATGTGATCAGGTGATTGGGGCGAAAGAAGATATCGAACACGGCCTTTTGCTCGTGCCGACCCTCTGAAAAATAGCCCTGCCCCATGGTCAACTGGTACAGATCGGTCAGAAGGGTCAAATTCCTCATGGACGGGCCTCTCCCGCAGGCGGATCGCTGCGGTCTTTGGGCACCTGCCCGCCGCCACCGTCTTTTTTATTTTTTTTGCGTTCTTCCTTGGCGGGCCTTACGGGATACCGATCGCCGAACATGTTGATCTTACTGTAATAGGGAACGTCGTCTTTATAGGGCGTCAGGTAGTTCGTGATCCCGCACGGGTCGCCCGTACGGCTGCCGATAAAAGCCTTTTCCTTTTGGAAATTCCATATCATAAGGCCGAGAAGACCGCATATCCCCGCGCCGACCAGCAGCACCGAGGTCAGCTGCGACCACGGGATCTGCCCGTCCGTTCCGCTTAAAATAAACGAGGGATCGCGCAGAGGCTCCATGATCGTGCGCACCGTGCCGTACCAGATGCAGTACAGGCAGATGAGGACTCCGTTCGGCTTTTTTTTGCGGAACCACGCCAGCGTAAACAGCAGCGCCCAGCCGATAAGGTTGATGACCGATTCGTAGAAGAAAAACGCATAGTGCCAGGTGGCGTTGGGATCGGAAAAGGCGCCTATCCCCGTCCCGCCCGGTGTAATGGGCACCGCAAACGGGAACCACTGCAGCGCGGGATCGGTGACGACGCCGCCGTATACCTCGCCGTTAAAAAAGTTGCCCCAGCGCCCCAGCGACTGCGCCAGCAGAATGTTGATGACCACACAATCGGCCGCACGCAAAAAACTGACCTTTTTGATGAGACACACGATCAGCCCTGCCAACACGCCGCCGATCACACCGCCCAAAATGGACAGGCCGCCGTCGCGCACCGCGACCCACTCTACAAACGGCCGCTTTTCGGCAATGTAGCCATCGGTGATGCAGTAGTACAGCCGCGCACAGACGATAGCGGACGGGATACATACGACAAACAGCAGAAAGATAAAGTCGGACGACATATTCCTCCGCTTCATCAAAAGCGCCGAAAGCGCCGCGGCGATCAGCATACCCGCGACGATGACGATCGCATAATAGTAGATCTGAAACCCAAACAGCCTGATCCCCGTTTCGGTGAATCCGAACTGCGTCGACAAGAGCGAATGCGTCATAGCGTACTCCTTATAAGCGCGTCTATTATATCATGCGGCGCATAAAAAAGTCAACCCATCGGGGGTTGACTTGACGCAATTTATCCGATTTTCACGCACCGCTGCCCGTAGGGTCTGTCTGCGACGCGGCGGCATGCTTTTTGGCTGCACGGCGGCGCAGCTGCAGAACGGCCGGCAGCACGGCAAAACACAGAGCCGCATTTACGGCATATACGATGCTCTGAAAGGCCAGCCGCGCGCCGAGATACACCAAAAACGTCTTTTGCGGCACACCGTTCCAGAAAAAGAGGCACGCGTACCAATAGTTGACAGCGGAATTGAGCAGCACCGTTATCAGCGCGTACCCGATCAGCAGCGCGGCGGCGGCTTTGATATACGGTGCGCCGCGGCCGCGCCCGAAGGGCAGGTTCATCACGATCCCCATCAGCAGCGAATACACGCCGAGCGTCACCCCGAACAAAAAAAACATGCCCTGCGGATTGAGCAAATATCCCACAGCATCGCCGATGACCGCAATAAAAAACGCGGGAACGCCCCCCAGCACGCAGCCGGCCAAAAAACATATCACGTACGTAAAGGCAATTTTATTGGCTGCGCCCACGTCGACGGAAAAGCAGTTTGTCACAATGCTCAGCGCCACGAACACGCCGAGTGCAGCCAGTTTTTTTCCCGCGGAAAGCGAACAAAAATACTTTGAAAAGAACATACAAAAAAACCTCCCGTCGACATGAGAGGTCCGCAAAAAAGGGTGATGAACACGATTCGAGCGGACGCGCCGCGGCACCGCAGGGACTTCCCCTTTCGTCTGCGAACAACGTCCCGTTTCGCAGCACTTAACGCGCCTTGGCTACTCTTCTGCCGTTATTATACCGTAAGGGCCGGCAAAAGGCAACCGTTTGCGCATACTTTTTTGCAAATTCCTCATGCTCTTGGCATGACGTTGGTCATTATTCGCACGGCGATCGTATTTGTTACGCTGCTGCTGATCATGCGCCTGATGGGAAAGCGGCAGATCGGCGAAATGCAGCCGTTTGAGCTTGTGATCACCCTGCTGATCGCCGAGCTCGCCTGCATCCCGATGGCGGACACCTCCATCCCGCTGCTGTACGGCGTAGTCTCCGTGCTCACCATCTTTGTCCTGCACGAGATCGTCACGCTGATCGATCTGAAAATAAAGCCGCTGAAATCGCTGATCAGCGGAAAGCCCAGCGTCGTCGTAAACAAAGACGGCATAGACGACTATCAATTGAAAAAAAACCGCCTGGACGTATCCGACCTGATCGAATCGCTGCGCGCGGCGGGATACTTTTCGCTGGACGCCATCGACTATGCACTGTACGAGGCAAACGGCACCTTTTCGGCCCTTCCCAAACAAAATTACGAGCAGTCGCAGACCTCCCTGCCGCTGGTCATCATCGACAACGGAAAATACGACGCCAAAAATCTGGAACTTGCGGGGCTGACCCGCCAATACTTTGACGGGATTTTAAAAGAACAGGGCGTAAAAAATATTAAAAAGGTACTTGTACTGACCGCCGACGGCGAAGGCAAGCTCTATCTGCAGCAAAAGGGGAAAAAGTTTTGCACCGTGCGCGTCGCCTATCCGCACGCCGCGGCATGGTGACCCCTGCAAAACGGCCTTCTGCCGCGCGCTTCGGGCTTCCGCACGCCGCAATATGACCGCCGTAACACTTTTTTATACGGTCTGCCGCGGACATGGCGGGATCCGTTCCGTACGCCCTGCCACGAACATGCCCCCCTGCGCCCGGCCGAGCACGGACATGGGCGCTCATTTCCTCGGCCCTGCCGCGGACATGGCCCCTGCGCCCGGCCGAGCACGGACATGGCGGGCTTTAAAGCGGCTGTGCCGCAAAGGCCCGGCGCCCTTCAAAATAAAGCTCCCCGCGCGCTTCACGCATCTGTACGCCGCGGCGAGGGCCGACGCAGCGCATACATATGATCAAGTCGATCTGCACCGTTTTGGCCGTATCTGCGCTGCTTGTCGGAGCGGCTCTGTTCGAGCGCATCTATATTGCCGATGCGCTGTCCGCCTTTTCGGAGGAGGCCCACACCTTGTATGAAAAGACGGAGGCCGGCAGCGCCGTCGGAGCGGACGCCGAAGCGGTGCGCACGGCCTGGGAGGCACGCAAAGAAAAACTGCACATATGGCTGCCGCACAACGACGTCAACCGCGTAGACGACGCCCTTTCGGAAGCGGTACGTCTGATCGCCGAGCAGGAATACGCCCTTGCTCTCCCCAAGCTCGAGGTCGTACTGCACCTTGCCGCCACGCTGCCCTCGGCGTATCGGCCGTCGCTTGCAAATATCTTTTAGCCGCACGTCTCACATGTCTGCGGCAGCGGAACGGGCCGCACACGCTGTGTGCGGCCCGTTCTCGTATATTTAAAAATTTATTTCCGCCCGCTGCAAAAGCGCCTCGTTTTTGATGGGACGGGGGGACGCGGCACGTGTAAAGGCCACAAGAGGGTCGTTTTTCGGATCGCGCGCGTCGACCGGATACAATATCAGCTGCGCTCCTTTGCGGTTGTACGTCCCGAGACACCGCCGTGCGCTCTTGTAAAACACCCCGCCGTGCACCTCCGGCCACCCGTCCGCGGGACGTTTGCGCGACGTCCAATACAGCCACACGGTCGCCGTCTGCGAACGAACGCCCGCCACAAAACCCGTTTCGGCGATCTCCTTCCAAGACAGCCGTATGCGCTGCCTCCCCAAGCAGCAGTAGGCGATCCCCTTTTCATCGGCGACCCATTTGGAAGTGCGCAGGCGCAGCGTGGCCAGACATACGACGCACACGCCCGCCCCGGCCGCCGCAGCCAGGCCGAACAAAATGTTCAGCGTGATATCGACCGCGCCCGTCCCGCGCGGCGGCAGCAGCGCCGCGGCCAGCCCGCCGCCGACCGCAACGGCAAACCCCAGCGCGAGCGCGACCGCCCACATCGTCCGCTGTCTGCCTGCAAAAAAGTCGACGACCGCCTGTGCACCGCGGTCATTTTTCTCTTCGGGCCGCATTCTGTTTTTCCTTTAAATTTTCTCTGGCGGTGGCCAACATCAGCTTTATGCGGTTCTCTTGGTTGACGCGCGTGGCCGAGGGATCGTAGTCGACCGGCACGATATTTTCGTGCTCGTACAGCTTTTTTAAGGCGCGTACCGCCCCCTTTCCGGCGATATGGTTGGGAAGACACCCGAACGGCTGCGCACAGACGATGTTGTCCGTGCCCGTTTCGGCCAATGCCGCCATTTCGGCGGGGATCAGCCAGCCTTCGCCCATTTTTACGCCTTGGTTGATCACCTTATCGGCGCAGCGGCGCAGGTGTTCAAAGTCATGCATCGGTTCGAAGCGGCCGTGCTTTTTAGTCATGCGGATGATCGCCTTCTGCTTGCCGTACAGCCAACGGTATACCAAAGCAAAGATCGCTGCGCTGCCGCGCTTTAAACCGTAAAACTTGGCGTCGTTTACGTTGTTGATCACGCAGTACAAAATAAAGTCCATCAGGGCGGGAACGACCGGTTCGCACTGTTCGGAGAGCAAAAACTCCTCGAGGTGCGAATTGCCCAGCGGCGAATATTTTACATAAATTTCGCCGACGATGCCCACCTTTATTTTTTGCTCGTGCGAGACGGGCACAGCGGCAAACGCCTCTAAAACGGTGTGGACGCACCGACGCAGACGGCGGTACTTTCCGCAATCGAAAGCGCGTTTCATGGCGTCGACGCAGCGCGCGCGGGCCGCGGCGGCGTCCCCCTCGTGCAGTTCGTACGGCTTTGTCTGATTAAAACAGCTCATAATGAGATCGCCGTAAAAAATGGCGTATCCCAGCTGCAGCAGCTGTCCGAACGAAAAGGTCACGCCGTTCTGTTTTTCCAACCCCGCAAAGTTGAGCGAGAGCACGGGCACCTGCGGAAACTCCGCCTTCAGCGCCTTGCGGATAAGCGGGATATAGTTGCTTGCACGACAGCCGCCGCCCGACTGCGTAATGAGCACGGCCGTCTTGTTTACATCATATTTGCCGCTCTTTAACGCGTCTAAATACTGCCCTATGACGCACAGCGCCGGGTAACAGGTGTCGTTATGAACGTGCTTTAATCCCTCGTCGATGACGGCGCGGCCCTCGTTTTTCAACACCTCTACGCGGTAGCCCGCACGGCCCATCACATGGACCAGCAGGTCGAAATGCCACGGAAGCATATCGGGCACCAAAATGGTATATTCGCGCTTCATCTCGGGCGTGAATACGGGATAGTCGTCGGAAAAATCGACGACGGTCGTCCGGTTCTTTTGTATCTTTTTCTCTTTCATGATCTTCTGTTCTGTTCTTCGATGGCCGCCAGCATCGAGCGCAGGCGGATCTTGACCACGCCGAGGTTGTTGATCTCGTCGATCTTGATCTGCGTATACAGTTTTCCCTTGCTTTCGAGGATGGCGCGCACCTCATCCGTCGTAATGGCGTCGATCCCGCAGCCGAACGACACCAGCTGCACCAGGTTTACGTTCTTGCGGCGGGTGACAAATTCGGCGGCGCGGTACAGCCGCGCGTGGTACGTCCACTGGTTCAGCACATTCACCTTTACCTGATTGCCCTCTTCGAACACGGCGTCCTCCGAAAGCACGGCAAGCCCCAGCGCGTTGAGCAGCCGGTCGATGCCGTGATTGATCTCGGGATCGGCATGGTAGGGCCGTCCCGCCAAAACGATCGTCTGCCTGCCGTCGCGCTCGGCTTCGGCCAAAATTTTACGCCCCTCGTCGATCACGTCTGCATGATACACCTCCATGCGCCGCATCCCCTCGCGAAAAGCGCGGCGGATCAGTCCCGACGACAGCTTATAGCGCGCCAGCGCCCTCTTTAAAGCGCGCACGGCGGTCGCCTCGTGGTTGGGATCGAGATAGGGCATGATGAGATTTTCGTCGTTCAGCCGCTCGTTGTTGGCCTTCAACAGTTCGGCATAGTACGCCACGACGGGACAGTTATAGTGGTTTACGGAGTCATGTTCGTCTAAATTGTAACTTTCGCAGGGGTAAAAAATAAAGTCCACGCCCTTGTCGAGAAGCGACTCGATGTGCCCGTGCATGAGCTTTGCGGGATAGCACGCCGTATCGGACGCCACGGTGTGCTGGCCCTTGAAATACAGCTCGCGTGAGCTCTTGTCGGACAACACTACGCGGAACCCGCACGTCTCAAAAAAGCCCGTCCACAGGGGCAGCTGCTCGTACATGACCAGCTGCAGCGGAAGCCCCACCGTGCCGCGCGCGCCCGGAAGGTCGGCCGCAGGCGTGGAGAGCAGTTTTTCGTACTTGAAGGCGTAAATATCGGGCACGTTCTGCGGACGGGGAAGCCCCGCGCCGCGCTCGCACTTGTTACCGGAAACAAACCTGCGCCCGTCGGAAAAGGTGAGGATATTTACGTTGCAGTGCGACGTGCAGCCGCGGCAGGTGACCGACCGCGACGAATAGGAAAAGCGCTCGAGCTCCGCCTCGGAGATGAGGGAGCTGATCAGCGTCTCGCGCGAGGTGTTCTCTTTGGCGTAAAGGGCGGCGCCGAACGCGCCCATCAGCCCCGCAATGGCGGGACGCACCACCTCTTTGCCCGTCTCCTTTTCAAAGGAACGCAGCACCGCGTCGTTTAAAAAGGTGCCGCCCTGCACCACGATGTGGCTGCCCAGCTCTTCGGGCGTGCGGGCGCGGATCACCTTATAGATCGCATTTTTTACGATGGACGAAGAGAGCCCCGCCGAAATATCCTCTACGCTTGCCCCCTCTTTTTGCGCCTGTTTTACCGAGCTGTTCATAAACACCGTGCAGCGCGAACCCAGCTCTACGGGATGCTTGGCAAACAGCCCCAGCCGCGAAAACTCCTCTATCTCCATTCCCATGGCCTTGGCAAACGTCTGGATAAACGAGCCGCAGCCCGAGGAACAGGCCTCGTTCAGCATGATCGAATCGATGGCGCGGTTTTTTACCTTGAAGCACTTGATGTCCTGCCCGCCGATATCGATGATAAAGTCGACGTCCGGATTAAAGTGCAGCGCCGCCTTAAAATGCGCCATCGTCTCCACCACGCCGAAGTCGATCTTCAGCGCGGCGCGCATCATATCTTCTCCGTAGCCCGTAACGCAGGCGCCGCGAATGGCAATGCGGTCGCCGATCAGCGAATAAATTTCGCGGATGCGGTCGACAACGATATCCAGCGGCTGCCCGTTGTTGGTCTGATAATGCGAATACAAAATTTTATTGTCGGGCGTGATGAGCATAAGTTTTGTGGTCGTAGACCCCGAATCGATGCCCAGGTACGCGTCGCCGCGATAGGTGAGAATATTCTCAAAGGCCAGATCGCTGCGCATATGCCGCGCAATAAATTGGCTATACTCCTCCTGCGAGGCAAACAACGGCTCGCCCACCGTAATGTTCGAGCCGTCCGAAACCACCGCAAGGCGAGCGGAAAGCTCCTCTATGCTCTCTTCGCGCACGTCCGCCGCGTACAACGCGGCGCCGATCGACATAAAGCAGGGCGCCGTATCGGGAAACACGGCGTGCGCGTCGTCCAACCCCAGCGTCGTTTTAAACGCCTTGCGCAACGCCTTTAAAAAGAAGAGCGGCCCGCCCAAAAACAGCACTTTGCCCTTGATGCGGCGGCCCTGCGCCAGCCCCGACACCGTTTGATCGACTACCGCCTGAAAGATGGAGGCGGCGATATCGGCCTTGGCGGCGCCCTGGTTCAAAAGCGGCTGGATATCGGATTTTGCAAACACGCCGCAGCGCGAGGCGATGGGATACACCCGCTCGGCCTTTAACGCAAGTGCGTCCATATCGGCCACGGAGAGATCTAACAGGGTCGCCATCTGATCGATGAACGCGCCCGTTCCGCCCGCACAGCTGCCGTTCATGCGTTGCTCGGTCCCGCCCGTCACAAAAATGATCTTGGCGTCTTCGCCGCCCAGCTCGACGGCGACGTCGGTATCGGGATACAGCCTGCGGATCGCGCCGTATGCCGCCTGTACCTCCTGTACAAAGGGGATCTTCCCGCGCTGTGCGATCCCCAGTCCCGCAGAACCCGTAATGCATGCCCGAAACGACGAGGCGATGGAGCGCACCTTCTCCAGTTCGCCCAA
The DNA here is from genome assembly GCA_944354035.1 of uncultured Clostridia bacterium. Taxonomy (GTDB): domain Bacteria; phylum Bacillota; class Clostridia; order Christensenellales; family Borkfalkiaceae; genus Gallimonas. The sequence goes on along the minus strand of CALVPS010000022.1, from coordinate 952 downwards.
TACGCACTCCTTTACGCGAGAATAGTGACGCACGTACGAAGAATATAACATTTTCCCCGCCTCGTCCAGCACGCACACCTTCACCGTGGTAGAGCCTACGTCGATCCCCATCAGCATACTCATTGCAACGCTCCTTGTATCCCGCCCTTCGGCGGCGGTGAAATTTCATTGGTCCGATCGCGCATATTGTAACATACTTCATAAAAAATATCAAGGGAAACATGGCGCAAAATCCCGCTCCCGGCGGCAGACAAAAAAATTTCGCCGAACATACACATTGCGCCGCCCGTATCCCCTGCCCCTCTTTACAAATAATGACTTGCCGCAGGTTATTTTTTCCCCTTACTGTCACATAATAGAGCCATGGCGTAAGCCCTCCTCCCCCCTTGCAAAAGCGGACTTGCCGCAAGTTATTTTTTCCCTTGCCTCCCCTTTATAAGGGGAGGCGGATTGCCGCAGGCAAGACGGAAGGGTCGTCGTGTCCCACGCCTTTTTTACGGCCCTCCAGCCTCTCTCCGTTCGGCATATTCCCCCACGCCTCTTGTAAAAAGAGGACAAGCGTAAAAATGCCGCCCTCACGGGCAGGCCCGACGCAGCCATATGTTGGGCGCAATAAACATCCACCGGCATAGCCGGTGGTTTTTCAGTTTCCTTCGCCTGCGGCTCGTGCCGCCATAGGCGGGGCAGGCTGTTAGCCCTCATATTACCGGCTGCGCGCAAGCCGCGTCTGTGACGGCCCGGCAGTCATGCGATTGTTACTTGTTATCCGTAAACGGGCCTTTTCTGCGCTTAATTTTGTCACCTTTATCCTTGCTCCTCTTTCATTATTATTCTTTTTTCCTTTTCTGTTTGTTTTTCTTCTATTTTTTACCTTGCCGTTATTTCCGTCTCTCCTGCTCTTTTTTGTGCATCGGCAAAGCCTCTCTCGAACCCGCAACCGATCCGCGGGTTT
>CALVPS010000021.1 GCA_944354035.1 uncultured Clostridia bacterium | reverse complement strand
GCTTGCCGTAGACGCCTCGTCGTCCGCGCTGATGCTTTCGCTGTGCTACGGCACCGAAGGCGAAGACTACACCGTGGACGAGAACAACGAGATCGTCATGCTGGAGGGGAAGACCCCCACCACCATCGGCACGCTGACGGAAGACGACGGCGTGAACGCCCTGGTAAACCGCATGCAGCTGGGCACGCTGCTTGCCGTAGACGCCTCGTCGTCCGCGCTGATGCTTTCGCTGTGCTACGGCACCGAAGGCGAAGACTACACCGTGGGCGCAAACAACGAGATCGTCATGCTGGAAGGGAAGGCCCCCACCACCATCGGCACGCTGATGGAAGACGACGGCGTGAACGCCCTGGTAAACCGCATGCAGCTGGGCACGCTGCTCTCCATAGACGCCTCGTCGTCCGCGCTGATGCTTTCGCTGTGCTACGGTACCGAGGGCGAAGACTACACCGTGGGCGAGAACAACGAGATCGTCATGCTGGAGGGGAAGACCCCCACCACCATCGGCACGCTGACGGACGCGGATGCCTCGCAGGCGCTGATCGACGGCGTGAAGCTTGGGAGCATCCTTTCGATCACGCCGGATTCCGATCCCATGATGATCGCCGTGTGTTACGGCAACGAGGGAACGGATTACGAGATCCGCGACGGTAAATTTGTGATGCTGGGCGAGAGCAAGCCCGTTTCGATCGGCGACCTCACGAGCGACGCGACGCAGATATTTAACGACCTGGAAGTGGCGCAGCTGCTGCAGGTGGGGCCCGCATCCGAGGCGGCCCTGCGCTACCTGGCCTACGGCACCGAAGGCGTGAACTATCACATTGTACAAAAAGACGGGCAGAGCGTGATAGAAATGCTGCCCGACCCGCAGGGCGGAACGTACCGCCCGCGCACGCTGGGCGACCTCACCGCCGAAGACGCCGACCTGTTGGGCAGAGCCAAAATCGGCGACCTGGTAACGATCGACGAAACGAGCTCCGTCCTGATGCAGACGTTAAAGACCTGGACGATCGGCGACCTCTCCGACCCGGGGAGGATCGGCACGCTGAAGATCGGCGAACTCATCACCATCGACGACACGAGTTCCGGCCTGCTGCGCACGATCGACGACTGGACGATCGATGAGCTCTCCGATCAGAACACCTTCGATTCGATCAAACTGGGCGACGTTATTTCGATCGACGAAACGAGCTCCAACGTGCTGCAGGCGATGAGCGACTGGACGATCGCCGAATTAAAGCAGCAAGAAAAGATCCAATCGCTGCAGATACGCGACCTGGTGGAGATCGGGCCGGAGACAAGCGGCATTCTGGCGGCCATTGCCGACTGGCGCGTGGAAGACCTCTCGCAGTCCTCGCGGATCGAACGCCTGAAAATTTCGCAGATCATTGCGATCGACGCGGATGCGGACGGCATCCTGGCAGCCATTGCAGACTGGCGCGTGGGCGATCTTGCAGACGGCGGCAAGCTGAACGCGCTTACGCTGGGGAAGGTGCTTTCCATCGATCCCGATGACCCGAACACCTCGCAGTTGCTGGCGGCGCTGGCGTCCGCACGGCTGGGCGACCTGGACGAGAGCGTAAATTCGCTGCGGCTGTGCGACTTCCTCTCCGAAGAGGACTTAAAAAAGAGCGACATCTTATACAGCTTAAGGGACAGCTCGCTCGATACATTGGCCGACGACCTGGAACTTCTGACCGTCGACCGCCTGTTCGGCGACCAAATGTACTCCTATTTAGACCTTTCGGCCGAAAACGCCAAGACGTATGAGGAACTGATCGCAGCCTATGATCCGGCCTCGGAGACCGCGGAAGTGCCGCATGCCGTTTCGATCGAGCCCGGCAGCGTGCGCGCCGAATATACCCATGCGGATACGGCGGTCACGTTCGGCTACTTCCGCCAAAGCGGCGCGGGCTATGTGCGCGTGACGAATGAAAACGACGTATTCCGTAAGCCGTCCGATACGGGCACGGGCTTTGACTACTATATCGAAGAAGATCTGTCGATCACGCCCGCAGAATATACGTGGACGTATGTAGATCACAACAACGGCGGCGCCCTCACCCCGCTGCCGCAAAATTGCACGGTCACGGAGGAGGGCGGCGCATTCTTCCTGCAGATAGATGGCACGAAGTATCCCGTCGGCGCGGACGCGTACGGAAACTACGTATGCGACTTCTCCGAGGCCGAAGACGTGCCCGCGACCTTTGCGGGCGAGCGCATCGAACTGGAGCGCGGCATTGCCGCATACACCGTCAACGGCGAGCGCTGCGAGGCGGACGCGGACGGCAACGTACTGATCGACGGCGCCCCCTACTTCGTAACGGAAGAGGGCAATACGTTCCTGGTATGCATCCGGGTGCCTGTTACGGCCGGCTACGCCGCGGGAGACGCGCCCGACGCAATATACGCGGAAGACGAGGTAAGCGTCGCCTACTACGCCGTAAGGGAGGGCGAGACCGATGAGATTTTGGTGGACCGCTATTTAAGCGGCGTATGGAGCGTGCTGTTCTCCGGGGAAGACGGCGCTTCGGATCCCTCCGACATGCGCGTGACCGATTTGACCGGCAGCGTGACGCAAATGACGGGGAAGGTGATGACCATGCAGCTTTACGAACTGTATCTGCACGAGTTTATCGGCACCAACCCCTACCGGGAGATCCCGGAAACGCTTCGGCCGTTCGCAAACAACAAAGCAAACTTAAACCTGCTTACCATAAACGAAACGCTGGAACTTGTAAAGCATCTGCTGGGTTCGTCCTCGTCGATCGTGCCGTAAAAAATGTATGCTTCGTCAAAAAAAAGCGTTTACGGGTGCAAAAGGCGTTGACTTGCACAAAAAAATGTTGTATAATTCAAAAACGGGCGGATGGTTCCGCCCGTTTTGACCTTGCATACCGAAAAGGTATGCCGAACAGACCGGGAGGTAAAATAACATGCAGAAGTACGAGATGCTTATTCTGCTCAGAAGCGACATGGAAGAGGAAGCGCGCGAGGCGGAACTGAAAAAGTACGCCGACATCGTTACGTTCATGGGCGGCGCCGTTGAGGCGCTCGACAAGTGGGGCGTAAAAAAGACGCAGTACCCCATCGCTTTCAGAACGGACGCATTCTACGCATTGCTGACGTTCCGCGCAAGCGGCGATACGGTAAAAGAACTCGACCGTATTGCCGGCATTTCCGGCGACGTCCTGCGGCGCATGATCACAAAAGCAGAGGAAAAGTAAGATGACGAAGGTGTTTTTGATCGGCAACCTCACCCGCGATCCCGAGCTGACCGAAACCGCGGGCGGCGTTCCCGTATGCCGTTTTGGCGTGGCGGTAAACCGCTACAGCTCGCAGGACGAGCGCCAGACCGACTTTTTTAACGTGACCGCATGGCGCAGACTTGGCGAAACGGTGGCGAAGTACACGCACAAGGGCAGCAAAGTTGCCGTATCGGGCGACCTGCAGATCCGCCAATACGAGGGGAACGACGGCGTGCGGCGCACGTCGGTAGACGTCATCGCACAGGATGTAGAATTTTTAACGCCGAAAAACGCGACGGGCGGCGACGACTTTTACGACGCACCCGCTGCAGGCGCGCAGCCCAAGAGAAAGCCGGCGGCCGAAAAGCCCACGCTGGAAGCCTTTGACGACGACGGGGACATCCCCTTTTAAAGGCAAAATTTTTTCTGATCGTAAGGAGTGAATAAAATGGAAGAAAACGAAGTAAAGACGGAAGCCGTCGCACCCGCCGCGGCGCCCGAGGCGACGGAGACGAGAGAGCCGCGCGAAAGAAGCGAAAGAAGCGAGCGCCCCGCCAAAAAGAACTATAAACGCCAAAATTACAAAAAGGTATGCCTGTTCTGCCAGGAAAAGAGCACCATCGACTACAAAGAGACGGGCAAACTGCGCAAGTTCATCAGCGAAGGCGGCAAGATCCTGCCCCGCAGAATGACCGGTACCTGCGCAAAGCACCAGCGCGAGTTGGCCGTTGCCATCAAGCGCGCAAGAGTCGCCGCCCTGCTCCCCTTTAAGGCGGAGTAACGACGAGGCGTACGCCCGATTTGTTGCAGAACATGCCGTTTTAACGGCGACCGCGCGGCGCAAGCACCTGCTTGCGCCGTTTTTTTGCGCGCCGCCCTCCCCTTTCATCTCGCGGACACCGACGCAGGCGCGGCGCCGATCGTAAATAAAATGTTACGATCTTCCGCGAACATTTTTTGTGAAGAAGCGAAGCGGAACGGAGGTCCGGGGGCAGCCGATGCGATCCCGCCCCTCGTACCCGAATGCTCCGCGCCTGCCGCGGCGATATATACGACGGCGCGCCGCCCCATGGGGCGGCGCGCCGTACTTGCCGAATATTTTATCTTATGCCGCAGCTTTTATACGCTCTTTCCGGGCTCCGCCCCGCAGCTATTACGCGGGGCGGAGCCATTGTGTACTGCGCGGCATATGCGCTACATAAAAAACTCTTCGTATACGGCCCGCAGCGTCCGCTCATAATTTTCGTTGTCGACGCCTACGATAATGTTCAGCTCGGAAGATCCCTGGTCGATCATACGGACGTTGACGCCTGCCCGCGCAATCGCCGCAAACAGCCGCGCGCTGGTACCTACGCTGCGCGTCATGCCATGGCCCACGACGGCGATCAGGGCGATATCGCGGATCACGCGCAGGTTATCGGGGTGCACCGCCTCCTCGATCTCCCGGCAGATCTCCTCCAGTACGCCGTTTTTCAACTCGACGGCGTCGATGACGAAGGACATCGTATCGATCCCCGTGGGGATATGCTCGAACGAGACGCCGTGCTTATAGAGCACGGAGAGCACGCGATAGGTAAAGCCGATCTCGGCATTCATCAGCGATTTATCCAGATAGATGACGTCGAAATTCTTTTTTCCGGCAATGCCCGTGACCACCCTGCCGCCGAACGTATAACGCGACGTCGGTACGATCTCCGTTCCCTCGTCTTCCGGACGAAAGGTGTTTTTGATGCGGATGGGGATATCCGCCTCGCGCACGGGAAAGATAGATTCGCTGTGCAGTACGTTCGCGCCCATATACGAAAGCTCGCGCAGTTCCTTGTACGAGAGTGCGCGGATATGTGCGGGATTTTCCACAATGCGCGGATCGCAAGCCAAAAATCCGCTTACGTCCGTCCAGTTTTCGTAGAGGTCGGCACCCGCCGCTCGCGCAACAATGGCGCCGGAGACGTCGCTGCCCCCGCGCGAAAACGTCTTTACCTTGCCGTCTTTCCCCTCGCCGTAAAAGCCGGAGACGACGGCGCGGCGCTTCCCCTTTAAGGCGGCCGCCAGCAAACTGTATGTGCGCTCGCTGTCCAGTCGGCCGTCTGCGCCGAATTTTATCGTATCGCGCGCGTCGATAAACGGCACCTTTAAAAGCTCCGCCATGATGCGTCCCGCAAGATATTCCCCGCGCGAGGCGCAAAAATCGGGCGTATCCTCGCGCAAAATGGCCGCACGCGTCTCCTGCAAAACGGCCTCGATGTCCATCGGAAGCCCCAGCTCACGCACGATACCGCGAAAGCGATCGCACACCTTTTCGAATGCGGGACCCGTATCGCGGCACGCGGCCACGTCCTCGTACGTCTCGTACAGGAGGTCGGTGATCTTTGTGTCGCCGCCAAAGCGCTTTCCGGGCGCCGAAACCACCACAAAGCGCCGCGCGGGGTCGCTCTCCACGATCTCCGCCACACGGCGCATGGTCAGCCCGTCCGCCATGGACGTCCCGCCGAATTTACATACTTTAATCATAACTGATCTCCCTGCCTTCCAGGTAATACCGTTTATCCTTCCCCTCGCCGACGGAAAACGTCTTTTTGGGGAAATTGACGCCGCCCTTCAGCCCTGCAAAAAAGTCGTCCTTATCTATAGGGCGCAGCGCGATCCCCGCGCAGTCCTCGGCGGCGGCGCAGCGTATAAGCTCTTTTTCACCGTGGATATAGTCGATCTTCCCGCCGTTTGCCCGCACAAACCGTTCGGCGGCGGCATCGGCGGCCGCCACGGCAGCCGCGCCCGCGGGCAGCGTGACGTACAGCACGTTCTCCCGCCGTTCGCAGGGAACTTCCCGCGCAAAAAAATCGAAAAATGCCGCGCGGTCCACCTCTCTCACCAGCCGGTGGATGGGATAGAGCACCACGGCGGGATCGTACACATTGATCAGCTCCGCCAGCATAAAGCGCGCCGGATGGTTGCGCGCCTCCTCGCCGCGCAAAGCAGGTTTTACCTCTTCCCAATACGCCTTGGCGGCTGCCACGGCATGGTTGCCGTCCGCCACGGCAAAAAGGGGCTCGCCGCGGCCGTACAGCAGGGGCAGGATCTCCGCCGCAAGGTCCTCGGGCACGAACCTGCCCGTAATGTGCCCACCGCCCGCCATCAGATCGAAATCGTACACGCACTCCAGCTCTTCGTGCAGAAGGCTGCGGACGGCACGGTTCTTTTTATCGCGGTAAAAGATCATGGCGTGCGGAAATTCCAGCGGCATACCGCGCCGCAGGGCGACGCGCTGCGGCAGGCGGCCGGGGATCACCGCCTCGGACGAACGAATGGAGGCCTGCACCCCGGGATCGCAGGAGAACGCCTCCAGGTCGATACAAACCATGATCCCGCGGCGCACGCCCGTACGCGTCGTGCGCTCGGTAAAAATAACGCCCCGGTTCAGCTTTGCCAAAGCGTCGCTTTCGAGCGCGGCGTACATGCTTTCGCAGATCGTTTTAACGCGCGTCTCGTCATCCTCGCCCAGGTACGCCTCCGGCAGAATAAAGTTGAGCGTAGAGGGCGCGTCGCCGACGCTCTCCTCTACGCGTTTCCAATATTCCCGATCGGCGGTAAACTGATCGCAGGCGATCACCGACCATGTTTCAAATCCCTCCCGCGGCAGCAGCATACGCGGGATACGCAGACAATTTCTCATAAAACGATCACGTTGATGATGACGGCCGCCAGGAACGCAAGCACGAGCGCCAGCAGTTTCAGCGGAAAGTGCTTAAAGAAGAGATTGCGTAAAAACTGCAAAAATTTCATGCTTTCTTTCCTCCGCTGCTAAATTCTTTCCAATAATATTCCTTTAAAAAACGGCGCAGGCTTTCGGAGTCGACGTAGCGGGTGATCTCGCCGCGCTTGACCACGGAGACGATGCCGGTCTCTTCCGATACGATGATCGTGGAGACGTCTGCCACCTCGGTCACGCCGATCCCCGCGCGGTGGCGGGTACCGTAATCTTTGGGAAAATCTTTTTGCGTAAGCGGCAAAAAGCAGCCGGCAGCCTGGATCTTATCGCCGTAAATGATCATGGCGCCGTCGTGCAGGGGCGCTTTGGGAATAAAAATGCCCTCGATCAGCTGGTTGGAGATATTGGCGTTGAGCGTTACGCCGCTATCGATGATCTCCTTGGGCAGGTTTCCGTTCGAAAGTACGATCAGCGCGCCCGTATTGCTCTTGGAAAGGCTTTGCACGGCCTTTACGATGCCGGTGATATACTCGTCTGCCCGCGCGCTGACCGCCGTGTTTTTGGCGGACGCATCGTGCGAAACGGGACCCGTACGCTTACCGACGTTCCAGATGGAGCGCTTGATCTCGGTGCTGAACAACAGCAAAAAGAACAGCGACATCAGCATGACGAAAATATAGTATATCTCCACCGTGATCCGCTCGGAAAAGAGCGCCGTGGCGCCCGTCAGCAAAATAAGGAGCACATAGACGGCGATCAGCCGCTTGGCATTGTTTTCGTACAGCGTACGCAAGACAAAATAGATGAGCAGGAACAAAAACACCGCTTCCACAACAAAGATCCAATGATCCGAAAAGTTGAGGAACACTTCTTTGACTGCCGTCCAGACTTCTCCGAATGTGCGCATTCGTCACTCCTTTCCCGCCCAAACGCGGCCGCGCGGGACATTACTCCTTTATTATAGCCGATACGGCGCAAAAAGCAAAGCGTTTTTTTGCCCTTTTGCCGCTTTCCGTCAGCCGAATAAAATTTTTGCGACCGCCGCTACCACCGCGCCCGACTTGGTGTATCCGCCGCTGCGCGCGCCGCAGGCTAATTCGTACAGGCGCGTATAAAATTGCAGCACCCGTTCGCGGCCGAGCCGCGCCGCCGTTTCGCGGTTTTTTTGCACGGCGTACGGCTTGACGCCCAGCGCCTTGGCGATCTGCGCATCCGTCCCCTGCATGCCGCTCACCTCCGCCAGGGTGCGGTAGTGCGAAACGAGCGCCGCAAGCACGGCGTACTCGTCCATCCCCTTCTGCATAAGATCGTGCAGGATCTCCGAAAACGCAGAAAAGTTTTTGCGTGAGGCCGCCTGCGTCAGTTCGTAAATTTTATATTCGACGTCCCGCGCCACGTACTCCTCGACATGCGCGCGCGAGACGCGCGCGCCCTGTCCCAGAAGGAGCGCAAGTTTTTCCGTCTCCGATTTCAGCCGCGCCGCGTCCTGCGCGCAGTAACGCACCATCAGAGCGGCGGCGTCGGCGTCCATTGCAAGCCCCTTCCGGCGCGCCACGCCGAACAGCCAGCGCGCAAGCGTCTCTTCGCTCTCGCGGGAACAGTCGACAACCGTGACCCCCTGTTTGCGCCGCAGGTCGGCGGCCCCCGCCTTTTTTCCGCTGTTGACAATGAGAAACACCGCGGCAGGATTGGGCGCCGCCGCGTACGCCTTAAAATACGTCTCCCACTCCCGTTCGGCGGGATAAAATTCGTAAACGCGCACCAGCCGCCGCCGATCGAAAAAGGGCAGCGTCTGCAGCGAACGCACCAGCTTTGCAAGACCTTCGCCCTTCAGCCCCTCGCCCTCGCATCGCTCGTCGTTGAGCGCGGGATTGGTCAGCGCACAGGCCGTGCGGATGCTCTCTACCGCGTGGTCCCGAAAATACGCCTCCTCCCCCTCGATCAGATAGATGGGGGCAAGCGTCTCCCGTAAATGATTGGCAAGCTGCACAAATTTCATAACGACCTGATTATACCATCTTTTAAAAAGTAATTCAAGCCTCCGTCACCCTTTTGTATGCACAAATCGGCTCCCAAAGCGGGCGGATGTTCAAAATCGAACTCCACGGCAAGCCCTTCTGCAAGCAAAACGAGCTTTTCGTCCCCCTCGTAAACAAATTGCAACGCGCCGACGCAAAAGCGCTCGCCGAACGCCACGTCCGTCTCGCGCAGGCCGGTGGGGGTCTCCTCACGCAGGCGTACGCAGGCCGTCGGCAACGCCGCGGCCGTTCCGGCCGTTTCCGTCGGTTCTCCGCCCAGCACCGCCACAACGTCCAGCTCCCCCGCATATGTCCGTGAAAGAAAGTCTTCACAGGCGGAGAGCGTGATGTCGCCGTCAATGATCAGAACGGCGCTCTGCGGCGTGCGCACAAGAGCGGCCGTCCCATCGCGCGCGTCGTACACCGTGATCTTACAGCCCGTAACGACGGCATTCTGCGCAAAGACGCACAGGGCAAACAGCACGCAGCCGCCCGCCGCCGCGGCGGCGCGCACCGCCTTTGAAAGGCGCACCCTGCCCGAAAGCAAAATGACGCCCGACAAAAAGACGGCACTCCCCGCACCCAGCGAAAATCCCGCCAGCACAAACGAAAAATCACACCACGAAAAGACGAACAGCAACGCCGAAAACATCCCCTTTGGCACGGCCAAAAAAACGGCGGCCGCGGGCGGGATCAGCAACGCCGGCACCATACAAGCCAAAAGTCCCAAAAACAGCACGGGCAGCAGCGGAATCAGCAAAAAATTCAACAAAAATCCCCATAGGGAGAAATATCCGAACAGATCGACCATGACGGGGAAGGTGGCAAGCTGCACGGCGATCGTCGCCGAAAGATAGGAGGAGAGAAAGACAGGCAGACGATGCAGAGCGCGGCGGAGGGAGCCGGAATACAGCGCCAGCCCCAGGCACGCCCCGAAGGAAAGGCGAAACCCTGCCGTAAGCCACTGCGCAGGCATGGCGACCAGCACAACGACCGCCGCCAGCGACAGCGAACTCAAAAAATCGTATTTGCGGCCCGTCATGCGCGAAAGTCCCAGAACGGCGCACATTACCACCGCCCGCACCGACGACACGGTAAAGCCGCACAACGCGCTATAACACACCGCCGCCGCAATAGCGGGCAGCGCGGCATATCTGCGGCAAAAACGAAAGACGACCAACGCCGCTCCGTACAAAATCCCGATATGCAAACCGGAGACGGCAAAGATGTGCGCTATGCCGGCGGAGCGCGTCTCCTCCAAAAACCCGCCGTCGAGATTGCGCGAATTGCCCGTAAGCAAGGCGTAGCAGAGCTCGGCCTCGTCCCGCTCCATGTGCTCGGTCAGCAGGGCGTGGATAGCCGCGTTCAGCCGCAGGAACGGGTTGACGGAACGGCCCTCCGACATCATATGCGAACAAGAAGCCGTATACCGCACGTCGGAAGCGTACAGCGTTTGGGCATACGCGTCCGCGCCGTCGGGCAACGGCGTGCGCGCAACGTCGGCCGTAAACGAGAGCCGTTCGGCGGGATCCACCCATTCGACGGGCAGCGTCACCTGTAATTTCCCGCCGACGCTCACGCCGTCGAAAGAGAGCGATCCCATCGTGGCGGTACAATAGCCGTTTCCCGCCGCGACCGATACGACCGTACCCGAAACGACGTACTCGCCCGCAGGAACGCCGCCGCAAAACCGCTGTGCATAGAGGTGTGAAGCGCCCGCCCCGCAGGACGCGCCGACGGCCAGCACGGCCAAAGCGCACAAGAAGGTGCGCCGCGTCCGCCGTACAAGCGCCAAAGGCAAAAACAGGGCAAAAAACAATGCGTCGGATGGAACGAACCCGCCGAACGCAATGCGATGATACAGCATGATCCCGAAAATGAGTCCGCAGGCCGCAAATAAAAAGGGACGGAAATTGATGCGGATCTTCCGCGCGGACGGTCGTTCGGCGCGCGGCAAGGCGGCCGTTCCGACCGTCTTGCCCTCTTTAGTCGTCACACCGCTTTCCCCTTTTCCTGCCGTCCGAGCCGCCGCGGCGGCCTTGTCCGGCGATGCAGACGCAGACATGGGTCCCTCGTCGCACGATATGAGCGCGGACACGGTTGCCGCATCCCGCACCGCCGCGGACATGGCGGTCCCCTCTTTGCTTGACCGCGTACCGGAACGCGGCATGGCCGATCTGTCTTCCGCCGCGGACGGCCCGGATTCGGGCACGGGTATTGCCGACCCGACGCCCTGCGGCGCGGGCGCGCCCTCTTCGACAATATTGCATTGCGTGCGCGCGGTCCCCATTTACAGCCGCTCGTATACGGGAATGACTTCGAGGGGGGCGGGCGCAACGATGCGGCGGCCGCCGGTCAGCACCTCGCCCGAATGAAGATCGCGCCAGCTGCCCGCGGGCAGGTATACCTCGCGCTGTACGGCGCCCGCCTGCAATACGGGGGCCACCAAGTATTTCGACCCGAACATGTACGCGTCGTCGACCGACCAGCAGAGGGCGTCCTCGGGAAATTCAAAAAACATCGGCCGCATGACGGGCGCACCCGTTTCGCTTGCCTCGCGCATGACTTCGGTAAGATACGGGCGCAGATCGCAGCGCAGCTGCGTATAGCGCTTTAACACGCGGTACGTCTCTTCGCCGAAGCTCCACAACTCGTTGGGGAGGCCCGTATGGCAAAATCCGCCGCCCCACTCGCGCCGATCGAGGGGCGGGATATCGCTGGGTCCCTTGTCGCCGTGCATGCGCAGCACGGGACAAAAGACGGCAAACTCAAACCAGCGCACCAGCAATTCGCGGTAACCGGGGTCGGTGACGTCGACGAAAAATCCGCCGATATCCGTCGTCCACCAGGGGATACCGGCGATCCCGACGTTCAGCCCGCCCGCAAGTTGGTCGCGCAAGCTAACAAAGTTGCCGTAAATATCGCCCGACCACAGCACCGCGCCGTACTTTTGGCTGCCCACCCAGGCGGAACGGATGAGATTGCAGATATCCGTTTGCCCGGCGGCGCGCTGCCCCTCGTAAAAGGCGCGGGCATGACAGACGGGATAGAGATTGCCCGTGCGCAGATCGGTGCCGATGTGATAGCGAAAGTTATCGAAATCGTATTTTGCGTACTCGGGCTCCGCCTCGTCCAGCCAGAACATATCGATGCCGCTCTCGTAATAATTTTTGCGGCACTTTTCCCACAGATAGGCGCGCGCCTCGGGATTGGTCGCGTCGTAAATGTAAGAATCCCCCAAAAAATCAAAGCATTGACTGCCGCGCTCGGTACGCACCAACAGCCCGCGCTCGGTCATTTCGGCATAATTTTCGCTCTTTTTGTCGACGGTAGGCCATACCGAGACCATACAGCGCGTGCCGTACGACTTCAACTCGCGCACCATGGCGGCGGGATCCGGCCAATACTGCGGGTCGAACTTCCAGTCGCCCTGCCGCGTCCAATGGAAAAAGTCGATCACGATGACATCCAGCGGAATGCCGCGGCGGTGATATTCGCGCGCAACGGCAAGCACCTCTTCCTGCGTGCGGTAGCGCAGCTTACACTGCCACAGTCCCATGGCATTTTGCGGAAAGACGGGCGCACGCCCCACGGCCTGCGTATAATTTTGCACGATGGCGCGAGGCGTCTCCCCCACCGTGATCCAATAGTCGGCCTGACGAATGCTTTCGGCACGCCACTCCGTGACGTTTGCGGCAAACGTAGCGCGACCGATGGCGGGATTGTTCCACAAAAAACCGTACCCGCGCGAAGAGAGCAAAAATGGCACGCTCACCTGCGAATTGCGCTGCGCAAGTTCCAGCGTGCAGCCCTTTAAGTTGAGCTGCGGCTGCTGGTACTGTCCCATGCCGAACAGCTTTTCGTCGGCGCTTTCAAACCGCTGACAAAACGCGTATTCCCCGCCCGGGATAGGACGGTACTCCCGCGCGACGACGTGGACGGAGGGCGTGTGCGGCGTATCGTAATCGAACATGCGGTAATACTCCTCCAACACAAGCCTGCCGTTGTTGTAAAAGCGCATCTGCCCGAAGCGCGAAACGGTCAGTTCGATCGCACCGTTGCGGATGGTCGCCGCCTCCTTCGAAATGGTTATCTGCGCCGCCGTCTGCGGCACGCCCGCAAGCGCCCAGTCCTCCGCTTCGAACGAGGCGTTCATGGTGGCGCGCACGCGCAGTGCATCCCGCCCCTGCGCGTATATACACACCGTTTCGCCCCGGCGCGAAAAAAACAGCCTTCCTTCCCGTTCGTAAAACATCCTCCCCTCCTAACGCTCTGTTTTTTCGACGCGCAGACACACGTCCAGGTGCTGCGGAAGTCCTTGGAACACGGCGCGGTTTTCCCCATGCGACAGCAGGATACGATACGATTTTCCCGCCCGTGCGCGGCCGAAGCGCGGACGCTCTTCGCGGGGTTCGATGCACAGCCGCACCATGCGGCCGTCTGCAAGCGTTCCCAGCGGCTGCTGCATACCGGCAGAGGCCATAGCAAGCTCCACCCCGCAAATCTGCAGCAGCAGGCGAGCGCCGCGGGCGGGATTGCCGCGCAGGCCGTCGGCGCCGACCGCCGCATAACGACGTTCACGGTGCCCGATCCAACCAAAGATCGCGCCGCGGCATACGCCGTCGAACAGAGCTCGGTTCATTTTAAAGTCGTATACCTTATAGTCGGTGACGGCGTTGTTCTTTTGCTCGTTCGGACGTTCGCGCAGCAACGTCCAAAGCAGGCTCAACCCGTCCAGCGCGTCCCATGCGGGATCGCCGAAGGCCTCCGCGGTCCACACCTCCAGCAAACGGTCGTCCCCCTGCCGAAGCGCCGTCCGGATGCGGCCGAACAGGTCGTAATGTCCGGCAACGGCCAGGCGCGCGGCGTCGAACGCGTCATCCCATTCCCCCCGTATATTGCGTTCGGAAGGCCGCCAGGTAAGGCCGCTGCGTTCCGCCGCCAGGCACAGCATTGCCCGAATGCCGACGGACGTCCCCGCGCCTTCCGCAAGACAGGGCTGAAATCGAAGCGCGTCGCGGCGGGTATTGTCCGAACACAGCCGCTCGCCGTTCCATGCGTACGAAAAAAATTCCCGGGCGCTCGGCTGCCGCCAGCCCAGCGTGTACATATACGCACACCAACGGCGGTGTTCCAGCCATGCAAGCGCCTCTTCGCAGCGACGATCGGAGAGCCGTTCGTACAGCTCGCTCAACACGTCGACGTCTTCGATATCGGTATCGACCGAACGCAGCACGCCGAGCGAGACCATCTTATAGGCGCTGTGCAACGCCATGGCGCAGGACGACCCATACTTATAAAAATCGCGCAGAAACGCGGCACGATCGGTGCTTTCGCCGTGCACCCGGTCGACCAACCATGCGCGCGACTCCAGCGCCGTCATGTAAATGTTGCTGTAATGATAGCGTGACTCCAGCGAGCCGAACGGATGCAACACGCAGCCCGCGCCGCCCCTTGTGCGCTGTTCGCGCGCCAGCGTTTCGCACAGCGCCCCGCTCTCCACGGCAAACGTCACGGGCACGGGCCGCGAACGGCGCGGATCGCTCCGATCGATGGCCCGCGCGATCCAAGAGGCGGCCTGCAGATTAAGGTCGTCGTCGCCCAGCGCCACCAAAACATAGTCCGAAAGCAATCCCCCGCCCTCGGCAAATTGCGCGGCAAAGCGATCGGTGCCGTACTCCGCATGCAAAAAGCTGACCGTACAGTACGAACGGCCGTTCTCCGAAAAGATCCCCGGCATTTCGAACCCAAGCGAGCGCCGCGCCGCCTCTTCATCCCGCGAAAAGACGGTGATGGAAAGCCCTGCGGGGACGAGCGTTCCGTCCCGCACGGGGATCATCATCTGTCCGCACCAACAGACTGCGCGGAAAAATTCGCGGGCGATCTTGCCGCCGCCGACGATAGCGATGCGCAGCGCGCCGCCCTCGGGTGCAAACGTGCCGTCCGTGAGCGCCGCGGCATACAGCGGAACGGCGCGCTCCTCCTTGGGACGTCCCGCCCGGATATCGCCGTCCAGCAGACGATAGATGAGGTTGCGGTACTCATTGATGATCTTAACGGTCACGCCGCTCTCGTTCATTTCGCGCTTTAACGTCTCGCCGATGATGGCGGAGGCCTCTTCGTCCTGCGTAAACACGTATGCCTCCAGGCGATCCGTCTTAAAGCGGTTGCGCACAGCGACGCCGCCGACGGCCGTGCGGCGGACGACGGTGCGCTTCCACAGCCGTTTTTTTTGCGAAAAGAGTGCGATCGCGTCGTCAAAATTCTTTTCGTCGCGGTCGTCGATCAAAAAATAGACCAGCTTTTTTTGCAGACGGCACAGCCAATGAAAACGGCGCACCAGCACGTCGTCCTTTAAGCACAGGGCGCCGATGGCGGCGGCGCGGTCGGTCAGCTCGGCGTCCGCGCCCGGCCCGACGTTTAAAAATACGATGAGGTAGCTCTTCAGCCACGGCCACTCGCGGTAGTCGGTATAGCGGTTTTTCAGCGTCTTGCGCCGCTCCAGCGCCGCCCCCAGGCGGCTGCATATCGCCGCATGCCGTCCGCTTGCGCACAGCCGCCCGTACACCTTTTGGCAGACATGCCAAAACCATCTGCGCCAGGGCGCGTCCAGCCGGCGCACGTCGCGCGCCATTTCGGCAATGGACTCCGCCGTCTCGATCGAGCGCTTGTTGAGGGAAGAAAAGACGTACTTGGTACGCCGGTTGTTAAAAAACAGCCGCAGACGGGGCAGAAGACTGCACAAAATGGCAAACACGAGCGCGCCGCCCGCAACGGGGGCAAGCACGGTATAGGCGCAGGCCAGCACGTAAAACACGTACCGCTCCGCACCCGAAAACAACAGGGCGCCGACCGAAACGATCTCGTCATAGCCGGCATCCAGACTGAAATACTGCATCGTGTTGGCGAATATGCGGGCAAACAGCGCAAAACCGCCCAGCGGTTCGCCCTCCGCCGGAGCGTCGTACGCGTACGGATGGCCCAGGTTGACGCATATCTGCAACGCAAACACCGCCAGCAGGATACCCGCCGTAAAGGTGAGCAGTTTGTTTTTGCGGCGGCCGCAGGCGAGCGCGGAAAAGACCGCCGCCAGCGCCAGCGAAAGCCACAAAAAGATGTGCGAAGCGATCTGCATTCCGCTCATATCGTTCCTCCTTGCGCGCAGCCGGACCGCTGCGCCGACGGCGCCCGGAAGCTGCCGCAAAAGGCGTAGTTCGCATTACTCCCTTACAGTATAGCATGTTTTTCGGACAATTTCAAGACCCGTCGGCGCAATACGCCCCCGCCGCACAAAATATTGCGCGGCGGGACGCCCCTTGCTCCTTCTGCGCCGCGTCTTACGCCCTTGCGACTTCCGCGTCCCTTTCGGCGAACAAAAAAAAGCGCGCCGCCGAAACGATCGGCAGCGCGGACGCTCAATCAAAGTATTGTTTTTTGATGCGCACACGGTTGACGGCGCGCGCCAGGCGGAGCTGTGCGATGTGATGTTCTTCCAGGCTCTTTTTTTGCAGCAACGCCTCGCGCGCTTCGTCCGCTTCGCGGCGGGCGCGGTTGACGTCGATATCCTCCGGCCGCTCGGCCGAATCCACCAGCACGAGCACATCGTTCTCCGCCGCCTTCATCAGCCCGGACGAGACGGCGGCGACGCGCGTTTCCCCCGAAGGAAGGCGGAAGGTGAGCTTCCCGGGCACGATCGAACAGATGGCGTTGCTGTGGCCCGCAAGCACCCCGTAGGCGCCGTCCGTTGCGGGAACGACGAGCGATTCGCACTCCCCCTCGTAAAAGGGGCGGTCGGCCGCCAGAATATGCAAGCGGAACATTACAGCTCTCCTTTTTTCAGTTTTTCTGCCTTTTGGTACACGTCGTCCAACGTACCGACGTTAAAAAACGCCGCTTCGGGCAGCCCGTCCGCCTCGCCGGAAACGATGGCGCGGAAGCCGCGCAGCGTCTCGTGCAAGGGCACGTACACCCCCTCGATCCCGGTGAATTTTGCGGCAACGTGCATGGGCTGCGACAAAAAACGCTGCAATTTGCGCGCGCGGTAGACAATGGTCTTATCGGCGTCGCTCAGTTCGTCGATGCCGAGGATGGCGATGATATCCTGCAATTCGCTGTACTTTTGCAGCATCTCCTCCACCTTCCGCGCGATGGCGTAGTGCTCTTCCCCCACGATGTCGGCCTCGAGGATGCGCGAAGAGGAGGCCAAAGGATCGACGGCCGGATATATCCCTTGCTCGGCGATCTTGCGGCTTAAAACCGTGGTCGCGTCCAGGTGCGAAAAGGTGGTGGCGGGCGCGGGATCGGTAAGGTCGTCCGCGGGTACGTACACCGCCTGCACCGACGTAACGGAGCCGCTGCGGGTGGAGGCGATACGCTCCTGCAGCGCACCCATCTCCTGCGCGAGCGTGGGCTGATACCCCACCGCAGAAGGCATACGGCCCAGCAGCGTGGAGACTTCGCTCCCCGCCTGTACAAAGCGGAAAATATTATCGATAAACAGCAGCACGTCTTTATTTTCGCAGTCGCGGAAATACTCCGCCATCGTAAGGCCGGAGAGGGCGACCCGCATGCGTACGCCGGGAGCCTCGTTCATCTGCCCGAACACCAGCGCCGTCTTATCGATCACGCCGCTCTCCTTCATTTCGCGCCACAGATCGTTCCCCTCGCGGCTGCGCTCGCCCACGCCCGTAAAGATGGAATAGCCGCCGTGCTCTGTAGCCACGTTGTGGATGAGCTCCTGGATAAGGACGGTCTTGCCCACTCCCGCGCCGCCGAACAAGCCGATCTTGCCGCCCTTGGAATAGGGCTCTAACAGGTCGATCACCTTAATGCCCGTCTCCAACACTTCTACGGCGGGCGACTGTTCTTCGAACGAAGGGGCGGCGCGGTGGATGGCGCGGCGTTCGCAGTTCTCCACGGGGGCTCCGCCGTCGATCGGCTCGCCCAACACGTTGAACATACGCCCCAGCGTGCCGCGCCCCACGGGCACCTCTATACCGTGACCGAGGGCCGTGGCCTGCATGCCGCGCGCAAGCCCCTCGCTGCCCGAGAGCATGACGCATCGCACCGTATCGGCGCTTTCGTGGCGCGCGACCTCCATGCAGCGCGGCTTGCCCGCCACGTTCACCACGATCGCCTCGTGCAGTTTGGGCAGGGCGCCCTCGAACACCACGTCTACCACCGATCCCAATACCTGTGAAATTGTTCCGACGGACGTCATACGTTTGCCTCCCGTTCGGCCCTCTGCGCCTGTGCGCCCGCCGAAATTTCGGTGATCTCCTGTGTGATGGCCCCCTGCCGCACGTGGTTGAACTGCATACGCAGCTGATCGAGCAGCTTTTGTGCGTTGCGGCTGGCGGCGTCCATAGCCGTCATGCGGGCGTTCTGCTCGCAGCAAAAACTGTCTACGAGCGCACTGTAAATAAATCCGCCGACATAACTGGGGATCATGTTGTCGAGCACCTCGCCGATAGACGGGATAAATTCGTAAGCGGAGGAGTCTTTTTGTCCCGGCTCCGAATAGAACTGTGCCCTGTGGAACGGGAGCAGACGCACGCTGCGCACCTCCGCCGAAAGACCGTTTTTCATGTCGGTGTAAATAATATATATCTTTTTCAGCTTCCCCTCGTCGTAAGCGTCCAGCAGCACCGCCGCGATCTCGCGGGCGCGCTGCATGGTGGGATTTTGCGCCGTATACAAAAAGCTGCGGCGGATCGGGATGCCGCGGCGCAAAAAGTACTGCCTGCCGTATTCGCCCACCACAAACAGTTCGGTCTGCGGGTGCTCGCCAAGCAGCCTGCGCGCCTCTTTGATCGCATTCTGGTTATATGCGCCTGCCAGCCCCTTATCGGCCGTGATCACCAGGCACCCATACGTCCCCTCAAGCTTATGTTCGCCCGCGGGGGGATAAAAATACTTGTTTTCGATGCTCTCGTCGGCGCGGAAAATGCGCTTGATCTCCGCCTGCACGGCGTTGAAGTAAGGCCGCGTGCGGTCAAGCTCCGCCTTGGCCTTCCGCACCTTGGTAGAGGCGATCAGGTACATGGCGTTGGTGATTTTTTGCGTATCGCGCACGCTCTCCATATGCGTGCGGATCTCCTTTATGCTCGGCATGATCCGCCCGCCCCCTGCAAAAAGTTCTGCGCATAACGCTCGGCAAGCGCCAGGATGCGCTGTCTGTCGTCGGAAGAAAGTTTTCCCGTCTGCTCGATCGCGGCGCACAGTGCGGGCGCTTCCGTCCGAAAGAACGCCAACAGCCCGCTGCGGAACGTCTCTACCTGCTCGGGGGGGACCTCCTGCATGGTGCGGTGCAGCGCCGTCACCAGCAGCAGCACCTGTTCGTACAGTCGCATGGGGCGATACTGCGGCTGCCGCAGCAGACGCATCAGTCCCTGCCCGTAGTGCAGCTGCCGCTGCGTCGTTTCGTCGAGATCGGAAGAGAACTGCGTAAACACCTCCATCTCGCGGTACTGCGCCAGGTCCAGACGGATGGCACCGGCGGCCGACTTCATCGCCTGCGTCTGCGCGTCGCCGCCCACTCGGGAGACGGAGAGCCCCACGTTGACCGCGGGCCGCTGCCCTGCAAAAAACAGGTCGCTCTCCAAAAAGATCTGCCCGTCGGTGATGGAGATGATGTTGGTGGGAATATAGGCCGATACGTCCCCCGCCTGCGTCTCTACAATGGGCAGCGCCGTCATCGAACCGCCGCCGCGCGCCTCGGACAGGTGCGCCGCGCGCTCCAGAAGGCGGGAGTGCAGATAGAACACGTCGCCCGGATACGCCTCGCGCCCCGGGGAGCGCCCCAGCAGCAGACTGAGCGTGCGGTAGGCGACGGCATGCTTGGAGAGGTCGTCGTATACGATGAGCACGTCTTTGCCGCGCTCCATAAAATATTCGCCCATGGCGCAGCCCGCATAGGGCGCAATGTATTGCAGCGACGCCGGATCGCCCGCCGTCGCGCTGACGACGATGCAGTGATCGAGCGCCTCCTTTTCGCGCAGAGTCTGCACGAGGCGCGCCACGGCAGAGGCCTTTTGTCCGATGGCGACATAGATGCATATGACGTCTTTGCCGCGCTGGTTCAAAATGGTGTCGACGGCGATGGCCGTCTTACCCGTCTGGCGGTCGCCGATGATGAGCTCGCGCTGGCCGCGGCCGATGGGGAACATGCTGTCGATGGCGATGAGTCCCGTGGCCAACGGACGGTTGACGGGCTGGCGGTCGATAATGCCGGGCGCGGGCGCCTCGACGGGCCGATAGCCCTCGGCGCCGATCTCGCCCCCGCCGTCGATGGGCGCGCCCAGGGCCGAGACCACCCTGCCCAGCAGCGCGTGACCGACGGGCACGCCCGCCGTTTTTCCCGTTCTGCGCACGAGGCTCCCCGCCGAAACACCGCCTTCGTCGCCGAACAGGATGCAACCGAGCGTATCGCGCCGCAGATCTTGTACCATGCCGCGCACCCCCGAGGCGAACAGCAGGATCTCGCCGTACGCCGCCCGCGGCAGACCGGACACCACGGCAATGCCGTCGCCGACGGACACCACCGTGCCCACCTCCTCCGCCAGCGCGCGGGGCGTCCAGTTCCCCACCGTCTCGCGCAGGAGCGGGATGATATCGCCCTCCTGCGAGGGGATCTGCGTCAGCAGGTCACGCAGCTGGCGGAAGCGGCCGCCGGCGCTCCAGTCGTACACCTCGTCGCCGACTTCCAGGCGGAACCCGCCGGGATACGCCGCGCTCTTTATAAACTCCAGCTGCGTCTCTTCCCCGTATTTTTTGCGCAAAAAGGCCGAAAACCGCGCAAGCTGCTCCCGATCGGGCGGCTCCGCGGCATATAATTTTGCACACAGCGGCTTATTCATCGTCTTTCTCCGCCGCATTCAAAAACGCGTCGTATGCTTCGGAGGCCGAGTCGTGCAGCACGATCTTTTCCGTCGCCTGCGTAACGATCGCGGCGATCTCGCCGCGGGCGCCGCGCTCCATGCGCTCCTTTTCACGCGCGGCCGACGCGCGCGCCTCCTCCACAATGGCCTGCGCCTGCGCCTCGGCAGCCTGCCTGATCTGCGCGGCAGCCTCGTCCGCCTCCGCCTTGGCACGGCGGCTCTTTTCGGCGATCTCCTCGTCGGCGGCGGCCAACTTTTCTTCGTACGAGGCCTTCAATTCCTCGGCGCGCTTTGTCTTGTCCGCCGCCGCGGCGTCCATCGATTCATAGTGCTCGCGGCGCTTTTTCATAAACGCCTTTACCGGCCTGTACAACAAAAAATACAGCCCCGCGAACAAGATCACAAAGTTCAGTGCGTGCAGCAAGATCTGCTGCCAATCGATATTCAAAGGCATAAAACGCCTCCCGTCAGAGTGCGAATATGATCAGAATGGCGATGATCAACGCGTAAATGATGGCCGTTTCGATAAGGATAAGGCCCAGCATCAGCGTGGAACGGATCTTGCCGTCCGCCTCCGGCTGCCGCGCAATGCCGTCGCCGGCTTTGGCAATGGCAATGCCCATGGCAAGTGCGCCCGCGCCCGAGGCGACGCCGATGGCAATGCCCGCGGCAAGCGCCTTCCAGCCGTCGACCGCGGCCCCGTCCTCCGCGGCGGGCGCCGCCGGCTCGCCGGCGGTTTCGCCGGCCGTCTCTTCGGCCAAAGCAACGATCTGCGTCTCCTCTGCCGCCGCAGCGGGCATACGGCCCTCCGCGGCGCCGACCGCAAACAGCGCCGCCAACAGCGCGGCAAACAATATAAGCGCCGTCAGCACGATCGTTTGGATTTTTTTGATCTTCATACGGTAACCTCCGATCCGCGTTTGATTTTTTTGGATCTCTTTGTTTTTTTAACGGGAGGCTCGGTGACCTCGCCGTAATACATCGAAGTGAGCATGGAAAGCACGTACGCCTGAATGACGGCATGCAGCACGGTAAACAGGATGCCGACGATGACGGGCACCACAAACGAGAGCGCAAAATAGTAATAGACGAGCTCTGTGACGAGCATACCGCTCAGAAGCGCGCCGAACAGACGGAAGCTCATGGAGATGGGCAGTGAAAACTCTTTCAGCCCCCGCAGCAGCCCGCGCCCCCTGTTGGCCGCGATCCCGCCGATCAGAATAAACAGATAGGTAAACCCACCCATGGCGATGGCGCCGTTGATATCGGAGAGCGGCGCCGGCAGCGTGACGCTTTCGCCGTTGATGGTGATCCAGGGAATGCCGAACAGCTCGAACAGCGTCCCGAAAAAGATATACGCGCCCGCCGCAAATATGTACGCGCCCAAAACGCCGTTTTTATGCGGGCTGTTCCCGCGGGCAAGGCCGTCGAACATGCCCACGGCCTGTTCCAGCATCGTCTGGAACTTTCCGGGCACATAGCGAAATTTGGGGATGACGAAGATGCGGACGATCGCCGCAAACAACAGCAGGAGCCCCGTCACGATATACGCAGAAATAAGCCCGGGATTGACGGGCAGCCCGAACAGGCTTATTTTGTCGTTTCCGTGCAGGATGGCGTCTTTCATCGTCTCCTGGATCGTGGCATCCCGCTCGTAAAGGCCGTTCGTCAACACGATGCCGACGACAAGCAGCGCAACGACGGCCGCAACAACGCTGAAAAACACGATTTTTTGTCTCTTTGTCATATCACCCTCCGCCCCCGACGGGAGCGCCGCGTGCTTTTTAACCGTTCCCAATTATAGCACGCCGCACTTGCGCCGTCAACCGGATAGAATACTCTTTCCTCGTGAAAATTTTACATAAAAAACCGCGGCGCCTTACAAGGTCCCGCTCCGCGCAGCGCGCAGCATCGCCTGCACTTCGTCGGGCGTGCAGCGATAGTCGCCGTCGCCGCTGCGGCGGTACGTTCCCGTAAAGGGATCGCCGCCGATATATACCGGCCGCTGCGCGGGCACGGCCGCAGGCACACGGATGACGACGATGCGTCTGCCGTTGACCGAACGCACGGCGATATCCTGCGGCGCAAGCAAATTGACACTTACCCGCGTCCTGTCGTTTACAATGGCCGAAAACGCCGCGATCAGCCGTTCGGGCGCGGGCAGATCCACGGCGTGCAGCGAACGATCGGCATGTTCCTCTACGCCCAGCAGAATGACGCCGCCCTCCGTGTTGGCAAAGGCGGAATATGTCTCCCAAATACTGTGCGGAAGCCCGCCGAGGGCAAGTTTTGCCTCCAACCGATTGTTCTCGCGGGCATCTTTCCATTCGCCGATATCCATCTTTATCCCTCCTTGATTCCTCCTTACGGCAATGTACCGCAGACATGCCCCGCGGAAAGTACGCAGACATGGCCGATATCGCAGACATGCCTGTCCGCAGGCGCCGCCCCGCGGGCATACCGCGTCGAACTCTGATACGGTTCGATATCCCCGCCCGAATCCGCCGGCTGCCCTGCGGGCGCACATGCAAAGCACGTTGATGCCGCCGCGATCCCCCTCTATTGTCCGGGCAGCTCCGGCGCCTTTATTTTGCTGCAGAAACATTTCAGCCCCCTGAACAAGTGCCCGTTGGCCAGCTCCATAAAGCCCAGTATAACGTTATAGGGGCAGGCCTTCCCCGCCGCCATCGTCATGGAGATCAGAGAACTGCTGTTTAATATTTTTTTTAAAAAGATCGCGCCCTTGATCCGGTTATCGCGCTCCGGTCCTTCGGGCAGTTTTTTGGCCGCCTTCATTTGTCTGTTTGCCACGCCCAGCACGGCGGCGTACAGAAGTCTGCCCATGACGCCTGCCTCTTTCAGCGCGGAAAAACGGCTTTCCGTCGTTATGGGTTTTCCGGGCGGCAGCGCAGGGATATGTTGGCCGCTCATACGCGTAAACACCTCGTCGGTCACCGCGGAAAAGTCGCACCGTGCATAGATCGCGTTGATCGCGTCGTCGTATACCCCCTCCGCGCCGACGCCCTCCACGGCGACGGCTGCCTCGTATACGGGCGTCAGCGCGTCCCTGCACAGCGAAACGGTATATTCTCCGCCCTCCACCTGCCATTGCCCGGCCTTCGGATGAAAAAAGGCAAGCTCGTCCACGCCGATCTCCAGCTCCACCCGTGCACTCTGCCCGGGGTCGAGGGTCACCTTGCGGAAGGCCTTCAGCTCGCGCAGGGGGCGGAACACGGCCGAATGTTTCAGCCCGACATATGCCTGCACCACCTCGGCCCCGCGCCGCCCGCCGACGTTGGTCACGGTGCAGCCGACGGCGATCGCGCCGCCGCTGCGGACGATCTTGCAATCGGAATACCCGAACCGCGTGTACGAAAGCCCGTAACCGAAAGGATAGCGCACGGGGACGCCCGCCGTGGCATAATAGCGATAGCCGACAAATACGCTCTCTTTATACACCTCGTTTGCCGTCTTTCCGAACTCCCGGCCGAACGGCACGTCTTCGTACCGCAGCGGCCATGTCTCGGCCAGTCTGCCCGAAGGCGAAACGTCGCCGAAGAGCAGGCGGGCGCACGCCCTGCCGCCGCTCTGCCCCGGAAGATACATATTGAGGATCGCGGCGGCCCCTTCGACAAACGGGAGCTCGACGGGCGAGCCGCCGAACAGCACCACGATCACCCGTTTTCCCGCCGCGATAAGCGCCTCGATAAGGGCAAGCTGATTTTGCGGCAGGCGCATGTCTTCCCGATCGCCCCCCTCGCTCTCCGTATAATCGGTCAATCCCGCAAACACCAACACGCTCTCGTACGCTGCGGCACGGACAACGACCGAGGCGATCGCCTCCCGGTCGGGCTGTACGGCGTTTTCGGCATAGCCGCGCACGAACTCATAGCGTATGCCCATGTCGTCGAACGCCTTGCGGGGCGACGTAAGGCAGGTGGGGTTGATCATGGAACTGCCCGCGCCCTGGTAACGCATCTTTTCGAACAGATCGCCGCATACCAGCCACCGTTCGGTCTTGTCGAGCGGGAGCGCGCCGTCGTTTTTCAGCAGCACGGCACTCGCCTCCGCCGCCTCGCAGGCGAGGGCGTCGTTGGCGACAAAGTCACAGTCGTCCGCGTGCGGCTTGGCATAGCGTTCGATAAGCGCCAGCACGTTTGCAACCGCTGCATCGAGGTCGGCCTCCGGCAGCGTGCCGTCCGCAAGCCCCTCCGCGATCCATTTGCGGCAGATGGCGGTATCGCCCGGCATTTCCAGGTCCAACCCCGCCTTTATCCCCGCAACGCGGTCGTGCGTGGCGCCCCAATCGGTCATCACCGGGCCGTCAAACCCCCACTCCCCGCGCAAAACGTCCTTTAAAAGCCATCGGTTCTGCGAACAGTACTCGCCGTTGATCTTGTTGTAGGCGCACATGACGGCGGCTGGATGCGATTCTTTTACGACGATCTCGAACACCTTGAAATAGATCTCGCGGATGGCGCGCATATCGGCGATGCTGTCGCCCGTAAAGCGGTAATTTTCGCTGTTGTTGAGCGCAAAATGCTTGACGGAGACCCCGACGCCTTCGCCCTGTATGCCCTCCACCTCGGCCGCGGCCATTTTGCCGGCGAGACAGGGATCTTCCGAAAAATACTCGAAATTGCGCCCAGCCGTGGGGTTGCGCTTGATGTTTACCCCCGGCCCCAGCACAACGTGCACGCCGTAGCGATGCGCCTCCCGCCCGATGGCCGCCCCGATGCGGCGAGAAAGCGAAAGATCCCAGCCGGCTGCCACCGTAGCCGCCGTAGGGAATGCCGTTGCCGGCAGACTTGCCGTTATCCCGTTATCGCCCCCCTCCGTCTGCACCCGCAGCCCGTGCGGACCGTCCGACATGCGCAGCGACGGGATACCGCGTCCCGCCGGCGCATACGTATACATAAAATTTGTCCCCGCCGCCAGGGCCGCCTTCTCTTCCGGCGTCAGCACTTTTATCAGCTCTTCTGTCTTCATACACTTCCCCTTGCGTTCTGCAGACAGCATACACGATTTTTTTGCAATTGTCATGCAAATTCATTTTGTTTTTGTTACGTTCGGTTCGATTTTTAAAAAATGTCATAAAAATATCGGCTGCGTAACGATCTCCGAGATGGGTCAGCCGCAAGAAGAAGACGAAAGTCCTCCCCCCGGCGGAAGAGCAGGAAAAGCGGCGGAAAAGGCGGTCAAAAAGCGCATTGCCCCCAAACGCCTCGCCCCCTTATTGCGGAATAAATACACCATCTATAAAATACCCGCAGGTAACAACCTTACCTGCGGGTATTTTTATTGTCGCTTCGTTCCGATCGGCAATATCCTCGTCATTCGATCGTGGTTTCTGCCAGGATCCTGATCTCCACCAGCGAGGTCCCCGACCAGCTGTCTGCGCCGTCGCTTTCATAATCATACAAAATGACGGAAACGGGAAGATGGATCCCCATGGGCGGGGCGACATCCGGAACATGCATCCCAAAATACTCCCTTACGCCGTTCCAGGAAGTCGCAAAACTTGCGTTGCCGCTCCAAGTTTCGCCCGACAGCATTTCGC
>CALVPS010000020.1 GCA_944354035.1 uncultured Clostridia bacterium | reverse complement strand
GCGACGGCGCTCTCCGATGCGGTCGCGGGGGAGGAGGCGGCCGTACTTGCCGCGCTCCTCTACACGGGCGGCGGCGTAGACGCGGGCGAATACACGGTGACCGCCGCGCTGCCCGAAGGCGGCGACTATCTGTTCTCTTCGCCGCAGAGCGTGAAATTCACCGTTTCGCCTCGCTCCGCAGAACTTGCGTGGGAGGGTGAGGATCCGTACGTGTACGTGTTCGACGGCGCGACGCATACGCCGACGGCCGCCTGTACGGAACAGGCGACGGTCGTATATAGCTACGCGGCGGCGGACGGCACGGTGCTGGAGGGGCCTCCCTCGGAGGCGGGGGAATACCGCGTTACGGCGCGCGTGGAAGATAAAAATTACACGGCCGCCGCGATCGAAACGACGTTTACGATCGTCGCGGACGAAGCGGGCGGGGAGGACGAAGCATGATCTGCGGAAACGAAAAGTGCCGAAGAGCGGTAGAGCGTCCGCTGGAGTTGTACGACGGCAGCTGGGCCTGTCCGCACTGCCGCAAGCCGCTGTCCGAGGCGTTTACGCGGTTTTGCGTTACGGCGGAAAACGAGGAGCTGTTCACCCTCTCCGAGCGCTGTTATTTCGCCTCGCTCACCGAGACGGACGACGCCGAGGAGAGCGAACGCCTTGCGGAGCGGGCCATGGAGTTGTGTAAGCAGTCCGCCCTTGCGGGAAACCCGCAGGCGGTCGCCCGGTTGGGATATTATTACGATAAGGGATACCTGCGCGAAAACCGCAGCGAGGCCATGCGCTGCGGGATCGCCTGCCTATACTACGGTGCGGTCTGTTTCAGCGAAATAAACGAACTGCCCGTGGAGCGCGGCGTGCGCGGAACGTACGACTGGCACGAGATCCGCGTGCGTGCCGCCCGCCGTCTGCTCGCCATGCTGGCGCGCCTGCCGCAGCGGCTGCGCCGCAGCGACCGGACAAGGTTCGATCACAATGCCAACCTGGCGCGCGCCGTGCGGCGGCTGGGCGACTTCGGCGTCGCGCCCCTCGGCGCGGAGGAGAGCGCGCCGCCCTCCCCGGAGGAGGCGGGCGATCAGGCCTACTTTACCCTGTCGGCCTGCCTCTCCAAAACGCGCGCCCCGCTGTTCGGGATCTGCCGCCTCGACGGGCGCGATTTAAAGCGGCTGTTTGCGATCGGGGACGAAAAGACGAACGCCTGCCGCATCGTCGAGCAGGGGACGGAGGTCAGGCTGTTTGCGTGCGACGCGCAGGACGTTGTGCTGCCCGATCCGCCGCGCAAGCTCAGCAACCGCCGGCTGATCGACGAGCTCCTGGCGCAGCTGTCGCCCGACGAGCCGTGTTGCCTGTACTTTTTTAACCGATGCGGCGCGCATCCGCTGTTGGGCGGACGGGCGATCGAGGCGACGGCGTCCGTGCTGGCGCGCGCCAATTTCGACCTTGTGCGCCGTCTTGCAAACGACGGCGGCCGCATCGACTACACCTTTTTTGACGACGACGTTTACCTGTACGGCGGGGAAAGCCGTACGGCAGACGCGGTAAAAACTTTGATCGGAAAAATTTGCGGAGGAAATCGGACATGAGCGAACAACAATTTGTCAACGAACAGACCGTGTCGGAGCGCGGCACCGAGGCGCTGGTGGCGGAGATCCGCGAGGTATTCTCGCAGAACGGGATCGCCGTCGATCCGGAATTTAAAAACCTTGTCGCGCGCGGATACGGGAGCGACGACTGCCAGCGTCTTTCGGACGAGATCGTGCGCGATCTGGCGCGCTTTGCCGCCTGTATCGTCAACAATGTGCGGCCCAACGCCAAGGTGCGCGACGGCATCGACGACCTCGTCCGTCTCGTTCTGCGGCTGAGCGACCGCAAGGCGGCGGAAGAGCTGCCCAAACTGCGGCAAAAATATGCCGCCGTGCTGGCGCGCGTGGAGCCGGCGTTAAAGGAGAAAGAGGCCGACGGCGTGTTCGATCGTCTGCGCCGCGGCCGCCGTTCGTACGATCTGGATGCGCGCGACGAGGCGTTGCGCTATCTGGATTCGTCGCTGCGCGGCGCCGACATCGTATTGTCGATGGAATTGTCCGATACGGTGCGCCGCAACTTGGAGGAGAGCGTACGCATTTTAAAGCTCATCCGCGCGGAAGTGGCCGCCGTATGGGATCACGCCACGCGCAATGCGGTGAACTATGCCAAAGAGATCATCGATCGCGTCGCCGTATGGCGCAATGCGGTGGGCGTATATCTTTGCACGCTGACCGAAGTCGACGCGCTGAACGCCGCGCTGGCCGCGGCGAAAGAGTGGCGCACGCTGCGTTCGGCGCCCCGTACCGCCGCCGACATGGCGGACGACGAGTACATCGCCTCGACCATCGTGTTCGCCGCCGATAATCTGCGCGGCGTGGAAGACGGCTTAAAGAAGTGGCAAAGCGTAGAGGTGTTCATCGACCGGCTGGCCGCCTTCGAGGCGGTCACGGCGCAGCAGTGCGCGGTAGACGGGCTGCTGGAAGAAAAAAAGGAGCTTGCCGCCAAAAAGTCCGATCTTTCGGCGCAGAAGGCCGCCTGGATCGCGCGCTATCGCAACGGCGAGGCGGGCGCCACCGACGCCGACGCCGCCTGCCGTCAGATCGAGGCGGAGGAGGCGCGCGTCGATTCCGGGATCGTCAAGCTGGACGACGAGATCGCCGCGCGCGCCGCAGAGCGCGACGAGCGCGACGGGGTCGCCGAGGAGTTCCATCGCCTGAGCGACGCGATCCTGCGCTACAAAAACGACCCGTGGATGGTGGGTTTTTTGGCGGGCGATCTCTCCTTCGTCAATCTGTGCGAGGTGATGATGGGCCGCGCCGTCCCGCAGGACGTCCGCGGCACCGTCGATCAGATCCTGGCTGCGCTCGACAAGGAAGAACAGCAGCGCAGTCTCTTCCGTGCGGTCATCCAGGAGGGCGAGGGGGCGCGCAGACTTGTCGAGGAGCTGCGCAAGCGGCGCGAACCGCGCAAGACCGCCGCAAAGACCGATCCCGCCCAACGCGAGCGCGATC
This sequence comes from uncultured Clostridia bacterium, assembly GCA_944354035.1. GTDB lineage: Bacteria > Bacillota > Clostridia > Christensenellales > Borkfalkiaceae > Gallimonas. The sequence goes on along the minus strand of CALVPS010000020.1, from coordinate 23,536 downwards.
GTTTGGAGCGGGAAGAGCGGGCCCGCCTGGATATGGAGGCGCGCATCCGCGGCATGGAGGGCGAGCCCCGGCCGCAGAAGACGGAAGAGCCCGACGCCGCCATCCCGCTTTCGGACAGCGACAAGTGATATAAGCCGCCATGCCGAATGCAAGAGATATTTTAACGGCCGCCAATACGGCCTATCGGCGCAGCACGGACCGCGCCGCGCTCGACGGCGCGGCGGCGGAGACGGAACGCCTGCTTGCGCAGGACTGGCTGAGCGCCGAAAACCGCGAAAACGCCGACGCCCTGCTCCTTCGTCTGCGCGCGAAGTCGCTGGCGCTCGCCTATTTCAACGAGGGTTACTGCGCCGAGGAGCAGGCGGCGCTGACCGAATTTTTGGACCGTGCCGTGCCCGCCGCGCAGACGCGCGGTTACGGCAACACGGCTGCCCTGCTCCTTCGCCTGCGCGCGTTTTTAACCGTCTGCATCCCCATCCTTGCCGACGCGGCCCGTCAGGCCGCGCGCGTGCGTTCGGCCGAGGGCGAGGCGATCGCCGCTTCGGCGGAGGAGGCGCGCGCCGTCGAGACGGTGTTCGCACGCAAAGCGGAGGAAAGCGCCGCGCTCCGCGCGCTGCCGCTGTTCGGCGACGGCGTGGCGTTTCCCGACGTCGCCGCGCAGATCGCGGCCGATTTAAACGAGGTGTGCGCGTTTGCGCGCCGTACGGCCGCGGCGATGGAAGAGGAGACGGCCCGCAGGGCGCTGGGCGATACGGCGGAGCGCCTTCCCGCAGATCTGCTGCGCGCCTACGAGTATTACCCCGTGCTGGCAGAGGACGCGCGCCCCTCCGCGCGCGTCACGGTGCTGTGCACGCCCTTTGAAGAGGAGGCCGACCTGTACGCCGCGCGGCAGACGCAGGGCGAGGTGGTCGTGCTCCCCTGCGATACGCTCGCGTCCGCGGCCGAGCCCGAAAAGCTGCTGGCCGTATTGGCGCAGCGCGGGGCAGACGTGCTCGTGCGCGGCGCCGAACGCGACCACGGCGGGCTGAAGAACGTCTTTTTGGCGGCGATCGGCTTTGCGCGGAGCGGAAGAAAGATCTTTTTTACCGACCGCACCGGCAGGCGCGCGGTGTTCGATGCGCTGCTGCGCACGGCGCAGGAGGCGGGTGCGGCGGCGGAAGTCGCCTTTCGTCTCCTCTCCATGCCCGCCTATGCGCAGCTGTACGAGCTGCTGGAAGAAAAAGGCATGGTGAAGAACGCGCGCGAGGCGGTGCGCTCCGAGCTTCCCTTTTTAGGCTTTGTGGGACTGAACGAGGCGGTGCGCGCCTTTGCGGGCGGACGGGACTGGCGCGAGGCCGCCGTGCGCCGCTCGCGCGAGAATGCGGCGCGGGCCGGGGCGTATCTTATGCGCCTCCCCGCGCAGAGCATGCTGCTCGATTCGGAGTGGGGGACCTTTTCGAAGGAGACGACGGGCGGCCGCGGCACGTTCGACTACGACGACATCCGCGTGGTCGATCCCGTCAACATCCGCAAGATCATGGAGGGGGATTTTACCATCTATCAAAAATGCGGCGCCATTGTGCGCTACTGCACGCTGTGCGGGCAGGACCGCTCGGTATGGACGACGCTGCCCGACGACGAACGCGAGCGGCGGATCGCCGAGGCGACGCGCCTCGTCATGCGTGCGCTGGACGTGGATATCGTGCCGCAGGTGTACATTCGGGAGACATTGCACAATCCGCACGCCGGCGGCACGTGCTGCGAGGGCGGTCGGGTGATCTACTATAAAAAGGGCGCCATCGACGACTACGACTGGCTGATCGACTGCATCTGCCACGAGTGTTTCCATGCCTTTCAGTACAAGGCGATCACCGGCGCGTGGTGCGAGTGGTATTGGGCGGAGCTGGGCGTAAACCGTGCCCGCATCGAGGAGTGGCGCAAAAACCATGCGGCGTATATCGACCTTCCGAACAAGGGCTATCGCTGGCAGGTGTACGAAAGCGAGGCAAACGCCTTTGCGCTGGAGAGCGTCCGCACGAGCGGGGATATATGGAATCAGATCGCCTTTGAATAGGGGAACGGTATGGATTTTTTGCAGACATGCGTAACGGAACTGCTGCACATCGACGATTGGCGCCATAACAAGCTGATCGATCTCAACGGCGATCTGCGGCAGACATACTTTCTTGACCGCGTCGGCGAGGAGACGGCGCCCTATGCGCTGCGCACGCTGGCGGCGCGCTTGGGCAAGCCTGCCAATACCGTGCTGCGCGGCAGCGCTCTGACGGCCGAGGAACAGCGTATCGGCCGCAATCAGAACACGTTCGATTGGCGGGACGGCCTCGGCGTGCGCGACGCGCGCGCCCTCGGCGCGTTTATTGCCGATACGTACCGCGAGCTCAATTTAAAGGGAAACAATCCGCTGTTTTTGGGCGTGGGCGCGCTGGAGTGGCGCGTGCCCGTCGGAAACGGCGCCATGCAGACCGTGCTTTCGCCGCTGCTGGTATTTCCCGTGCGGCTGGTGCGCGCCTCGTCCGCAACGCCCGTCTCGCTGGAGTTTGTCGATGACGACGCGTACTTCAATCCCTGTCTGCGGCAAAAACTGCGGCAGACGTTCGGCGACGAGCTTGCCGACGCCTTTCCGCATCCCAACGGCGAGGGCGCCGATCCCGATGCGCCCCTTTCGCTGCAGGCGCTGGGGGACGGCGGTGCCTACTTTGCCCGCGCCGCGGCGTATGCCGAAAGCTGCCGTGCGGGCGATCCCGACGCGGTGTTCCGCGTGCAGCGCGACATCGTTGCCGTTGCGCGCTACAACCACGGCGAGATCTGCACCTATTACGACGTAAAAAACAACGCGCAGAAGATCGCGCGACATCCGCTTGTGCGCCGCGTGTTCGAGGGCGGTCTGCTGCCCGATCCGCCGGCGCGCGGAGAAGGCGCTCCCTATGTCCTTTCGCACGACAGCGTACAGGAGGACATCGTCGAGCGAGTCACGGCGGGTGAGTCGCTTGTCGTAAAGGGGCCGCCCGGAACGGGAAAAACAGTGACCATTGCCAACCTTGTCGCCGCATTGCTGGCGCAGAACAAGTCGGTGCTGTTTGCTTCACGCAAGCTTTCGGCGCTGTCCGAAGTGTACGCAAAATTGCCCGAATCGCTGCGCAAGTTCGTCATGCTGCTCGACTGCGAAACGGAATCGCAGGCCGCCAAGGTCAACCCGGACGCCATCCGCGCCGACTTCCGCGCGCTGCTGCGCAGCCGCCGCGCCGCCGGCGACCTATACGAACGGCGCGAGCGCGCCGAGCAGGAGCGCACGCGTGCCGTGCTGGAGCTGGACGGCTATCATCGGCAGATGTTCGAGGGTTCGCCGAGCTATTACGATATTTTGAATACGGCGCTGCGCAGCAGCGCGCCCGTCGTGCGTTTCGTCTCGCCCGAGGCGGCGCTGGCCGCGCAGGGCTCCTATGCCGCAGCCGCCTCGGCTGCGGCCGAGGCGGCCGAATGCCTTTGGATCATGACGGGCGGCGGCGCGCATCCCGTGTATCGCTGTCCCTGGTACGGCGCGGACGAACAGGCCGCGTCCGAGAAGGCCTTTCAAAGCTATACGGCGCTGGCCGCGCGCGCGGGGCGCGTGCGGGCATCGGTACTTGCATGGTTCGGAGAACGGGGGGAGCGCCTGCCGCTGACTGCGATCCCCGCGCTGCGGGAGGGCGGGTTCGGCCCGCAGGAGGTGCGCGCCGTGGCAGAGGCGCCTGCCGAGGTGCGGCGCGCCGTGGCGGAAGATCTTGCCGCCTACGAGCAGGCCGCGGCCGAGGGCGAAGACGCCGCGCTGGCCGACGGATCGGAGCTGTTCGCCCGGTTAAAGGCGATCGTGGGCGTGCGTGCGGATCCGGAGCTTACGTTAGAGCAGCTGCGCGCCGTCGGCGCGCATGTGCAGCTGTTTTTCCGCGGCGAAACGCTGCTGGGGGCGGCGGAGTTTTCCGCGCTGGACGCAGCGGCCGCCGCGCTGGACGAGATCGGCCGCCTGCAAAAGGACGCCTTCGCCCGCGTCTGCGCCGTGTTCCCGGAGCCGTTGATCCAAGACGGCGCGCTGCTGGAGCGTGCGCTTGTCGCCTTTTCCGCCTACGAAACGGATGCCGTCGGGCCGGGGTTGTTCGATTTCCGGGCAAAAAAACTGTATAAAGCGCTGCAAAAGGAGAGCTTTTTGCAGCAGAAGGGGTTTGGTACCGTGCTCAAAGCGGTGCGCGCCTATGGCGAGATGAAGGAGCTGGCCGCCCGCGCCGTCGCCTGCCGCGACCGCATTTCGGGGCTGCTGCGCCGCGCCGCTTCGGAGGAGGAGATCTGCCTGCTGCAAAGCGTGTTCGCCCGCAGCCGCGCGCAGGATCTCCCCCCGCGGGACTATGTGTGCGCCGCGCTCGACGCCCTGCCCGTGGCCGAGGCCTGCGCGGGGGCGCTTGTCCGTCCGCCCGCGCGGCTGGGCGCCCTGTTTGCCGCCTATCGCTCCGCCGCCCGCCGCGCGCTGTTGGAGCGGTCGCTCGGCCTGCTCGGTGCGGGGCTGCCCGCGCCCGCCGACGGGGCCGCCTGCAAACGGCAGGCGCGGGCGGCGGCGGCCGTCGGCGAACTTGTCGGGCGGTTCGGGGTGCAGGAGGCGTGCGCGCTGGCGGCGCGCATTGCGGAGGCGCCCGCGGCGCTGAAGGGGGAGGTCGGCGAACTCCTGCAGGGATTTGCCGCCTTCCGGCGGGCGCATTTTGGCGGGTATTATACGGACGGAACGCTCTCCGCGGGCGATCTTGCCGTATTTTCCGCCGAGGCTGACGACCGCGCCGTGACGGACGCGGCCCTGCGCTACCGCAGGGCGCTGACCGCCGTGCCCGCTCTCGATCTGAAGGCATTTTTCCGCCCGTTCGAGCGCGGCGATCTGCCGCTCGGCAAGCGCGAGGCGATGTGCGATACGTTCGAGCATTCCTATTATACGCTGCTTTCCGAGGCGTACGCCGCCCGTTTGGGCGCGCGCCGCAACGGGCTGGGCGCGGCCGCGGCGCGCGCCATGGATCGCTTTGCCGAAGCCGAGCGCGCCATTTCCGCCTGCAACGCGGCCGTCATCGAAGATACCTGCCTCTCCCGCCTGCACGCGGACGATCCGGACTTCGCTTTTTTGCAGTCCGAACGCAGCACGGGCGAATCGCTGCGGCTGTTTTTTAAGCGGCATGCCGCGGCGATCTTAAAATTAAAGCGGTGCATCGTGCTCTCGCCCTATACGGCCAGTGTGCTGTTCCGGCCCGAGGCGTACGCCTCGTTCGACGTGGTGATCGTGGACGAGGCCAGCCAGCTCAAGCCCGTGCACCTGCTGCCCGTCCTCATGCGCGCAAAACAGTGCGTCATCGTCGGCGACGAATATCAGATGCCGCCCATCCGTCACTTTGAGGCGCGCGCAGCGACGCCCGCGTCGGAGGAGGGCCCGCTCGAACCGGATATCTCCGCGCTGTCGCTGGCGTTAAAGGGGGGCGGCCTGCGCGCCGCGGAGCTCGTGTGTCATTACCGCAGCCAAACGGAGTCGCTGATTGCCTTTTCGCAAAAGAACTTTTACCCCGCCATGCGCACCTTTCCCGCGTCGCTCCCCATGGCAAAGGGCCTGGGATTTACCGATGTATACGTGCCGCAGGGGGTGTGCGAGGAGGCGGCCAACGAGGCGGAGGCCGAGGCGGTGCTGGCGGCGCTGCGCGCGCACTTCGATGCGTGGTACGACGAAAAGAGCGGCGTTTTGTCGCGTTCGTTCGGGGTCGTCGCCTTCGGCGAGGCGCAGACGCAACTGATCGAGCGCCGCGTGCGCGAAGACCGATCGCTGCGGGAGCGGCTGACGCGCGCGCTGGCCGCGTTCGGCGACGTCGCCGAAAAACTCGCCTTTTTTAAGACGATCGAAACGGTGCAGGGGCAGGAGACGGACCACCTCATTTTGTCGCTCACCTACGGCAGACGCGCCGACGGCCGCGTCGAGCAGAGTTTCGGACAGCTGAACCGCGACGATTTGGGGAAATGCATCTTCAACGTTGCGGTCACGCGGGCCAGGTATGCGGTGACCGTGGTGCACTCCGTCCGCGCGGAGGAGATCGTCAACCCGCGCGTCGCTTATATCGGCGAATATCTCGCCCTGTGCGAGCGGTTCGCGCGCGGGGGCAAGGAGCGCTTTGCGTGCGAGGACCCCGGTCCCGGCTTCTTGCGCAGCGTGGCAGACTTTATAATCTCGTGCGGCGTTTCGCCCGAGCGGGTCGTCGCGGGCTACGGCGTTACCGCGGGGTCGGTGCGCATCCCGGTGGCGGTCCTGTCGGAGGATTTGAGCCGGGCGGTATTCGGCGTGTGGTGCGAACTCCCCACGCATGGGAAGTACGACTTTTTCGACTACAACGTGCGCTATTACGAAAGTCTTAAGGCGCGCGGGTGGAATTTATACCGTCTGTTCCTTCACGACTGGACGGACAACGCACAGGCAGAACGGGAAGCGCTCGAACGGGCGCTTGCGGATAACCAAATCATCAATGCAAGGAGATCATGAAATGGCGGAAAAGAACAAGGTGCAACTGAACAGAGAGCCGCTCACCAAGGCGGAGCTCGAGGCCAAGCGCAGGCAGGCGGAGTACGACAAAGAGCGCAGGCGCGTCGAGGTGGACGATCGCCTTAACACGCTGGCCGAAAAGACGGCGGACTTTATAGAGCTGTACGGCGAACAGGATTACCGTTCCCAGATGATGGTATCCTTTTTGGACGTCGCCCTCGAAATGAAGGACGTGATCGAGACGCTTACGGCCGTAAACGTGGCCATGAGCTGTATTTTCGAGGCGATCGAGTTTATCGATAACGCCATCAATTTCGATACCGAGCTGCAACAGGCCTCGCTGCAGCACGACTACGGTCTGTTTGCGCGCTGGAAGCGCCGCCGCCGTATCCGCAAGGTCATTCGCAACACGCAAAACAGAATGCAGGCCGCGGTCGACAACATCCTGGCGCAGCAGGAGCTGGGCAACGTGATCATCGATTCGCTGCGCAGCGCCACCGAGCGTATGCAGTTCACCATGCGCCGCCGCGAAGAAAAACGGCAGAAGGCGCTGGCGCAGAAGGCGGAGGGCGGCATGCCCGCGCCCGCCGCGCCCTCCAAGGCGCAGCTGATGATCGCGGAGATCATGAAGGCGCGCGGCACCGCCCCGGGCGGCGCGTCGTCTCAGCCGGCGCCCGCCGTGCAGCCGCCCAAACCGCAGGGCGGCGTGGGCGATATCAGCGACATCCTGTAAGGAGCGTACGGTATGGCCGGGATCGGAAGAACGAAGGGAACGTCCGCCCCGCGCGGGTCTGTGGAGGAGATCGAGCGCGATTTTAACGCGTGTATCGATAAGATCCGCAAGATCCTTGCCGGGCGGCAGGATAAAAAGGATCTGCGCGACGACGAGCGTTCAAAGCTGCGCGCCGAGTATTCGCGCGCGGCGCAGTTGGCGCGCACGCTCTCGCAGCGGGTGACCGACCGCGAAAAGAGCGAGATCTACGCAAAGTACTTTCAGCAGCTCTCGGACGCGGCGGCGGGGTACGGCTCGGTCGTGCGCTCCAAGGTGCCCGATACGACGTTCGACGACGTAAAGGGGCTGGAAGACGTAAAACGGCTGGTAAAGAGCTTTTTGTACATGGCGCAAAACCCCAAGCTGTTAAAGTACTACAAGCTGGAAGGGGGGCTGGGTATGCTGATGTACGGCGCGCCCGGAACGGGCAAGACCATGTTTGCCGAGGCCATTGCCAACGCCATGGATCTGCCGCTGTTCATCGTTACGCCCGCCGATATTTTCAAGTCGTATGTGGGCGAATCGGAACAGGCGGTCAAGCAGATCTTCCAGGAGCTGGATGCCTGTCCCGACGGGGCCATTCTGTTTGTGGACGAGTGCGAGTCGATCTTTTCGCGCCGCACGCAGGATACCAAAGATTACAAGGCCGCCGTCACGACCGAGCTGCTGCAGCGCATCAACGGGTTCGGGGTGGACGGCTCCAAGCGCATCATGATCGCGGCGACCAACCGTCCCGATGTGATCGACCCCGCCTATCTGCGCTATAAGCGCTTTTCGCACCTGGTGCATGTGACGCCGCCCGATTACGAGGCCAAGCGCGCCATTATCGAAAGCAAGCTGGAGGGCATCGCGCTGGAGGGCGTATCCGCCGAAGACGTGCTGGCCATGACCGAGCGTATGACCGAGCGCGAAACTTCGGTGGGCAAGGTGCGCCTGCGCGAGGCGTATTATTCGGCCGCCGATCTGTGCGGCATCGTGGAAGAAGCGTGCCGTATCGCGCTCGAGCGCATGCAGGCCGCCGACGCCAAGACGCCCATCCCTTTGACGCGCGACATGTTCGAGTGCGCGTTCCGGAAGATCCCGCCCGGCATCTCTGCCGAAATGCTGCGCCGCTACGAAGAGTTTCGCTGATCGCGCCGTCCGGTGCGTCCGGCATATGCAAAAAAGCTCCCTTGCGGGGGCTTTTTTGCTGCGCCTTTGCGCGGGCGGCATCGTCTTCGGCGTGCGGCGGAACGGTATGCCTTTACGCAGCGAGGGCGCCGTGTATATTTTTCGGAACGGTGCACACGATAGCCGTAGGAGGCATGCAAAAAACATTATGAAAAAAGTTTTGGCAATCGGCGCCGTGGCGCTTGTGCTGGCCGGCACGGCGGCCGCGGGGATCGCGGCGTATGCCCGCCCTGCGGAAGAGTCAGCGATCGTCGCCGTTCAGACGGCTGTCCTGCGCGAAGGCAGCCGCGGCGGCGAGGTAAAAGAGGTGCAGCGCCGCTTAAAAAACTGGGGGTATTATACGGGCGCGGTCGACGGGATCTTCGGCGCGGGGACGCGTCGCGCCGTCGTCGCCTTTCAAAAAAAGAACGGTCTTACGGCGGACGGCGTCGTCGGCAAGGCAACGTATAAGGCGCTCGGCATGAACGATTCATATAACGTATTAAACGGCGGAAGCGGCAGTTCGCAGTATACCTCGTCCGATCTGTACCTCATGGCAAAGGCGATCTATGCCGAGGGCAGGGGCGAAAGTTATACGGGGCAGGTGGCGATCGGCGCGGTGATCGTCAACCGCGTAAAAAGCCCGCAGTTTCCCAACACCGTGGCGGGGGTCATCTATCAGAAAGGCGCATTTACCGCGGTGGACGACGGGCAGATCAATCTGGAGCCCAATCAGACGGCGTACAACGCCGCGCGCGACGCCATGAACGGGTGGGACCCTACGTACGGCTGTCTTTACTATTACAATCCGGCCGTCGCCACCAGCGCCTGGATCTTTGAACGGCAGACGGTGACTGTGATCGGCAAACACGTATTTGCCATTTAAGGAGGGAGTTATGGAAAAAAAGATCGGGGAAAATGTATCGAGCGGCGCCGAAAAGGTAGAACGTATCGAGCGGGAACGCACACGACCGCAGACCGATGCGCCCGAAAAGGCGCAACACGAAAGACAGCCGGACGGCGCCGGGGCAAAAGGCGCGCCGTCAAAAAAGAAGGAGACTGAAACGGCCGCCGAACGGGAACGTCGGGCGGCGCAGACGCGGTTCGAGGCCGCCAAGGCCCGCGCGGCCCGGAAGGAGGCGCGGCAAAAACGGGCCGAGATCCGTGCCGCAAAGCGCGGCGCGCGCACCGAACAGTCGGCAAAGCGGGCGGCCCGCCGCGAAATGCTGGCCAATGAAAGCAGGGCCGAGCGCGAAAAGAGGCTTTTGCGCGAAAAGCGCGAAAAACTCGCCTTACGGCATCAAAGGGCGCAGGCGCGTACCCGCGCCGCAGAGCAGCGGCGCGCCGCGCGCGAGGCGGCGCAAGATCGTCGGGCGCAGGCGCGCAAAGAACGGCGCGACCGCCGCAAAAGCGGCGGATTGGGGGGCTGGATCGCGGCGGTCTCCGCGCTGGGCGCGGCCTGCCTTGCGTTGGCCGTTGTGGTGGCGGCCGACTCCTACCGCATGAACGAGCTGCGTCTGCGGACCGAAAACGCCTGCCGCGCCACGCTGTACGAGCTGGTGTCCGTCAGCGAGGAGCTGGACGACCGTTTTGCCAAGCTGCGCGTCTCGTCCGGCGCAAACGAGCAGCGCATTCTGCTGACGGATATTTTGGTGGAGACCGCGGTGCTGGAGGCCGCTCTCGAAAAAATACCCGTCGATGCGGCGACGAGTACCGATATTTCGCTGTTCGTCAACCGTACCGGCGCCTATGCGGACCGTCTGCTTGCAAAACTTGCCGCGGGCGAGGGGCTGTCGGCCCGCGATAAAGAGGTCGTTGCCCGTCTCGGCGCGATCGGCGCGGGCCTCTCGCGCGAGCTGAACGAGCTTGCGCTGCACCTGCCCGCCGATCAACTGCGTACCCTGCTGGAGGGGGGCGGCGATCTGCGGACGGCGCATTCGGACGGGTCCGGGCGCGGGATGCGCGAACGCGGGGAGATCTCCGAGGCGCCCTTTTCCGGAACGGGCAACGTGGGGAAGAACGCGCTGATCGGCGCGGCGGAAATTTCGCAGGCGCAGGCGGAGACGTGCGTAAAGACGTATTTTAAAGCGTATCACATCGCCGCGGTGCGCTGCACGGGCGAGACGGCCGCCCGCGGGATGCATTGCTACAATTTTGTGCTCACCGACGAGGACGGGGCGGAAATTTTTGCGCAGATCACCAAGAGCGGCGGCAAGCTGGCCTTCTTTGACACCTACGAGGCGTGCACGCAAAAGAACTTCGACTTTGCGGGCTGCAGCGCGGCGGCGGAGCGCTTTTTACGGGAAGCGGGCTACGACGGGCTGACCGCCGTGTGGTTCTCCGATGCGGGCAGCGTGGCCGATATCACCTATGTAGCGGAACAGGCGGGCGTGCGCCTCTATCCCGACATGGTGCGGGTGCGCGTCTGCGAACAGCGCGGACGCGTGGTGGGCATGGACGCCCGCGGGTATCTGTTCAACCATCACGGCCTGCGCGAAACGCAGGCGACGCTGTCGCAGGCGGCGGCGCGCGAACGTCTGGATGCGTCGCTCACCGTCCGCGCCGAACATTTGGCGCTCATTCCGCTGCACGGGCGCGAGGTGCTCGCCTACGAGTTTTACTGTACGAGCGGCGACGAGGCATTTTTTGTGTATCTCGACGCGCATTCGGGCGAAGAGGTGCAGATCTTCCGCGTGCACAGCGGCGCGCAGGGCAGGTATTTAAAGTAGGCCGAGCGGGATACGAAGAGACATGAAAGAGCCGGGCGTTTCCGTCCGGCTCTTTCATTGAGAAAAAATATGGATTTGTATAGGCAAATAAAAAGCATCTCCGATTATAGCGATTTTTTTGTCGCCTGTCAAGCCGTTTTGCGCCGTCCGGGCGCGTCTGCGTGAAAATTTCGGGACAGTTTTGTCTTCCCTCTTGCAAAATGTCGAAAATTGTCGTAAAATAGGGAAAATTAAAGAGGTGAAATATGTTTCACGTCGTCTTGGTAGAGCCGGAGATCCCGCAGAACACGGGCAACATTGCGCGCACGTGCGCCGCGACCGACTGTACGCTGCACCTGGTGCGGCCGCTGGGGTTTGAGCTTTCGGATAAATACATGCGCCGCGCCGGGCTGGACTACTGGCCGCTGGTCGACGTATGCATACACGAAAGTCTCACGGCCTTTTTAGAGGAGTTCCCCGCCGCGCGCATGTTCTTTTTTACCACCAAGGCCCGCCGCTCGTACGCGCAGGCGCAGTATGTCGCGGGCGATTTTCTGGTGTTCGGCAGGGAGACGCGCGGCCTGCCAGAAGAGCTGTTAAAGGCGCATCCGGAGCGCTGCGTGCGTATCCCCATGCGTCCGGAAGCCCGCTCGCTCAACCTTTCCAACAGCGTGGCGGTGGCCGTATACGAGGGGCTGCGGCAAAACGCGTTCGGCGGGCTCTCGGCCTGCGGCGAGCTGCACCGTCTGAAATGGGAGTAAAGCGGGGCGCACGGCGCGCCCTCGGCGTGCTGGCGGCAGGGTACTTTGCGCTGGCGGCCGTGCTGCTTGCGGCGTTTCCGCTCCCACGCCGCCTGCAGACGAACGGGTACTATGCGTGCGTGTGGGAGGACGGCTCTCGTACGCAAGAGACGTACGCCGCGGCCTACGCGGCCATGGTCGGCGCGGAGGAAGAGGGCGTCGCGCTGGCGCGCGGCGAACGGCGGGGGCTGCTTTCCGCCACGCCCCGATATGCCGCGGTGTACGATGTGCTGGCGCACGGAACGGTGGCGCAGCTGCTTTCGCTGGACGCGGAGGGGGTCTCTTCGCTCGAGCGCGCTGCGCTGTGGCGCACGTTCGGCGAAACGCGCTGGTATGCGGGGGAATGGTTTGCGTGGGACGGCGCACGCGTCTTCCGCGCGGAGGATATGCGCGCAGAGACGGTCGTCCTTTCGGAGGGCGGAACGTCGCTTGCCGCGACGGGCGCCGTGCGCCTGGAACTGCGCCCGCAGGCGCAGCTTTCCGCCGATATGCTTTGCGGCTCGCGCATTGCCGAGGTCGCCGCGCAGGCGCCGTATGCCTGCGAGGGGAACGCGATCTATTTGGATACGCCGGGCGGCCGGCGTCTGGTCGCGGGGCTGCCCGCGGCAACGTCGCTCGCCGTTTCGCATGCCCGCTTTCTCGACGAGGGCGCGCTGCTGCCGTGTACCGCGCTGCAGTCGCTCGTTTTACCCTTTGCGGGCACAGGCGCGGCGGGGGAAGACATGCTCGCCGCGCTCTTTTCGGACGGAACGGACTACCGCGTGCCCTCCTCGCTGCAGTGCGTGCGTATTTGCGGGGGAAGGGTCGCCTCGGACGCCTTTTACGGCTGCGGCTCGCTGCGGGAGATCTCTACCTGCGGGGTGGCGGCGGAAAAGATCGACCCGGCGGCGTTTTTGCACTGTACGCAGCTGCGCGTTTTGCACACGGCGCGGCAAGACGTGCTGCTCCCCGAAGGGTTTACGGAGACGCGCGCGCCGTGCGGGTGCCATATTTTTACGCGCGGGTTCGGTCCGGAGCGGGTATGAACAGATCGGCCGCGGTGCACGCGGGTGTTTGCGGACGCCCGCAAACGGGTATTCATTATAAAAGCGTTTAAAAATGCCGCGCGCCGCTCGTACGGCGCATATAAGGAGGCGGCAAGTTGAAAAAATTTAAAAAACTGTTCAGCCGTTTTTCGCTGGTGGCGCTGACGATCGTCTTCATGTTCGTCGGAAACGTAATGCTGGTCGCCGGCCTTATATGGCTGTTCTATGTCTGGCTGGTCGAACTGTTTCCGCCCATGGCGCCGTGGCTGCAGCTGGCGTTCGGCGTGTTCTCGTGGTTCGTCACGTTCGCCACGGCGCTGCACGCGGCCAACCGCGACATGGTCCCCGAGACCAAGTTGCCGTGGATCTTGTGCATTGTCGGTCTCAATCTGTTTGGCGTGGCGATCTATGCGGTATTCTCGTCTCACCGCCCCACCAGGCGTATCCACCGCGCCTACCTGGAGATGCGCGCCCTGGCCGCCCCCTACGAAGAGCGTCGGTTCACCGTTGCGCAGACGCAGGAGCGGTTGGGCCGTTGGGCGGACGTAAGCGAGGCGCTGTATACCGCAAACCCGTCCGCCGTGCTTCACAGCGGCACTAAAACGGAGTTCTTCCCCGTGGGCGAGGCGTTTGCCGCGCGGCTGCTGGCCGATTTAAAGGGCGCCCGCCGCTACATCTTTATGGAGTACTTTATCATCGGCCGCGGCGCCTTTTGGCAGAGCGTGCTGGACGTGCTGGTGCAAAAAGTGCGCGAGGGGGTGGAGGTCCGCTTTGTATACGACGATATCGGCTGTATGGGCAAGGTGCATTTCCGCTATCACAAAACGCTGCAAAAGTTGGGCATCAAGTGCGTAAAGTTCAATCCGTTCGTGCCCGTCATCACCAACGTGCACAACAACCGCGATCACCGCAAGATCACGGTGATCGACGGCACGATCGCCTACACGGGCGGGATCAACCTCTCGGACGAGTACGTCAATCTGGAGCATCCTTTCGGCCATTGGAAGGATACGGCCGTCCGACTGGAGGGCGAGGGGGTGCGCGGCTTTATTCTGATGTTTTTAAAGCTGTATAATCTGAGTCGCCGCGAAGACAAAGATTTTTCCGTCTATATCCCGCAGACGTACGAGGCGTTCGAAGGCGAGGGATACGTGCAGCCGTACGGCGACGGGCCCCGCCCCATGTACGGCAGGCATCTGGGCGAGGACGTGTACATCAACATTTTGAACGGCGCCAAAGAGTATGTCTGGATCCATACGCCCTACCTTATCATCGATTACCGCATGCGCGAGGCGCTGCTGCAGGCGGCGGCGCGCGGGGTAGACGTGCGCCTGGTAACGCCGCACATTCCCGATAAAAAGCTGGCCTTTTCGCTGACGCGCTCCAACTATGCGGCGCTTATGAAGGGCGGCGTTAAAATTTACGAGTATACGCCCGGGTTTATCCATGCTAAGGGCTTTTTGGCGGACGACGCGGTGGGCGTGGTGGGGACCATCAACCTCGATTACCGCTCGCTGCTGTTCCACTTTGAGGACGCCGTGTTCATGTACGGGACGGCGGCATTAAAGCAGATGAAGGAAGACATGGAACGTACGTTTGAAGTTTCCGCCCTGCAGACGGAGGAGGACGCCAAAAAGAGCGTTGTGTGGCGGGGACTGTGCGAACTTGCCAAATTATTCGCCCCCTTATTTTAAGGGGAAAGGAGGAGGGGATGATCCATTCGCTCAGCGGAGGCGTGATCGCGCCGAACGAGCCGCATACGTTTGTAAAGGTACAGGTTGCGGGAGAGCCGCGCTGGTACGTGCTGCCGTTCGGAAAGGCCGAGGAGGGCCGGGACGTGCTGGTCCCGTTCGGGCGCGACGACCGCGCTATGCAGGGCGTGGTGCTGCGGGTGGAGACGTGTACGGCGCAGACGGCGCCCGTCCCGCTCGGCCGGGTCAAACGGGTCATCAGAGTGCTGCCCGTAAAAACAAACGACCGATAAGGAGGTACAAATGGATCTGACCGGGTTCGGGAACATCGGCGTTCCCATCGGCCTGCTGGGCGTAAAGGTCTCGCAGGGGAACAAGGTCCTGGCGCATGTGTGCTGGGACGAAGAGAGCCGCCGCAACTGCTATTCGGTGACCAAGAGCGTCACGGCGACGGCCGTAGGGTTTGCGCTGCAGGAGGGGCTTTTGCGGTTGGACGAAAAGCTGACCGACGCTTTCTGCGACGAGCTCCCTCCAACGGTGGACGAAAATTTGGCCAAGGCCACGGTGCGCGACCTGCTCACCATGTGTCTGGGACAGGGAAAGGGCTTTTTAACGGGGGACGCCCGGCCGCGGTATCCCGAAGATAACTGGGTAAAACTCTCGCTGGCACAGCCCTTTGTGTACGCGCCGGGAACGTGTTTCGTGTACAACAACGCGGGGCCCTATCTTGCGGGCGTGCTTATCCAACGCCGCGCCAAATGCAGCCTTACCGAGTATTTGCTGCCCCGCCTGTTTTTGCCGCTTGGCATAAAGCGTCCCACGTGGGAGGTGGATCCCGTCGGGTACAACTTCGGCGGGAGCGGGCTTACGCTCACCCTTTCCGAGCTGCATAAGCTGGGGCAGCTTTGGCTGGACGGCGGCGTTTGGGAGGGACGGCGGCTGCTGCCCGAGGACTGGATCGCCGCATGCGCAACGCCGCAGTCGATCGTAAATTATTACGGCTACCTGTTCTGGCTGGGCGAGCACGAAAGTTTCCGTGCGGACGGGCTGTATTCGCAGTTCGTGTTCATGTTCCCCAAACGCGACGCCGTGGTCACCGTGGTATCGTACTGCCGCGATGCCGAGCGCCTTCGTCGGGCGGTCTATTCCGAAATTTATCCGCAGCTTTCGTAGGCGATCCGCCTGACGGGCGGGCGGAGATCCGGTATTATCGACATACGATTCGGAAAGAGATCGGGGACAGCCCGTTCTGCGGGCGGCGTCGTCCGCATCCTGCGGCGTGCCTGCGAGCGCGATCCGAAACGGCAAGACCCGTGCGAAGACGTCGCCGTACGCATTCGTACGGGTCTTTGCTGTTCCCGGCGCAGCGGACGGGCGGGCGATCGCTTTGCATCGGGGCGCGCAGACCGCCGGGGGGCGTCATCCTCGGCGCCCCGCGCCAAGATCCGGCTCGGGGCGCCGATATAAAATTCTTCCGCGGATATTGACATTCTTCCGTCGGATTGGTATAATGTATTTGTAAAATGTGATTTACAATGGGGAGGATAGGAGCGTGGCAAAGGTCAAACGGTACGATTTTACGCGCAAACCGCTTAAACCAAGCGGATTCTGGATGTGGATCGCGCGGCAATTTGCCATAAAGCCCCGGCTAAAGGGGCGCAAGATCACGGTGCGGAAGATCCGCATGGACGGTATAAAGCCGCCGTACGTGCTGTTCGCCACGCACGCAAGCATGCTCGATTTTCCGCTGATGTATACGGCCGTGGCGCCCCACAACGCCAACAATGTGGTGGCGATCGACGCCATCCGCGACGTCGGCGATTGGCTGATGCGTCGGCTGGGGTGCATTTGCAAGCGCAAATTCGTAAAAGATCTGAACCTGATCCGCAACATGCGTTACTGCACCGATACGTTAAAGACGATCGTCTGCGTGTATCCCGAGGCACGCTATTCGCTGGACGGGACAACGGGCTTTTTGCCCGATTCGCTGGGTAAAGTGATAAAATTGCTGAAAGTGCCCGTGGTGGTGCTTCGCATGTACGGCACGTTTGTGGCCGCGCCGCAGTGGAACAAGGATGAGCAGGTGATCCCGCTTTCCTGCGACCTGGAGTGTGTGGCCACGGCGGAAGAGGTGGCCTCGCTCCCCGCGGCCGAGCTGAACGAGCGTATCCACCGCGCCATGCAGCGCGACGACTACGCATGGCAGCGCGAATCGGGGATCGAGATCGACAACCCGCGCCGTGCCGACGGCCTGCACAACATTTTGTACCAGTGCCCGCATTGCCGCGCCGAGTTTAAAATGCATTCCGGCGGCACGCGCCTGTGGTGTTCCGCCTGCGGCAAGGCGTGGCAGATGGATACGCTCTCCCGGCTGCACGCCGAAGAGGGCGAAACGGAGTTTTCGCACATTCCCGACTGGACGGCCTGGGAGCGCCGGAACGTACGCGACGAGGTCCGCTCCGGCAGATACCGCTTCGAGGACGACGTCACCGTACATACGCTGCCTAACGCCAAGCGCTTTTACGACCAGGGCATGGGCAGACTGGTGCAGACGTGCGAGGAGACCAGGCTCACCTGTACGGCGTACGGCGAACCCAAAACGCTGGTGTGGAAGGGGACCGAGCTGGAGAGCGTGCATATCGAGTACGACTATCCCTATCGCAAAGATAAATATAAAAAGAACATTTTCGGCGACTGCGTCGATATCTCCGTTCCGGACGACAGCTATTGGCTGCACCCCGTAAGCGGAAGGGACCGGCTGACCAAAATTTCTTTTGCGACCGAAGAGATATACCTGCTTGCCAAAGAAAAGATCAAACACGTCCGGGAAGATACGGCCGCCTCGGCCGAATAAGCACGGCCCGTGCGGGCGCCGCCGTCGGCGGCGCCCGTTTTTTGTATAAAAAACCCGCGGATCGGTTGCGGGTATAAAATAGGCCTTGCCGATGGGCAGAACGGAATTGAAAGCGCGTTATAGGATCGGATCTTTGCCCTCTCTTATAAAGGGAGGGCGCCGAGCGCAGCGAAGCGGGAGGGCCGTAACGGTCGGCGCCGTGCGGGCGCGACGCCCCCTCCGTCAGGCTCGTTCCTCGTCTGCCGCCGTCCCTTGCACAGGGGATGCGAGGGAGAGGAAGGCCTGCGACCCGTTTACAGGCGGCAAGGAACAATTGCGTGACGACCGGGGCGTCCCGGGCGCGATTTGCGCGCGGCGGCATGCGCGGGGCGGCGCCCGCAAACAAATGCGCCGCGGCGCGCATTCTTCTGCCAAAAATGTTTGACAATCGCCCCCAAACCGCTTATAATAGACAAAAAAGGCAATCACGCGGAACAGACGCATCCGCCGTGCCGCGCCAAAGAGAGGGGGCCCGCAGGCTGAAAGGCCCCTGCGCAGCCGGGTGCGGTATTCCCCCGCCAGCCGCCCGCCGAACAGAACTTTAAGCGGAGCCGTTACCCGCGTTAAGGGAACAATAAGGCGCGCTTTTGCGCGCAAAGATAGGTGGTACCGCGAACCGTTCGCCCTATGCAGCAGCATGGGGCGCTTTATTTTTTGCGGCCGCCGAAGGAGAAGTATGAACGATACGACACACGAAAACGACCGTCCGCAGGCGCCGGCGCGGGAGCAGGCGGCCGAGGGGGGCGCGGAGGAACGCGCCCGCTCGGAGGTGCGCGCGTTCCTTTTGGAGGAGATGCGCGAGGAGGCCGTGCGCGACATGGAGTACGTGACGGACAGCCGCACTTTCTACGAAGTGAAGATGAAGTATCTGGGCCGCGCGGGCAGGGTGACCGCGCTGTTAAAGCGCCTGAAAGACGTGGTGGCCGAGGAGCGCCCCGCGCTCGGGAAAAAGATCAACGACCTGCGCGTAAAACTCGAAGAGGGGTTCGCCGTCGTGGAAGAGCGCATCAGGCGGCAGGAGATGGCCCATCGCCTGGCGGAGGAGCGGGTAGACGTCACCATGCCCGGCCGCCGCCGCAGACAGGGGACGCTGCACCCCGTTACGCGGGTGCGCGATCTGCTGATCGACGTGTTCGTGGGCATGGGGTTTGAAATTTTCGAGGGCCCGGAGATCGAAACGGACTACTACAACTTTACGGCGCTCAATACGCCGGCCGATCATCCCGCGCGCGACATGCAGGACACCTTTTATTTAAACGACCGCCTGCTGCTGCGTACGCAGACGAGCGCGGGGCAGATCCGCCTGATGGAGAAAAAAAAGCCGCCTATCAAAATGCTTTCGCCGGGCAGGGTGTTCCGCTCGGACGACGACGCCACCCATTCGCCTATGTTCCATCAGATGGAGGGGCTGGTGGTGGATAAGGGCATCACGCTGTGCGACCTGCAGGGCATGCTGGACGAATTTGCGCGCGTCGTGTTCGGCAAGGGCAGTAAAACGCGCCTGCGCCCCTCGTATTTTCCGTTCACCGAGCCTTCCGTGGAGGTGGATGTCTCCTGTCATGCCTGCGGCGGAAAGGGATGCGCGCTGTGCAAGGGAACGGGCTGGATCGAGGTGCTGGGCGCCGGTATGGTCAACAGGCGCGTGCTGGAAAACTGCGGCGTCGATCCCGATGAATACACGGGGTTTGCCTTCGGCATGGGCATCGAGCGTATCGCCATGTTAAAATACGGCATCAACAATATCAAACTGCTCACCGAAAACGACGTGCGCTTTTTAGAGCAGTTCAGGGACTGACGGGAGGAGACGGGCATGATTTTACCGCTTAGCTGGTTAAAAGATTACGTAGATGTCGATATCCCCGCCGAACAGCTGCAGGAAAAGCTGTTTTCGTGCGGGTTCGAGGTGGAGGAGCTGACCTATCGCGGCAAGGACGTGGAAAAGGTGGTGGTCGGCCTTATTCAAAAGACGCAAAAGCATCCCGATGCCGATCGCCTCACCGTGTGCACGGTCGATTGCGGCGCCTTCGGCGTAAAGCAGATATGCACCGCCGCGACCAACGTGTTCGAGGGCGCCAAAGTGCCGTGTGCTCTGGACGGCGCCATCGTACTGCACGAGGGCGGCGTCCAAAAAATAAAGACGGGCAAGCTGCGCGGCGTGGTGTCGGAGGGCATGATGTGCTCGGGCGAGGAGTTGGGCATCAACGACGATTATTACGAGGGGGCCGAGGTGAACGGCATTCTCATTCTGTCGGACGACGCGCCCGTGGGCGAGGATATCCGCAGGGTGGTCGGTACGGACGACTGGCTGTTCGATATCGCCGTCACGGCCAACCGACCCGATTGTCAGAGCATTTTCGGCATGGCGCGCGAGGTAGCCGCTATCTTAAAAAAGCCGCTGAAGGCGCCCGCCGTGCATTACACCGCGCACCCGACCGACGTCGCGGTCTCGGTCACGGTGGAAGAGCCCGCGCTCTGCCCGCGCTATGTAGGCTGCTATGTCGCCGACGTGCGCGTCGGCAGGTCGCCGCAGTGGATGCGCCGCCGCCTGGCGCTGTGCGGGCTGCGCTCCGTCTCCGATATCGTGGACATCACCAACTTTGTGCTGCTGGAGCTGGGGCAGCCCATGCACGCGTTCGACCGCAATTATTTAGAAGGGGATGCGGTGGTGGTGCGCCGCGCCGCCAAGGGCGAGACGATCGTGACGCTGGACGGCAAGACGTTTTCGCTCACGCCCGAAAATCTGCTGATCTGCGACAAAAAGAAGGGCGTCGCGCTGGCAGGCGTGATGGGCGGGCTGAACAGCGAGATCAAGCCGGATACGTCCGAAGTCTTTTTCGAGGCCGCTAAATTCGCGCGAGACTGCGTGCGCAAGACGTCGCGGGCGTTGGGACAGCGCAGCGACTCCTCGGCGCGCTTCGAAAAGGGGGTGGACGCCTACACCTGCGCGATCGCCATGGATCGCGCCCTGCACCTTGTGGAGGAGCTGGGCTGCGGCACGCCCACCCGCATGCGCGCGGACGTCAATGCCGAGCCGCTCGTGCCCAAGACGATATGCACCGCCTATCAAAAGCTAGACGACCTTTTGGGGATCTCCGTCCCGCACGAGGAGGTGTGCGCCATTTTAACGCGCCTCGGGTTTGGCGTAACGCCGCAGGGCGAACGCTTTACGGCCGAGGTGCCCCTTTGGCGCGAGGATGTGGACGGCTATCCCGATCTGGCGGAGGAGGTCATCCGCTCGTACGGATACGAGCACATCGTTCCCACTTTTTTAAAGAACGCTTCGGTCACGCACGGCGGTCTGACGCCCGCGCAGAAGACGGAGCAGAAGGTAAAGAACGTGTTAAAGGAGCAGGGGTACGCCGAGGCGTGTACCTATTCGTTCGGCTCGCCGAAAGATTTCGACCTCCTGCGCCTTCCCTCCGACGCGCCCGAGCGCCGCGCCGTCACCATTTTAAATCCCATCGGCGAGGATCTCTCCGTCATGCGCACGCTGCTGGCGCCCGCCATGCTGTGGAACATCGTGCGCAACGTGCGCCGCGGCAACGAGGCGGGCAGGCTGTTCGAGGCGGCCAACGTATACCTTGCAGAACATCTGCCGCTGAGCGATCTTCCCGAAGAGCGCCGCCGCCTTTCGATCGCGTTGTGGGGCGAGGGCGACTTCTTCGACTTAAAGGGCGCGGTAGAGGCGATCGGCGAAGCCTTCGACGTGCGTCTGCAATTTGCGCGGGACGAGGTGCCCTGGCTGCATCCCGGCATCACGGCCGCCGTGTATGCGGGCGAGAGCAAGGTGGGCGTGCTGGGCGAAGTGCATCCCGCCGTGTGCGCCGAGCTGGCGCTGGAAAAAAAGGCGTATCTCGCGGAGCTCGATTATGCCGCGCTCTCCCAAAAATTTGCACCCGACATCACCTATCGCGCCGTGCCGAAATTCCCCGCCGTAAAGCGCGACCTCGCCGTCGTCGTGGACGAGGGCGTCACCTGCGCGCAGATGACGGACTGCATTTTAAAGACGTGCAAATTCTGTCGGGCGGCGGAGCTGTTCGATGTGTTCCGCGGTCTGCGCCTGGGCGAGGGCAAAAAGAGCACGGCCTTCCACCTGACCTTTGTGCCGGAGGGTGAAAAACCGCTGACGCCGAAGGCGGCCGACGCGTTCTTTAAAAAGATCGTCGCCGCGCTGCAAAAGCAGCTGGGGGCGGAGCTGCGCTGATCCTGTAGCGCGACAAAAACAGCGCTGCAAAAACCGTCGGGCGCGGGTGCGTCCGGATCTCATAAACGACAAGGAGAAATACGATGAGGAGCATGATCTACGGCGCGGGAGCGCTGGGCACGGTGCTGGGCGCATACATTGCGCGGGCCGGAAAACAGATCGATCTTGTAAATCGCAACCGTGCGCATGTAGAGGCGCTGAAAACGGCGGGCGCGCGGGTCACGGGGACCGTGCAGTTTACGCAGGCGGTCAGCGCATTGCTGCCGGAGGAGCTTACGGGGCAGTACGACGTCATCATCCTGATGACCAAGCAACAGCACAATGCCGAAGTGGTGGAATTTTTAAAGCCCTTTTTAAAGGAGGACGGCGCGTTGTGTACCTGTCAGAACGGCCTGCCCGAGCCCGCCATTGCAGAGGCGATCGGCGCCGACCGCACGCTGGGCTGCGCCATTGCCTGGGGCGCGACGTTTTGCGGAAAGGGCGTGTCCGAACTGACGTCCGATCCCTCCGCGCTCACGTTTTCGCTGGGTGCGGTGGGAAAGGGGAACCGCCTGGACGAGGTAAAGGCGCTTTTCGAGTGCATGGGCACGGTGGTCGTGGAACAGAACTTTATGGGCGCGCGGTGGTCCAAATTGCTGATCAACAGCGCATTCTCGGGGCTCTCAACGGTGACGGGCGCCACCTTCGGCGAGGTCGCCCAAAATAAGGGCTCCCGTCGCGTCGCGCAGCGCATCATCAAGGAGTGCATCGACGTCGCCAAGGCCGCCGGCATCGCCATCGAGCCCGTGCAGGGGTACAAGATCGATAAGCTGTTCGATTACCGCGGTCCTCTCAAAAAGGCGATCTCCTTTGCGCTTATCCCCGTCGCCATGAAAAAGCATGCGGGGCTGGTGGCAAGCATGCTGCAGGATATCCGCAGCGGCAAGTCGTGCGAGATCGACGCCATCAACGGCGTGGTGTGCGCGTTCGGCAAAAAATACGGCGTGCCCACCCCCTTCAACGAGCGCACGGTGCAGATCGTGCACACGCTGGAAGAGGGCGCGCCCATCGCGTTTTCCAACATCGCCCGTTACGACGACCTGCTGAAATAAGCGGTTGTCCGATCTCGTAAAAAAGCCGGAAAAAGAGAATCATTTCTTCTGCAAAGCAGAAGAAGCGGAACGCCGCAAGGGGCTGTCTCTCATGGGAGACGGCCCCTTGTCCGCTTTCGGCATGCGCCGGAAAGTCCTCGGTTGAGGGCGGACCATACGGATTTTTATAGAAGTATTGACAAATATATGCGGGGAGTATAATGGAAAGGCGGAGAGATGCCTCCGGAAATTTATGGGAGGAGCGTATGAAAAAATTTGCTTATGGATCGCTGGCGTTGGCGGTGGTGTTCGGGCTGTCGCTCTTTGCAGCGTGTGCGCCGCAGGAGATCGCAGCGGAGTCGGTGACGCTGAGCAGCACCGAACTTTCGCTCAAGGTCGGGGAGACGGAGACGCTCACGGCGACGGTGCTCCCCGAGGATGCAACCGAAAAGACGGTGACGTGGTCCAGTTCGGAGGCCGCCGTCGTCTCCGTCGAGGACGGCGCGGTGACGGCGCTTGCGGAGGGCGAGGCGGTCATCACCGCCGCCTGCGGCGAGGTTTCCGCGGTGTGCAGTGTTACGGTGACGCCCGTCGCAGCGGAGTCGGTGACGTTGAGCAGCGCCGAACTTTCGCTCAAGGTCGGGGAGACGGAGACGCTCACGGCGACGGTGCTCCCCGAGGATGCAACCGAAAAGACG
>CALVPS010000019.1 GCA_944354035.1 uncultured Clostridia bacterium | reverse complement strand
GAATGAGCCCGGTGAAATACCGAACTCATTCTCAAACAATCTAATAATTTTTTGTCCAATCTTTGGGGTTCACTTCAATCGGCGCCCTTTTTTGTTGGAATATTCCTACTATATGACACACAGTACTTTGCAAAATACGATTTACGGAAGTTTGATCTCGTAAAGTTCCTTTTCCGGCAGTTTTTTGGTAGAATCGGCGACAAATTTGCGCAGTTCTGCCGCGCCCTTTTCGACGGGCGCGTTGACGCCCGCACCCGCCACGCAGCCACCGGGACAACCCATCCCCTCGATCAGACAGCCGTTCTTTTTGCCGAGTTTGGCAAGGAGCAGCATCTTCTTGCACTCCTCCAGCCCCTCCGCGTGCTCGATTTTTACTTCCACGTCGGGATAATACGCCTTTACGCACTCCTCCACGGCGGCGGCAACGCCGCCCGCAACGCCGTAGCCGCGGCCGGCGGCAGTAGCGTCGTGAATGGGTTCCTCTTTATCGTAATGCGCAAAATCGATCCCCTTTGCCTCGAAAATAGCGGCCAATTCTTCGAACGTGATCACGAAGTCGACGTCGCTGCGCACCGTTCTGCGGCGTGCCTCCAGTTTTTTTGCGGCGCACGGACCGATGAACACCACGCGTGCGCCCGGACGCTTTTGCTTGATCGAGCGGGAGGTCGCCACCATGGGCGTAAGCGCGCTGGAAACCTTGTCGATCATGTCGGGAAACTGCGTCTTTGCCAGCATGCTCCACGCGGGGCAGCACGACGTAAGCAAAAACGGAAGTTTTCCCGTTGCCACTTCCGTGGCATAGTGATGCGCTTCTGTGGATGCACCTACGTCGGCGCCGTGCGCCACTTCGTACACTTCGCGGAAACCGATGTCCTTCAACGCCGCCTTGATCTTCCAAAGCGTTACGTTGGGACCGAACTGCCCCACGACAGAAGGCGCGACCTCCGCCACCACTTCGTCGCCCTTTTTGATGGCGCGGATGAGCTGGAAGATCTGTGATTTGTCGGCAATGGCGCCGAACGGGCAGCTGACCATGCATTGCCCGCAGCCGACGCACTTTTTGGGATCGATCGAGGCGCGTCCCAGGCCGTCGCTGGAGATGGCTTTTACGCCGCAGGCCTGTGCGCAGGGGCGCGTACGATGCGCGATCGCATCGTACGGACAGGCCGCCTTGCATTTGCCGCATTTGATACACTTGCCCTGATCGATGACGACGCGGCGCGTCTTCGGATCGACGGAAATGGCGCCCTTGGGGCATACCGTCATACAGTAACGTCCCACACAGCCGCGGCACTGGTCGCTGACTTCGTACTTATTCTCCTCGCATCGGTCACATGCCGAAGGAATGACCTGCATGAGCGGCGGTTCGTAATAACTATCGGAAATGTTGCTGGCGCTCAATCCGTTTGTGATGTGCGCGGGGCGGTCCTGCGGATTCAGCGACATTCCCATGGCAAGCCGTACGCGTTCGGAGGCGATGGCTCGTTCGCGAAAGATACTTTCGCGGTACTGCGGCGTCTCCGTCGGCGTAATCTTATAGGGGATCTCCTCTAAATCGCTTGCAATGTTTTCGGAATCAAAGGCGATTTTTGCAACTTCAACAAAGACCTGTCTCCTCAGTTTTTTGACCGAAGTTTCCAGCCCTCTCATATTCGTCTCCTTTTACTCGAATTTTCAGATATCCGAACAAGGGCAAGGTGTGCCCTCGCCCTCGTTTCGGTTGCCGTATACATCATTTTTTGCGGTTTTTGCGGCCGTAATATGCATTGAGATACATTTCCTTGATCTCGCTCATCAGCGGATAGCGGGGGTTGGCGCCCGTGCACTGATCGTCGAACGCATCCTCCGTCATCTGATCGAGACGGGCAAGGAACTGCTCTTCGGTCACCTTATCACCCAGCGCCTCTTGAATGGTCTTAGGCTGGCCGACCGCCTCCTGCAGCTCTTTCAGCTTTTTGATAAGGGCCTCTACCAGCTCGTCGTCGTTTTTGCCCTTCAGACCGACATACCGTGCAACGTCGGCATAGCGCGCCTTGCACTGCGGGTACGCGTACTGCGGGAAAGTCCCCATTTTGGTGGGCTGCTCGGCACTGTTGAATCGGATGACCTCTTCCAGCATAAGCGAGTTGGCCATGCCGTGCGGGATGTGCCAATAGGAACCCAGCTTGTGCGCCATGGAGTGGCATACGCCGAGGAAGGCGTTGGCAAACGCCATACCGGCCATGGTCGCCGCATTCGCCATGCGCTCGCGCGCTTCGGCGTCGTGCGCGCCCTTATCGTAGGCTGCGGGCAGATACTCGAAGATAAGCTTGACCGCCTCTTTGGCAATGCCGTTCGTATAGTCGGTGGCCATAACGGAGGCGATAGCCTCAAGCGCGTGGCTCATGGCGTCGATCCCCGAGCAGGAGGTAAGTCCCTTGGGGATGCTCATCATCAGGTCGGAATCGACGATCGCAACGTCGGGCATCAGCTCGTAGTCCGCCAGGGGATACTTGGTGCCCGTCTTTTCGTCCGTAATAACGGCGAACGGCGTCACTTCGGAACCGGTTCCGGCGGTCGTGGGGATCGCCACGAACAGCGCCTTGTCGCCCATGTGCGGGAAGGTGTAGACGCGCTTGCGGATATCCATAAAGCGCATGGCCATATCCTGGAAGTCCACTTCGGGATGCTCGTACATGACCCACATGATCTTGGCTGCGTCCATGGGCGAACCGCCGCCGACGGCGATGATCACGTCGGGAGCAAAGTCACGCATCAACTTTACGCCTTCGTTGGCGCAGGCAAGCGTGGGATCGGGCGTTACGTTGAAGAATGTGGTATGCGTAATGCCCTCTGCGTCGAGGATATCGGTGATCTTTTTGGTAAATCCGCTCTGGTACAGGAATTTATCGGTGACGACAAACGCCTTTTTCTTGTTGTATACCTGATGCCCGAGTTCTTTAAGTGCAACGCCGAGGCATCCGCGTTTGAAATAGACCTTTTCGGGTGCTCTGAACCACAACATATTTTCTTTCCTCTCCGCGACAGTCTTAATATTGATCAGGTGCTTTACGCCTACGTTTTCGGAGACGGAGTTGCCGCCCCAGGAACCGCATCCCAGCGTGAGCGACGGCGGCATTTTAAAGTTGTACAGATCGCCGATGCCGCCCTGCGAAGAAGGCGTGTTGATGACGATACGGCAGGTCTTCATGATCGAACGGAAATATTCGATCTTCTCCGCACCCGTCTCTACATTGATATACAGCGAAGACGTGTGACCCAGGCCGCCGTCCTTTATAAGCTTGTCCGCCTTGGCAACGGCGTCTTCAAAGGTCTCGGCCTTGTACATGGCCAGCACAGGCGAAAGCTTTTCGTGCGCAAATTCTTCGGAGAGGTCGACCGACTCCACTTCGCCCACCAGCACTTTGCTGCCCGCGGGCGCCTTAAAGCCGGAGAGTTCCGCAATTTTGCAGGCGCTCTGCCCTACGATCTTGGCGTTAAGTGCGCCGTTGATGATGATGGTCTTTCTGACCAGATCCGTCTCCTCGGGCGAAAGGAAATATGCGCCGCGCAGCTGCATCTCCTTTTTAAATTCGTCGTACACGTCCGCCAGCACGATGGTCGACTGTTCGGACGCGCAGATCATGCCGTTATCGAAGGTTTTGGAGTGCAGGATGGACGAGGCGGCAAGCTTGATATCGGCGGAGGAATCGACGATCGCCGGCGTGTTGCCGGCACCGACGCCCAGGGCGGGCTTTCCGGAGGAATACGCCGCCTTCACCATGCCGGGACCGCCCGTGGCAAGGATCATATCCGCCTCGCGCATGATCATACCGGAGAGCGGAACGGTGGGCTGATCGATCCAGCCGATGATATCTTCGGGCGCGCCGGCAGCGACGGCCGCCTCTAAAACGACCTTTGCCGCCGCAATGGTGCAGCCTTTTGCACGGGGGTGCGGCGAAATGATGAGACCGTTGCGCGTCTTTAAGCAGATAAGCGACTTGAAGATGGCCGTGGATGTGGGATTGGTGGTGGGGATAATGGCCGCAAGCACGCCGATCGGCTCGGCAATGCGGGTAAGACCAAACCCTTCGTCGCGTTCGATCACACCGCAGGTCTTGGTATCTTTATAGGCATTGTAAATATATTCCGACGCATAGTGATTTTTGATCACCTTGTCTTCTACAATCCCCATGCCGGTCTCTTCCACCGCCATTTTGGCAAGCGGAATGCGCATCTTGTTGGCCGCAAGCGCAGCCGCAAAGAAAATTTTGTCGACTTGCTCCTGGGTGTACGTCGCAAACTTCGCCTGCGCAGCCCTGACGCGCGCGAGCATTTTCCCCAACGATTCTTCATCGTTGACGATAAAATCCTTCATGTTCTACCTCCGTTTTATTTTTTCTGATCTATCCCGATTTGATCGGCACACTCGCCGCACAGCGCCGCAAGCGATACCGCAAGATCCTCGTATTTTACCAAAACCCCTTCCGGCACCCGCAGATGCACGGGGGCAAAGTTGAGCACGGCGCCGATCCCGGCGCTCACGATGCTGTCGCACGCCTCCTGCGCCGCATGCAGCGGAACGGTGAGAATGGCCACTTTAACGGCGTTTTGCGCGGCGATCTCGCTCAGCCGCTCCATCGGATAAACGGGCTTTCCGTTCAAACCGCCCACCTTGGCGGGCGCCGCATCGAACGCAGCGATGACGTTGATCCCGTAATTTTCGAACCCTTCGTACGAGAGGATGGCCCTTCCGAGCTTCCCCGCCCCCACCACCACGGCGTTCGTCCAGCGATGATATCCTAAAAATTTTTCGATATCGACGATCAGCTGCCGCACCTCGAACCCGTAGCGCGGCTTGCCCGGACGCGACGATACCAAAGCGAGATCCTTGCGTACCCCCACGCCGGAGGCGCCGATATCTTTTGCGAGCGCGGCGGAGGAGACGTATTCCACCCCTTTTCCCGCTTCACCCTTTAAATAGCGCAGGTAAGAGGGCAAGCGCGATATTGTCGCTTTGGATACCGAAGTTTCCGCGTTTGTCATCCCGCCCCCTTTGCATGCCCATAATCGATATTTTTTTATCGATTATTATTTTAGCAGATTTTTTTCAGTAAGTCAACCGTTTGAACGCAGTTTTTTATGCGGAACAAAAATTTTTTTTATACGCAAAAGGAGCCCGTGCGGACTCCTTTCTTTTACAGCGCGGCAAGACGCTGCTGCGTTTTTGTCTTCATGTCGATATATTTTTCCAGCTTTGCGCGCTCGTCGTCGACCAGCTTTTTAGGCGCTTTTGCCACAAAGTTGTGATTGGAAAGCTTGCCGCTTGCGCGGGCGATCTCGCCGTCGATGCGCTCGAGCTCCTTCTGCAGGCGGGCACGCTCCTCTTCGATATCGATGAGTTCGCCGAGCGGAATAAAAATTTGCCCCGGTTCGCACACGCGCGACATCGCCTTATCGCCCGCCGCGGCGCCGCTGTCGACAAAATCGATCTCGCTGGCACCGGCCAGCCGCAGCACGGAACCGCGGTTGGCGCCGATCAGGCGGCGCGAATCGGTGACGAGATACAGATGCACCTTTTTTGAGGGCGGGCAGTTGACCTCCACTTTCATGGCGCGCACCGTCTTGATAAGATCGATGATCCCCTCAAACGCCCCGGCCTCCTTTTTATACGCCAGTTTGGAGTTGTAGCGCGGATATTCGGCCGAAATGATCATGCCGTGTTCGCCCGGAAGGTAGGAGTAGATCTCCTCCGTAACAAAGGGAATAAAGGGATGCAGCAGCCGCAGTACGTTGTCGAGCACAAACACGAGCACGGCCAGCGCGCCGCGGCGCTTTTCGTCGTCCCCGCCGTAAAGGGAGGGCTTGGAGAGCTCGATATACCAGTCGCAGAAGTCATTCCAGGTAAAATCGATCAGCTTATCGGCCGCAATGCCCAGGTCGAATTTCTGCAGGGAGAGCACGCACTCGCGGATACAGGTCTGCAGGCGCGAAATGATCCAGCGGTCGGCAGGCTGCAGTTTGATCGCGGAAAGCGCGGGCACCGCGTCGTCTTTTACGTTGAGCAAAACGAAGCGCGCGGCATTCCAAAGCTTGTTGATAAAATTGCGCGACGCCTCTACCTTTGCATCGGTAAAACGGGTATCGTTGCCGGGTGCCACGCCCGTCACCAATGCAAGGCGCAGCGAATCCGCCCCGTAGCGGTCGATGATCTCCAACGGATCGATCCCGTTGCCGAGCGATTTCGACATCTTCCGTCCCTGCTCGTCGCGCACCAGGCCGTGGATGAGCACGTCGCGGAACGGGACCTTCTGCGTGTATTCGATGCCGGAAAACATCATGCGCATGACCCAGAAAGGAATGATATCGTACCCCGTGACCAACACGTCCGTCGGATAAAAATAAGAAAAATCGTCCGTCTCGCGCGGCCAACCCAGCGTGGAAAAGGGCCACAGCGCCGAGGAGAACCAGGTATCCAGCACGTCCTCGTCCTGTTTCAGATGAGTACCGCCGCATTTAGGGCATACCGCGGGCTCGCCTTCGCGCGTGCAGATGACCTCGCCGCAGTCGTCACAATACCATACGGGAATACGGTGCCCCCACCACAGCTGGCGCGAGATGCACCAATCGCGGATATTCTCTAACCAATTATAATAGATCTTGGCAAAGCGGTCGGGCGTAAACTTCGTCTTGTTTTTTACGACGGCGTCGATGGCAGGCTTTGCCAGCGGTTTCATGCGGACGAACCACTGTTTGGAGACAATGGGCTCCACCGTGGAATGGCAGCGGTAGCAGTGCCCCACGTTGTGCGCGTGCGGCTCCGTCTTTACCAAAAGTCCGAGCGCCTGCATATCGGCAATCACACGCCGACGCGCCTCGTAACGATCCAGTCCCGCATATACACCGGCGCGTTCGTTCATCGTACCGTCGTCGTTCATCACGCGTATCACGGGCAGCGCATGGCGCAGGCCCACTTCAAAGTCGTTCGGATCGTGCGCGGGCGTAATTTTTACGGCGCCCGTCCCGAATGCGGGATCGACATATTCGTCCGCGACCACGGGGATGCGGCGATCGGTCAACGGCAGACGAACATACTTTCCGATATACGCCGCATAGCGCTCGTCGGAGGGGTGTACGGCGACCGCCGTATCGCCCAGCATGGTCTCGGGCCGCGTCGTCGCCACGACGATGCTGCCGCCCTCCTCCAGCGGATAAGAAAAATGCCAAAAATGACCGGCCTCTTCCGCATACTCCACTTCCGCGTCCGAAAGCGCCGTTTTGCAGCCGGGGCACCAATTGATGATGCGGTCGCCGCGGTACACAAGCCCCTTTTGATACAGGCGGAAAAATGCCTCGCGCACGGCGGACGAGCAGCGCTCGTCCATCGTAAATGCCAGCCTGGACCAATCGCACGAGGATCCCAGCTTTTTCAGCTGCTCCACGATACGGCCGCCGTACTGTTCCTTCCACGCCCAGGCGCGGCGCAAAAACTCTTCGCGGCCCAGCGACTGCTTGGTGAGCCCCTCCCGTTTCATCTGTTCTACGATCTTTACTTCCGTGGCGATCGACGCGTGGTCGGTACCGGGAAGCCACAGGGCGCAGTACCCCTGCATGCGCTTGAAGCGGATAAGGATGTCCTGCATGGTCTCGTCCATCGCATGGCCCATATGCAGCTGTCCCGTAATGTTGGGGGGCGGCATCATGACGGTAAACGGGACCTTCTGCGGATCGATCTCGGCGCGGAAACTGCCGCGCTCCGTCCACTGCGCATAAATTTTGTCTTCGAACTCTTTGGGGTTGTAGGTCGTATGCATCTCTTTCATCGCGTTCACTTTCTTCTCTGGGACACATTTTCCGGCGCAACGGAACCACATCCGCACGCCCGGCGCGTCGACGCCGAACAAAATGCATTATAATCGATTTTTCCGTCATTGTCAATTGTTCCGCGCGCAGCATACCATATATTATTCTTGATTTTTTACGGAGCCTGTTATGAAAAAACTTTTGGCAACTCTCGGAGCGGCGATATTTGCCCTCCTCCCCTGTTCTGCCTGCACAAAGGCGGACGATATGACGACGCTTAAAATCAACGAAGTGACGCACTCCGTGTTTTACGCGCCCATGTATCTTGCCGATTCGCTCGGATATTTTGAAGAGGAAGGCATCCGCATCGAGCTCACCAACGGCGGCGGCGCGGACGCGGTGATGGCCTCCGTCCTTTCGGGCGACGCGGACATCGGATTTTGCGGACCGGAAGCCGCCATTTACGTTCAGCTGGGCGGCTCGCGCGATCAGCCCACCGTATTTGGTCAGCTGACCAAACGCGACGGCTCTTTTTTGGTCTCCAGAAGCCCGGAGCCGGACTTTTCGTGGGAGAATTTAAAGGGAAAAGAGATCCTTGCCGGGCGCAAGGGCGGCGTTCCCGCCATGACGTTTGAGTATATTTTGCGCGAACACGGATTTTCGGACGAAGAGATCGACCTAAATTTCGATGTAGCGTTCAATTTGATGACGGGCGCCTTTGAAGCGGGAACGGCAGATTACTGTACCATGTTCGAGCCGACTGCCTCGGAATACCAGGCGGCCGGAAAGGGATACATTGTGGCGGCCGTGGGCGAAGCGGGCGGCGAGGTCCCCTATACTAGCTATATCGCAAAGCGCTCCTGGCTGGACAGAAACGAAGAGACGGCAAAAAAATTTTTGCGTGCACTGTTAAAGGGAGTACGGTATGCGCAGACGCAGAGCGCCGCCGACATTGCCGAACATCTCTGCACGCAATTTCCCGCTACTTCGGTCGCGTCGCTTGCGACGAGCATACAAAGCTATCAGGCGATCGACGCCTGGGTAACGGATATGGCAATGACGGAAGCGAGCTTTGAACGGCTGCAGGACATCATCGAAAGTGCCGGAGAGTTGGAACGCCGCGCACAGTTCGACACGCTGGTGGATAATTCTTACGTGGCGGAGGTTTACGCCGCGCTCGCATGACCCATACCGCACACGGGGAAAAACGCCATGACGAAACGCATTCTGCAATTTACCGACGTTAAATATATCTATCACACCGCACACGGCGAACTTGTGGCGACGCTGGGGCTCACCTTCTCGGTCGAAAAAGGAGAGTTCGTCGCCATCATCGGCCCCTCCGGCTGCGGAAAAACCACGCTGCTCTCGCTTGCGGCGGGGCTGATCAAGCCCGCCGCAGGCCGCGTTGAGAGCTGCGGCAGTTTCGGCTACATGTTGCAAAAAGACGAGCTGTTTCCGTGGCGGACCATCGAAAAAAATATCTTTTTGCCGCTGGAGATCAAGCGGCAGAACACCCCCGCGCTGCGCAAACACGCCCTGGAACTGGCAAAAAAATACGGTTTGGGCGATTTTTTGCGCAGTTATCCCTCCCAGCTTTCGGGCGGGATGCGCCAACGCGCCGCCCTCATTCGCACACTTGCCACGAATCCCGACATCCTGTTGCTGGACGAACCGTTTTCCGCCCTCGACTATCAGACGCGGCTGAACGTCTGCGAGGACGTATACAACATTATCCGCAGCGAAAAAAAGACGGCGCTACTGATCACGCACGACATTTCCGAGGCGATCTCCCTGGCCGACCGGGTGCTGGTGCTGTCGGCGCGGCCGGCACGCGTCGCGCGCGAACATGCGCTCGACTTCAACGGGCTGAATCCGCTGAAACGGCGCGAAACGGGCGGATTTTCCGCCTGGTTTGAATTGCTTTGGCAGGAGTTGAACATATGAAACACACAAAACCGTGTTCCGCCGAACACGCGCGCTTTTTGCGGCGGCGCAGACGCAATATCGGCCTGATATGGGCATGCCGCATCGGGCTTTTTGCGGCGCTGCTCGGCGTTTGGGAACTGGTCGCCGCACTCGGCTGGGTGGACCCGTTTATCACAAGCTCCCCCTCGCGCATCGCCGGGACCATCGCTTCGCTTTACCGCGAGGGTACGCTGTTCTACCATATCGGCGTAACCTTGTGGGAGACGCTTGCCGGCTTTGCCCTTGCGGTGATCGTTGGCTTTGCCGTTGCGCTGCTGCTTTGGTGGAGCGACACGCTGCGTAAGATCGTGGAACCGTATATCGTGGTATTGAACGCTCTTCCAAAGATCGCGCTGGGGCCCTTGATCATCATTTGGTTCGGAACGGGCAGCAAGGCGATCGTGTTCATGACCGTACTGGTGGGACTGATCGTCGCCATCATGCACGTTCTGACCGCGCTGATCGAGACCGACTGCAACAAAATTTTACTGATGCGATCGATGGGCGCGAACAAGGCGCAAATTTTATGGAAACTTGCCCTTCCGTCCGCCTACCCCTCCATCATCTCCATGCTGAAGATCAATGTCGGCATGGCGTGGATCGGGTCGATCATGGGCGAATACATTGTTTCGCGCGCGGGGCTTGGATATCTGATCGTCTACGGCGGCCAGGTGTTCAAACTGGACCTTGTGATGAGCGCGACCTTTTTGCTCTGCCTGCTTGCGGCGGGAATGTATTTTTTGGTGGTGCTTCTTGAAAAAGTACTCGTTAAAAATACACAGCGCTAAAAACGCCGCGCCCGCCGCAGCGACGGCCGGATAAAAAAAACGAAAAAACGCTCGCAGACCCGATAGGGAGAGCGCAAACGCCGCAAGCAGCGCCGCTGCCTCCGCGGCGTATTTTTTTGACCCTTTCAGGGTTTGTACGCCCCGCAAAAGCGGCCATGCGGACGACGACAGCGATACGAACGCGGCAACGGCACAGACGGCAGAGTACCACCGCTGCGCGCGCGCCGCAAGGTATGGCAGGCGCCGGAACGCAGTACCGGCCGCGGCGACGCCGCCAAGGATATGCAGCGCGCAGACGAGCGAAAGGACCGCCGCCAGCGCCGCCGACCATACGGGGCGTCGCATACGCCCGCCCGCGTCCGTCAGCGCCCGCGCACAAAACGCAATGTTGGCCGCCGCATACAGCGCACCCCGGCACGGCGCGGCCGGCTGAAAAAGCTCTGCGAACGGCACGCCGCCTCCCCTGTCCGCCAGCACGCAGACGACACAGACGGGAACGAGCAGCGCGCTCACGGCGTCCACTCCCTCCGTGCCCCGCCCGCACACAACGGCGGAAAATCCCAGCGCCGCAAGCGATACAAGCGGCTTTACTTTATAAAAGATGGCGTCCAGCCCCGCGAGCGCAGCGCTGCAGGCGGCTAGTGAAACTGCCGTCTGTACAGCGTACACCGCCCCGATACCGCGGCCGAAGAGCGCCGCATACGCCTTTTGCGCATTGCCGTACCGTTTGCCGAGCCGCAAAAAAAAGACCGCCGCGCCAAACCACAGCGCGTACGAAGCGAGCAGCGGAAGTCCCCACGCCCGCTGTCCGAAAAAGCTGACGAGCTCCGCGCCCGTCATAAAGCCGATCCCCATCCCCATTCCGGCAAGCAACAGCGCGCCGCGTACGACTCCCATTGTGTATCCTTATGGGAACGGACGGCAAATTATGCCCGAAATCGACAAAATACACAATTTTATGCCTGACATAATACTTTCACTGTTGACAAAAACCGCCCAATGATATATAATTGTATTAACGAAGGAGTGCAATATGAGCGACGACATTCTTACCGAAGAAAACAGGGATACTCCCGCAGCGGAAACGACGGCCGACGGCGCCGCGCAAAAGCCTGAACGATCGGTCAGTTCCGACCTCATCCGCGGACATATCAACACCATCATTCTCCGCGCCCTTTACGACGGAGACAAATACGGTTACGAAATTATTGCGGAGATCGAGCAGAAGAGTCACGGGCAGTATTCCATGAAACAGCCCTCCCTTTACAGCGCACTCAAACGCCTGGAAAAGGACGGCTACGTCACCTCGTATTGGGGCGGATCCGTCAGCGGCGGACGTCGCAAATACTTTACGCTGACCGAAGCGGGCAAGCTCATCTCCGAGCAGAACCAGGCGGAATGGGAATATTCGCGAACGGTCATCGACAGCCTGATCTCCGATAAAGATTTCGACTTTTCCAACCCGGCCCCCACAGCCGTGGATATGCGCATGCTGCGCGACACCACCTCGCGCGTGCCGCACGCCGAGAGCGACGAGGAAGAATTGGACTACCGCCCGGCGTTCGACGACGATGCCGAGCTGAAGCGCCTGGAAGAAAATTATCGGGAGCAGATGCACGCGCTTGAAGCGGAAAAGACCGCGCTGGAGGAAAAGCGCGTCGAACTTTTACAGGAAAAGGAACGCTTTGAGGAGAACATGCGCGCCAGAAACGACGCGCTGCTGCGCGAACGCAGCTGGCGCGAACACGAGATCGCCGAGCGCGAACGCGTTCTTGCGGAAAAGCGCGAAGCGCTCGAAGCCCTGCGCGCGGCCGAACAGAACGAACGGACGCAGACGGAGAGCGCCGAAGCGGCCGCTCTTTCGCAGACGATAGAACAA
Source organism: uncultured Clostridia bacterium (assembly GCA_944354035.1). Taxonomy (GTDB): domain Bacteria; phylum Bacillota; class Clostridia; order Christensenellales; family Borkfalkiaceae; genus Gallimonas. Next base: position 16,119 of record CALVPS010000019.1, on the reverse strand, counting down.
CTTCAGACCGAACTCTCCGAACAGCGCACGACGTTAGAAGCGCGCGTGGTCGAACTGGAAGACGATTTGCGCGACGGCCGCCAGGAACACGAGACGCAGATCGCCGACATGCAGCGCGAGATCGACCAAAAGCAGGCCGAACTCGACGAGGCGCTTCGCAAAAGCGAAGAGGCGCTTGCGGAGGAGCGGAGAAAGACGGAGAATGCCGCGGAAGAGGCCAAAAAACAATACGAAGAAGAATTGGCAGCCATGCGCGCGCAGTCGGAGCAGGCGTTTTCGGAGGAACAGGAGCGACACCGCCGCGAACTGGTCGAGCAGGAGCAGCGCATCCTTGCCGAACAGGAAGAACTGTTCCGAAAGCGCGAACAGCAGCTTTTGCACCGAAACTATCTCGATCTGGTCAACGCACCGCCCGCCGAGGAGCCTCCCGCGGAGTACAACTATGTTACGCCGCCCGCCGAGGAGGTACAAGCGCCCGCCGCCGAAGATTACCGCACCGTGGTGCATCGGCTGTATGCCAATGCCGTTTCGGGTGAATCGGAGGAATCCGCCGCAGAACGCGCGCGGCCGCTGGACGGGATCGACTTTACCGACCTGGAGTCGCGTGCCGCACAGGACGGCATCCGCATCCGGACGGCGGGAGGAAAGCTCGACGCTTCCGCCCCTTCCGACAGCATCGTGCACAAAGGAAAGGCGCTGTTCTTCAGTGGGATCCTCGCCTTTTTGTTCTGCGTCGCGTTGGGCGGCGTTGTGATGGGCGTGCGCGCCGCTGCAGGCATCCCCGTATTTTACCCCTACCTGATCTGGGCGATCGGGCTGGCTGTTTTGTTGGTGACAGGCCTTGCCTATGCAAACCATTACGGCGAACGCGCGCTGCGAAGAACGGGCCCCGTCATATTGAACAGCGTCGTAGGATATATTTTGCTCGTCATCGTAACGCTCATCGTGGCGCTCGCCGCCCGTGCAGACCTCACGGTGACGTCGCAGCTGATCAACTTTGTGATCATCCCCGTCGTCTTCTTCTTCGGCGTCGTCATCTTTGGCATATCGTATTACTTACAGGTACGCCCCAAAAAGGAGTAACGCCGTTGGGATAAACACCGTCCGAGGCGCCCCTTTCCACTGCGTTTATAACAAAACGAGACCCCGGCTTGTTAAAAGCCGGGGTTTTACTATGCGCGTAAAGCGATCCTATTTTGCTTTTATTACAACGGCGGCGATCGGTATCGACCGACAAGTCAAATAAGCGGTACGACTGCAAGACATCCCGATCGCAGAAAAAAACGCTTACCTTTAAAAATACCCGATCGTTTTCCGATATATCCGCTCGATCCGTAAGCGCGAACCGCAGCGGATCCGCACATTCCGCTGCCGCATTTTCCGACGCGCCGTTCGACCTATAAGCGCGAATCGGCGTACCACGCCGCACCGTATAGCCCCGCGTCGTTGCCGAGTTTCGCGCAGAGCAGCTCGATCGGGGCGTAGTGTTCCGAAACATACAGCCGCGGCAGCACATACTCGCGCAGCGGCTTTAACAGCCGTTCCCCTTCCGCCGAGATCCCGCCGCCCAAAATAACGGCCTGCGGGCGCAGAATATTCACAAGGTTTGCGATCCCCTCGCCCAAAGCGGCAATATAGGCTTCGAATACCTCCTTGGCGGCAGGGTCCTCCGCAGCAAGGGCGACAAACAGCGTTTTGCCGTCCACCTGTTCCATGGAGGGCGCGGCTTTCCACAGCGCGCTTTCGGGGTGGCGGCGCATGGCATCCTGCGTCATGCGGATGAGCGCGGCGGCAGAGGCGTAGCGCTCGAAACAGCCGCGCCGACCGCAGGTGCATAGCTCTCCGTCCTGACGGATGACCATGTGCCCGATCTCCGTACCCCCGCTGCGAAATCCTTCGAACAATTTTCCGCCGATCACAACGCCGCCGCCGATCCCCGTTCCCAACGTGATCAGCAGACTGTCGCGAAAGGGCGTTGCCGCGCCGAAGTGCGCCTCACCCAGTGCCGCGGCATTGGCATCGTTCAGCACAAAGGTCTGTTTTCCGCTGTACTTTTGTACATATTGAGCCAGCGGAACATTTTTCCAATGGAAATTGGACCACGACACGATGTTGCCGTATTCGCTGTCGACCACGCCGGGCGAACCGATCCCGATCGCCTGCACGTCGTCCATGCTCTTTCCGGCCTTTTCCGCCGTTTCGGCCGCAAGGCGTGCCAGGGCGATGGCCGTCTGCTCTGCCGAGGCAGCGGCAGAAGTCACAACGCGCGACTTCCCCTCCAGCTTTTTTCCGGAGAGCAGAGCGCCTTTGGCAGACATTCCGCCCAAATCGATCCCGATGATCATATCAGTCACCTCGCATCAGTTATTTTTATAGACGCGCAGCCATTCGGGAAGCCGCGCAATAAATTCGGCGTTGTCCTGCGTGCGGCGCAGCATATCGATCACGCCCGGGACATTGGCGACGAGGCCGCGCTCGCGCAATTTATATACGCAATCCAGCTCTTCGTCGGTAAGCAGCAGCTCCTCCTTTCGCGTACCGGAGCGACGCAAGTCGATGGCGGGAAAAATGCGCCGTTCTGCAAGCTCGCGCGATAAAAAGATGTCAGCGTTTCCCGTCCCCTTAAATTCCTCGTAGATCACGTCGTCCATACGGCTGCCCGTTTCGACCAGCACGGTGGCAAGAATGGTAATACTGCCCGCCTCTTTGGTGTTACGCGCCGCACCGAAAAAGCGTTTCGGCTCGGTCAAAGCTCCGGCGGCAAGCCCGCCCGAGAGCGTTTTGCCCGTGCTCTCTGCAATATAATTGTAGGCGCGCGTCAGCTTTGTAAGCGAATCGAGCAAAATCACAACATCGCTGCCCAGCTCTGCCATGCGCTTTGCATAAGCAATGGTCAGCGTGGCGGCGCGCACATGATGCTCGGCGCCCTCGTCGAACGTCGAATAAAAAATATCCGCGTCCTTTATGTTGGTACGCAGATCGGTCACTTCTTCCGGCCGCTCGTCGATAAGAAGCAAAATCAGCTTCAGGTCGCGGTGACGGGAGGCGATCGCCTGCGCGGTCTCTTTTAAAAGGGTCGTCTTCCCCGCCTTGGGCGGCGCAATGATCAGCGCGCGCTGCCCTTTGCCGATCGGCGCAAACAGATCGAGCATGCGCAGCGACAGCCCCGTATTCCCATCGGAAAGCGCAATTTTTTGGCAGGGATACTGCGCGGTGAGCGAATCGAACCAGGGCCGGTGCTCGTATCGCCCCACAGGGCACCCGTTTACGCTCAACAACGTATCGATCGCCGCGGCGTCGTTTTTTTGACGCGGCTTTGCAGTACAGGCAATGTAGTCCCCCTCGCGCAGGCCGTAGGCCTGAATGGTCGGCGCCGCAAGGAATACGTCGCCGCCCGAAGAAGAGGGCTGGCAGTTGTGGATGCGGACAAAGCCGTACCCCGCCTGCGTGATCTCGAGGATCCCGGTAAACACGGGTGCGTCGAACAGGGCAGGATAGGGCTCCCCCGCCGCGACCTCTAAAAGGCGATCCCGTTCGTGCCGCTCCGATTCGCCCGCGCGGCGGATCTCAGCCAGGCGTTCGAGAATGACAGGGTCGACATACGACTGCTTTGCGGGCGCACCGCGGTTGGAGCGCGGCGCGGGCTTTGCCTTGCCCGTGAGGATCTGTACGATCGTCTCTATCAGTGCGTTTTTATGGTTGGAGGAGGCATTGCCGACTCCGTTTGCCCTGCCAAGAATGCGCAGCGTTGATAAAGGAAGGGTATCGAGATATTCCCGATACCGCTGCTCCGTCGTCTTTAATTCCATTATTTTTCGCGCTCCATCACGATGATCTTCGTGCTGTCTTCGGAAATATCGTCGCGGAACAGCTCGATCTCGCTCGCTTCCGGCTCTTCCACCTCTTCGCTGTCGAACAGGTCGGTAAATTCGTCCACCTTGTCGACGTCGATGTTCAGTCCCTTCGTTTTGTAGTGCATCGGGATGACGATGGCAGGCATGATGCGGTCTACGTATTCTTTTGCCTGCTCGGCGTCGATCGTATAGTGCCCGCCCACAGGAATGAGCAGCACGTGCACGGGCAGCAGCGTTTCGATGAGCGCCGACGAACACTCTTCGCCCAGATCGCCCATGTGGCAGATCTCCAGCCCGTCCATGCGGAATTTAAAAATAAGATTGTTTCCGCGCGCCTTGCCGCGCTCGTCGTCGTGATAACTCTTGATCGCCGTCACTTCAACGCCGCCCAGTTCGTACGTTCCCTCTTTGTTGAACACAACGGGACGTCCGCGAACGGCCGCGACATTGTTATGATCGTAGTGTCCGTGGCTTACGGTGACGGCGTCCGCAGCCACGTCAGGCAATCGAAACCCGACGGCACCGTAAGGATCCGTCACGATCGTCGTTCCCGTGCTTTCCGTCAAAACAAAACACGAGTGCCCCAAATATCGTATTTTCATTGCTCCTCCGATATGACCTTTAACGCGATCTTCAGGCGAAATACCTGAGAACGCTGTGGATACTGGAAACGATACAGCAGCCAAAGGCGGTATCCGTCGCCGAACTTGCGCAGCTTGCACACGTCGGTATAGACGGGGATCTCGCCTGCCGCGCCCTGTTCTGTAATGCAGAGCGCGCTCTTTTCGCCTGCACGGAAGACGGCATAAAAGGAAAATTTCCCCTTGCGTTCCACCGTAAGCGCATTCTGCCGCCACACGAGCGTTGCGGGATCGCCGTCGTGTTCGTAACAAAGGTGCAGCCCCTCGTCCGTTTCGACAAGATTTCCGCGCGCCGCAAAGCGCGACCGAGACCCTTCGGTTTCTGTAACGAACTCCGTATCGCAGATCTTCATTACACACTATTATAATACAAAGCGCGCCGTTTGTAAATGGAATTGCGCAAAATTTGAACGGAATCTTTATTTATCGTGCAAAAATTGTTCGCAATACGCCTTCCCTTCCCGCAAAAGCGCGCCTAAACGCGCCTCATCGCCCGCCTGCAGCGCCGTGCGGTACTCCGAAAGCTTTTGCATCAAACGATCGAGCTCGTCCGAAAGCGCGGCGCGGTTCAGGCAGAACAGCTCTGCCCATACGCGGTCGTCGACGGGGGCGACGCGCGTCATGTCCTGGAAACTTCCTCCCGTAAACGGCTTACAGCCGACGGCCAGCGGCGTTTTGACGTAGGCGTTGGAGACGACGTGCGCCAGCTGGGAGGTAAGCGCGATCATGCGGTCATGCTCCTCGGCGGCACAGACGACCGTACGCCCGAACCCCATATCTTCTCCCAGCTTTTTTACCGCGGAGAGCGCCGACTCGTCTGTCTGCGCGCAGCGCGTAAGCACAAGGTTTGCGCCGAAAAACAGGGTAGCCTCGGCCGAGCGGATGCCCGAAGTCTCCTTCCCCGCCATCGGATGCGTGCCGACATAGCGGTAATTGCGAGGCGCGGAATACGCAGCGCGCTCAAGCGGAACTTTTACGCCGCAGATATCCGCAACGATGCAGCCGTCGGGAAAACGCCCCTCGGCAAGTTCGTGCATGGCGACGCGCGGCGGCAGCGCCAAAAATACGATGTCCGCGCCGTCGTATGTTTCGGTCACCTCGTCGATCATATCATGCGTCAACGCATACTCCAAGGGCTCGCGGCTGCGGTTGCGGCCGGATACGATGTGCCCCGCACGCCTTAACGAAGCCGCGACCGAGGCGCCGATGATCCCCAGTCCATATACAACAACTTTCATAAAAAACTCCAAAAACGATGTATTATGTCACGCATACTACTGTTTATGATTTAATTTTTTATAGGTAGCCCATAAGATAGGCATATTTACGCAGCTCTTTTCGGATCGTACGATAGTCCGGGAGAATGGTTTCCACTTCCCGCCAAAATTGCGGGCCGTGGTCCATGTGCCGCGTATGGCACAGTTCGTGCGCCGCCAGATACATGGCGCAGCCATCCGGCAGAAGCGCCGTACGAAAGGAAAAAGCGATGCTCCCCTTTGCGCTGCACGAACCCCAACGACTGCGCGCGGATGTAATGCGCAGCGACGAATACGCAAACCCCCACTGCGCACAGAGCGTCTGCAACAGCTCATACATACGCATCCGCGCGGCACGGCGCAGCACTTCTTTCAGTGCGTCTTCGCGCCCTTCGCGCGGCAAATACAATCGTTTGCCCTTCAGCGCCGCCCTGCCCGCCGTAATGGTATACTGCCTGCCACAGATGCATATGACCGCACCGTCGGCAAGGTCCAATGCATGCCGCCGCCAGTAGGCGCGCCTCGACGCGATCCAACGCTCGCTGCGTGCAATAAATGCCTCGATCTCTTCTTTTGCGGCCCGCACCGGCGCCGTGACGACCACCTCTCCCGCGGGCGTCACCCGGAGCGTAAACGTCTTTTTGGGTTTGCGGATCAGGCGATACCGCACTGCGCACTGTTCTTCCACGAGAGGAATTATACCATGTTTTTTGCCGCATGACAAGACTTTTGCCGCCATATGCGTACGCGGGGCGCATTTTCTTGACATTTTAAAAAAAAGCGCCTATACTTTTTTGTATGGAGCGCTATTTCGTAAAACAATTTAAACCGCACGACTTTGCCGTGGATGTTCCCGCCTCGAAGAGCATTTTTAACCGCGCGTTGCTGCTGGCGGCGCTGGGAACGGGCGATGTGCAGCTTGCGTGCGGCGCCTACGACGCCGACGATACCACCGCCCTTCTCGACTGTCTCACGCGCCTGGGGACGCGCATCGAACGCACAAACGCGGGACTTTTGGTTCGCGGCTGCGGCGGAAACTTTCCCGTCAGACGCGCCGAACTCAACGTGCGCTCGGCGGGCACGGCGGCCCGCTTTCTGGTGACCGCCCTCGCCTTTACGGGCGGCGAATATCTGTTTACCGCTTCGGAGCAGATGAAAAAGCGCCCCATGGATGTTTTGTCCGTCCTGTCGAAGGCGGGCGTCTTGTTTGAATTTTTGGAACGCCCCGGCCACTTTCCGTTCCGGATGCATTCGGCGGGGATCCGCGCGGATGAATTGAGCGTCGATACCGACCTCAGCACGCAATATGCCAGCGGGATCCTGCTCTCCGCCGCCTGTCTGCGTCCCCTGACCCTTCATCTTACCGGCAGCCGCACGCAGGGAAGTTATATTGAAATGACGCTTGAACTGCTGCGCGCCTTTGGCGCTGCGGTACAGCGATCCGGCGACAGCATTGTCGTGCGTCCCGCGGCAGGCCCCATACCTGCACGTTTCGAGGTAGAGTCCGATCTCTCCGCCGCATGTTATTTTTATGCCATGGCGCTATTGTTCGGGATCCGCGTCCTGGTCCGCCATATCCGCTTTGAAACGCTGCAGGGAGACGTCCGCTTTTTGCGGCTGCTGCAACAAAAGGGCGTGCGCTTTTGCGATACACAGGAAGGCCTACTTGCCGACGGCAGCGGCATTTCCTCCTTTACGGGCTTTGACGTCTGCATGCGCGACTATTCCGACCAGGCGCTGACCCTGGCGGCGCTGGCGCCGTTTGCCACGTCGCCCACCCGCATCACGGGCATCGGCCACACCCGCAGACAAGAGTGTGACCGCATTCATGCCATTGCCGCAAATTTACAGGCGCTTGGCGTTCCCGCTTCGGAGGAGACGGACGGCGTCGTGATCCACCCCGCCGCCGTGCACCGCGGCACCGTTTGCACCTTCGGCGATCACCGCGTGGCCATGGCCTTTACGCTGACGGGATTAAAGGCGGGCGGGATCGAAATAGACGACCCTCGCTGCTGCGCCAAGACATTTGCCGGATATTTTGATGCGATCGACGCGATCACACAGACCTGAATGGCAGCAGGCGGAAAGATGCCGCAGTCGGTGCGCAGTTGGTATAGCCGGATCGAATGTACTGTTTGCGCAACGGGAACCCCGATCGTGGCCCGGAGACGATCCGGCCTCCTCTCCCGAAGACGGGTTTGAATGGGAGAGTAAAAGCCCGTAAGCGAAGACAACGGAGCATGCCCTCCAAAAACGAAAGATTTTCCCGTCAAGATTTGAAGCATCCCGAAGGGATCGGAGCTTATTGGGATCGAACAATGCGCAATAAAATTATATGGCGCATTTTTATACAGAGGAGATAAACGGATACGACAACCAATGAACCCGATTGGCGCCTATTACATTATGAAGGCTATAATGATATGTTAGATGGCAAGGAATTTGAATTAAAAAAGTATCATTCAAGGCATCCCAATGACCATGATCATTGCATTCTCTGTTGAAAAACAATATCAAATGCACCAGGAAGTAACGATGATGCAGAAGGATATTATTGTTTCAATGAACAAACAAACCGGATTAGCAAGAGTTGTTTTGATGAATTTAGAATTGTGATTGAATTGGAAAATTTAAAATGATTCATTCAAAATTAAACAAGAGTAATTCCTCTTATAACAATTTCAGGCAAAGGCGTTCGGAAAATCCGAACGCCTTTGTTTTATGTTATGGCTGTTTTTTAAAAGAGACCGTTTATAAAGTAGGCGTTTTACAAGAGATGCCCGATCAAATTGCCGCTGAATTATATTTTCACCGTTTCTCCGATCTAAAGACACTTCATCGGCTTTTACGTCCACTCGCTTTTCAAAAGGCGCGCCCCTACCAAAATCCCCTGACGGAAGTGCGCTAAGCTGCAGCGTTTTGTATGGAACATATCAACCGAAATACGATTTGATGGCGGCAAACAGTTCGTCCGAGATCACGTGCTCCACCCGGCAGGCGTCCTCTTCGGCCACCGATGCATCGGCGCCCATCTTCATAAAGGCGTCCGTCAGCACGCGGTGTTTTTCATATACATCCTCCGCCTTCTTTTGCCCGCTCGCCGTCAGTAAAATATCGCCGTTTTCGTCAATGGTGATGTAGCCTTCCTTTTGCAGCAAATTGACGGCGCGGGAAACACTCGATTTTGCATATCCCAACTCCTCCACAACGTCGACCGAGCGCACATTCGCCTTGCGCATGCGCAGCAGCAGAATGGTCTCCAGATACATTTCTTGCGATTCATGAGTCTTCATACCTTTTTCCTCCCCTGCGGCTCCTCTCTATTATATCGATCCGTGTGCCGCTTGTAAAGCTTTGAGCAGGTCATCGATCGGCACAGACGGAGATCGCCTCGCATACATTGGCGCTCTCCTCGCCGCCGACGCCCGAAAAACGGACCGTGATCACGGGAATCACTTCGCCGAATGCATGTTTGGACCGCATCGCACGCGCGATCACATCGCCCGGAAGAATACAGAAGGCCTCATACCGCTCCTCCGTGCGCGTCAGCCGCCGCGAAAAGACCTCTTCGCCGCCGACGGCGACCGAAAGCGATTTGCCCGCATCGGCGCCCAGCAATATAAAGGAAATACGGTGCGCCCCCGCCTGCGGATCGACGCGCAGATCGTATTCAAACCAGCCGCCCGCCCGCGCAAAACGGCGCACGATCCCCGCCGTGTTCCCGACGGAATGCTCCTCGCGCAGAGCGTGCAGGTCGTCCGTCTCATACTGTCCGTATCCGGGCTGGACGGTATCGACGGGAACGCGGCGCGCCTCTTCCGCACGGCGCTCCCCTTCGCACAGATACCAATAGATCGCATACCGCTCCCGAAAACGTCGATAGTGCAGGTCGAACACTACGGGAATGTCGCCCCCTTCCAAATAAAACCGATCGCCGCGACGTACTACGTACCGTTCGGGATGGGCGCGTACATCCGCCGCATCCGCAAAATATATACTTTCCGTAGCGGCAAGTTTGCGCGCCGGCACATTCACCTCTATCCCGGTCTGCGTTTGGGTCATCGCTTCGCGCCCTAAATCTGCCGAAAGGACGGCGCCGCCATAGCAAAACGCCGCCACGCGGTCGTCGTCAGGCAGCCCGCTCGCCGTCACGGCGACGGGGATGCGGATGCGATACGACGCACCCTCCGCAAGGGGCAGCAACAGATGCCCTCCCTCCGTGCACACTTTTGTGCCGACGCTCCCCGCATCCGTTTGCGGCGCCGCCGCCGCCCAATCGGGGATGCGCAGCCGCAAGGTAAACGGCCGCGGCGCACGCAGAACGGCGACGGTAAGCGTATCGTCCAACGGGAAATCGCATGCAACGGACAAAAGCGCGTCGCCGAACGCAATGCGGCAGGCAGAAAAACGCTCGAGGTACAGATCGGCGCCGTCTGTATAGGCCATCCCTTCGGCAAGCTTGGTAAAGCTCTCCATCCCGCTGCCCGTACAACACCAAAACTTGCTGTACGGCGCCGAGAACACCTTAAAATATCCGCTTGCCATGGGTTGGAAATACGTTGTCATGCCCGTTTCGGGATCCTGCGAGGAGAGAATGGTATTGGTAAAGGCATTGTCGTAATAGTCGGCATAGACCGCCTTGCCGGTGACGCAGAACAGCAGCCGCGCCAACTTCAACATATTGTATACATTACACGTCTCACAGTTGCAATTCGTACGTTCGGCATCCAAAACATCGTCGCGGCCGAAATGCTCCCATTCCGAGTTGCCGCCCGTCACATAGGTATGATGGCGCAGTACCATCCCGAAAAAGGTCTCAGCGACGCGCAGATAGCGCGTTTCGTCCGACGCTGCGTGCGCACTCCCGCAGCCCGATACCAGGTAGCGTTTGAGCGCGCCGAGGATCTTGGGGATCGTCGTATTGGCGTGCAGGCCGTTCAAAACGTCCGCATCGCCCGACAAAATGCGATCGAACAGCGGTTCTTCATCGAATATGTGTGCGGCGGCAGCATAGTCCTGTCTGCCCGTAAGCGCAAACAGATCGTACAGACAGTCGTTCATGCCGCCGTATTCCACCGCAAGCACGGCGCGGCGCACGTCGTCGCTCCAACGGCCGACGCGGCGCACCGTCCAATCGCCCAGCGCCATGGCCACTTTCAGCGCCTGCTCGTCACCCGTCAGCCGCGCGGCGTCGATAAGTCCCGCAAGCAGTTTGTGCATCGTATACCAAGGTACCCACGCCTGATGCAAGATCTCCGTCCGGCCGCGCTCCACATTGTCGAACTGCGCCTCCGCGTCTCCGGGAAGCGCAGCGGGCGCCCCCCACAAAAATCCGGGCTCGCCGCGCGAATGGCGCTGACACTCCGCTAAACCCGCTATGATGCGACGCCGTTTGCGCGCAAGCGCGGCGCGGTCCCCATCCTCCAGACCCGCGTTTTGCTCTGCCTGCGCCAGGGCTGACAAATAGTGACCCAATGTATGCCCGCCGATGAGCATGCTCTCCCATCCGCCGTAACGCACAAAGGGCGTCTTTATCCCCGCATTCTCGTAAAAGCCCGCCAGCAGGCGCCCCTCTTCCAGCGAAAGAAGATAAGCAATTTCCTTTTCGAACGCATTTTTCTGATAGGCGTCGGTCAGAACAATGCTCCCGAACGGCAACGGGCGCAGGCGCGTCCGCAACAGATAGTCCTCGTTTTGCATTTTACACCTCCTCCGTGCGGATCAAGCGGTCCAAAAGCGCGGTGCAGCCCGATAAAACGTCGTCAAACGTCTCGTCAAAATTTCCGGTATACCAGGGATCGGCAATGGCGTGCGACTGTGCGCACTCGTCCGGCAGCAGCGCCACGCGCGCCCTGCAGCCGGGGCCCAGAATACGGCGCATGTCGCGCAGGTTGGCAGCGTCCATTCCGAGGATCTCGTCAAATTCCAGGCCGTCGCGCCGCGTCAGCAGGCGCGCACGGTGCGGAACTAGGGCAAACCCCTCGCGCGCGAGCTTTTCGCGCGTACCGTAATGGGGCGGATTTCCGAGCTCGTCGGGGTGCGTCGCCGCAGAATCGATGCGCAGCGACGACAAAACGCCCCGCCGCCGCGCCAATTGCGTAAACACGCTTTCGGCCATGGTAGATCGGCAGATATTGCCGTGACAGACAAACAGGATCGCACGTTTTTTCATCGTTTTTTGTTGAATACCTCCATGGCGGCCCAATATATAATTATAATATTTTGAATAAAATTTCTGACGCGTTTTCGAAAAAATTTCCGCAAAAACCATTGCAAAACACAAACGGTTGGGCTATAATAGAGCTATGAAAATTTTTGCCGAACGACTGATGGAATTGAGAAAAGAACGCGGCCTTTCGCAGGCGACCGTAGCAAAAGATCTGGGCGTAAGCCTGGGGATCATTTGTTATTGGGAGACGAACAAGAGCGACCCCACGGCTACCAACATCGCCAAAGTCGCACGCTACTTTAACGTCTCGTCCGATTTTTTGCTGGGCCTCTCGGAATAGTACGCCGATCCGTCGGCAGCCTTGCTTTTCGCCGCGCTTGCGAAAAGTTGATTTACCGCATTTTTTCTGTCCCGATCCGGGGCAGATTTTTTATTGTTTCCCTTCGGCCGCCCCGCTCAAACGCCGCCACGGCCGTCTGCTCCGCCCGGATCTTCGCTTTCGCCGCCACGGCCGTCTGCTCCGTCGTTTTCCGCTTCGAGCATGCGGCGGCGCGCCTCCAATCGCTCGGCCAGCTGCGTTTCCCCCGCCGCACGGCAGTATTCCGACTGCAATAAAAGTAACGCGGAAAATTCCGGGCTGTCCTCGCGCACGACGGGCACTTCAAACAGCAATTCACGCGGCAGCGACGTATACCCCCCTTGGCGCAGCAGGCACTGCGCCTGCATGACGCGAAGAGCCAGTTCGCTTTCCCCGCGCCTGTGAGCGAGTTCCCACACCACCTCTCCGTCCGTCTTGCCCTCCGGAAGGTCGGCGGGGATGAGGGCAGAGATGCCCTCCGACACATTGAGCGGGACAAAGTAGGCAAAAAAGAGCAGCGCAGGCCCGCGCGTCTGCAACAAAAAGAAGAGCAGCAATACGGTGGTCGCATACAGCAAATTGAACAGCGGGCCGCTCAACGTGGTAAAAATAAGCCGCCAACGGGCGCCATCGGCCCGCCGCAATGAAAATTGCGATTCGCCGGCGCCCTTCCCGCGGCCGAACCGAACGCCGCCGTGCCCGAACGAGACCATGCCAATGCGCACCCGCCTCGGCTTTAACCCGAACGCCGCGCCAACGACAAAATGACCAAGTTCGTGCAACGCAAGATGCGGCAAGAGCAGCCCCGTGGCGATCGCGGCGGCGCCCAGCGCACAGCCGTAGGCGATCTGCCCGGCGCGCTCGAGAAAGAGGAGGAGCACCACCCAGCGATAGACAAAATACAGCATGGCACAGCCGGCCAACCCCGAAAGTATGCCCGAAAACACCCGATACAGGATCCGCTTTGTCCGTCCGTTCATGCCAGCCCCCTTGCAATGAGATACCCCTCCAGGTTGTCCGCGTCGGAAAAGTACAGCGCTTCGCAGCCCAGCCGGTCGGCGATCGACGCAAGCAAAAGAGTCGCACCGGCAATGACATCGGCACGGCGCGCGTCCATACCCGCAATGGCCTTCCGTTCCTCAACGCCCAGCAGCAACAGTCGTTCTGCCGTATCGTGCAGCCAATCGGCGGGAAGACCGGCTCCGTTAAGGCGTGAAGCGTCGTAAGCGGGGAGCGCCAGGCGCATGCAGGCCAGCGTCGAGGCGGTCCCGCCGATCGCATACAGTTTGCCCGGAACGGTCATACGGGCAACGGCGGCGGTCGCCTCGTCTACGGCGCGCCGCAGCAGCGCCGCATCCTGGCCGCAGCGGTCGAGCAGGCGCACGGCGCCGACGGGAAGGCTGACGGAAAACGCGGTCTTCCCCTCCGCGCGCACGCAGATTTCCGTGCTTGCGCCGCCAAGGTCGACGATCCCACCCCCGGACGCACCGCCCAACGCGCCCAGCAGACCAAGTTCCGCCTCCCGTTCTCCGGAAATGACGTCGACGGCGACCCCGCGTTCGAGCAGCATTTTGCAGAACGCCGCGCCGTTTGCGGCGGAGCGGACGGCTGCCGTGGCAAACGCCAGCACCCGCGCGCCGACGCGCTCCCCCTCCCGCGCGAACGAAAGCACCGCGCGGCAGGTGCGCTCCATGGCGTCTTGTGAGAGGACGCCGCTGTGCGCAAACCCCTCGGCAAGGCGGGTGGTACATATGCTTTTATATAAAGGACCGTCCGCCCAAAGCATAAGGCGAACGGAATTGGAACCGATATCGATGACCGCGTACTTCATGTGCATTTACTCACTTTCCGCTCGGTGTGATCCAGCCGTATTTTAACGCAAGCTCGTAAAGGCCCTGCTCGGTCTCGTAAATTTCAAGCTGGGAATGACCTTCTGCGATCAGCTGTTCGTAGCGCGCCTTTTCGCGGTCGAGCTCCGCCTCTATTTTTTTGCGCACGCCGATCTGCACAAACTGTACGATGAGGATGACAAAGAGACATAAAAAGAGCAGAACGCCCGCTACCGTGCCGCCGACTGCGATTTTTTTAAATTTTTCTTCCGAGAGGGATGAGCCCTGCCTTTTCGCCATACGTTTTTTCCCTTTTGCATTTTATGTTTTATCCAATTATATAGCTTTTCCGCAAAAAAAGCAACAAATTTGTGCAAACTTTTCAAATACAGCGCAAACCCCGCGGCACAGCCCAGACAGGCATAAAAACGCAGCGAAGGCAGTCCCGCCGCCACGGAGACGACCAGATAGACGGCCGCAAATGCCAGGCAAAACAGGACGTCGCTCACATTACGCACGACGCGCGAACGGAAGGGATAGCGGAACAAAAAAAACACATCGAACACCGCGCCGCCCAGCGCACCGCAGCAAACGGAAACCAAAAAAACATAGATCTGATCGCTATGATTCATCGAAAAATGGCGGCGATCCCCTTTGCGCCCGCGCCAAAGCGCACGTTGGATACCTCGCCCGCAGCGGAAAAGGCACCGCTGCCTTCCGAAAAAGAAAGGACGCGGAATTTTGCGCCGTCGATCTTCAGCCGTCGGCCGTTGATCAGCAAGACGATCGCACGGTCGGTGAACGTCTCTACAGAGGCGACCCCCGTTACCGAAATTTTTCCTTCGCCGATGGTAAGCACGCTTGGTACTGCGGGTTTCTGCATGGTTTACTGTATGCCGCCGTACAAAAAAAATTCCGCGTGAAGCGGAATTTTTTATAGTATGCGTAACATAGTACTACGATTGTGCCTGTAATTTTGCTTTTGCGCGCGCCTTTGCCCGCAATTCACTATCTAATATGCGCTTACGGATGCGCACGTTGAGAGGCGTGATCTCCAGCAGCTCGTCGTCGCCGATAAATTCCAGCGCCTCCTCCAGGCTGAGACGCTTGGGCGGGATAAGGCGCAGCGCGTCGTCCGAAGCGGAGGAACGCGTATTGGTGAGGTGCTTGGTCTTACACACGTTTACGTTGATATCCTCATCCTTCGGCGAAAATCCGATCACCATCCCCTCGTATACCGGCGTACCGGGGCCGATAAACAGCGTACCGCGGCCCTGCGCGTTAAACAGCCCATATGTGACCGCTTCGCCCGATTCGAAGGCGACGAGCGAACCGGTGGCGCGGCGGACGATCTCACCCTTGTACGGCTGATATTCAAAGAAGACCGAACTCATAACGCCCTCCCCCTTGGTATCCGTTAAAAATTCGCTCTTATAGCCGAACAAACCGCGCGCCGGCACCAAAAATTCCAGCCGCATCCGCGAGCCAATCGCGTTCATATGCACCAGTTCGCCCTTCCGCTCGCCCATGCTCTGAAACACGGGGCCGGTGCTGTCTTCCGGTACGTCGACGATGAGGCGCTCCACGGGTTCGTAGCGACGGCCGTCCATCTCCTTATACAATACTTTGGGCGAACTCACCTGAAATTCGTAGCCCTCGCGGCGCATGGTCTCGATGAGGATAGACAGATGCATTTCGCCGCGTCCGCTCACGCGGAAAGCGTCCGTCGAGTCGGTATCTTCCACGCGCAGCGAAACGTCGCGCAGAAGCTCCCGGTACAGTCGGTCGCGCAGATGGCGGGTGGTGACAAATTTCCCCTCTTTGCCCGCGAACGGCGAATCGTTGACCGAAAAGATCATTTCTACCGTGGGATCGGAAATTTTAACAAAAGCGACGGGTTCCACCGCATCGGCGGCGCAGACGGTATCGCCGATGTTGATCTTTTCCAGACCGGAAGAGCATACGATATCGCCCGCCGCGGCCTGCGCGCCCGCCACGCGGCTCAGCCCCCC
>CALVPS010000018.1 GCA_944354035.1 uncultured Clostridia bacterium | reverse complement strand
CGTACCAGCCGTCGAACACATACCCTTCGGCTGCGGCGGGAGCGGCGGGCAGCGTGATCGCCGTGCCCTCTTCCACCGTCTGCGCCGCGGGAGCCGTGGCGTCCGCCGCGGCGTTTTCGCCCAGCGCGTACGTCACCGTGTATTCAACGGGCGCGGGCGGCACCTGGGACCACGTTGCCGTAAAGGTGACGTCGCCCTCTACCGTGTACTCCGCACCGGCGGCATATGTAGCGGTACCGTCGGACCATTCGTCGAACTGCCAGCCGGCCTCGGCCGCGGGAGCCGCGGGAAGTTCGATCACCGTGCCTTCCTCGTACTCTGCGGTCTCGGGCACCGTTGCATCGTCGGCCGCATGCTCGCCCGGGTCGTACTTTACGGTGTAGCGCGTGGCGCACGCCGCAAAGGCAAACGCAAGACAACACGCGGTAAGCGCGATCAGCAGCGCCCGCAAAATGCCTTTTTTCTTCATGTTTCCCTCCTGTTAATGATATTACGGGACAAATCTTGTTTTCCCCGTACAATATGGTACCATCATTATCGCATACCCCCCCCCTTTTGTCAAGCGAATCGGAAAAAAATTGCGCGCACGCCCTCAGTTTTTGCGGACGGGCTGCGGACGGGCGCCTCGTTCCGCGCCACGCCCCGGCAAACGGGCAAAAAAAGGCCCGCGGCATCCTGCCGCGGGCCAAAAACCGAACCGTTGCGCGCTATTCCATGGCAATTTTATGCAACAGCGCGGCGTTGCCGACGGCCCTGCCGCCGCCCAGCACCACGGCCATTTGCGGATCGCCCGCCATGTGGGCCTCCATTTGCAGCTTTTGAGAGACGTAATCGGCAAACCCCGCCAGATTGCATACGCCGCCCGCCAAAAAAATGCCGTTTTTGCACATGACGGCCGAAACTTCCGCCGGCAGCTTTTTTAACAGCAGCTCGGCGTACTCCAAAATTTTATCAACGTAGATGCGCACGGGAAAGGCGATATCCGCCGACGAGACGGAGACCGACCGCGGGCGGCCGGTGGTGACGTCGCGCCCGTTGACGATGGTGCTCTGATTGTCGTTTTCGATGAGGCTGCCCACCGTGTTCTTGAGTTTTTCGCTGGTGAGCGAGCCGATCTTTAAATGAAAGGTCTCGGCGATGTGGTCGATGATGTGCACGTCCATGTTGTTGCCGCCCACGTTCATCGTAAGGCCTGCGATGATGCCGTCCAGCGAGAACACCGCCGCCGACGTCTTGCCCGCGCCGACATCGAGCGCGAACACGGGGTTCGACTCGGAGAGCGGCACATCCTGCCCCAGCGCCGTAAGGTAGGGCGACTCCGCAAACGTCACGCGCGAAATACCCGCCGACTTCGCCACGCGGAAGTACTTTTCGCGCAGGGCGGCGCTTGCCGCGCACGGCACGCAGAACAGCACCTCCACCGCAAAGCGGCGGCGCACCACCTTGTTTAAAAAGTATTCCAGCAGCGCGGCCGCGTAACGCTCGTTGACGATCTCGCCCTCGTACACGGGGAAGCACACGTCGGTAAGCTCGGCCGTTTTGCCCAAAAGACGCTTGGCCTCGTTGCCGAAGGCGCGGATCTCCCCCGTCTCTTTTTGCACCGTGACGCAGGTGGCCTCCGCCAGCACGATCCCGCTGCCGATCTTATAAATTTTGGTAAACGACGTGCCGAAATCGATCGCAAGTTTTAACATCCTTTATTCCTCTGTACCTCACAGTTTGCCGCGCAAAACGTCGCGGCCCGCCGCCCTTACGGCAGAACGCCCGCCTCGCGCAGCATGCGCGTCACCCGTTCCGCGGGCAGCCCCACCACGTTGGAAAAACTGCCCTCGTACGTTTTTACCAGCGGATAGCCGTCCTGTATGCCGTACGCCCCCGCCTTGTCCAGCGGAAGGCCGCTTGCGACATATGCCTCGATCAGCTCGTCCGAAAGGTCGTTGAACCACACGTACGTATGCACCGTGTCGGCGCGCTCGCCGTCCGGCGTGCACAGGCACACGCCCGTGTACACCGTATGCCGCCTGCCGCTCAACCGCCGCAGCATGCGGCGCGCCGTCTGCGCGTCGGCAGGTTTTCCCAACACCTCGCCGTCCAGGGCCACCACCGTATCGGCGCCCAGCACGGCGCAGTCCGGAAAGCGCAAAAACACCTCCCGCGCCTTGCCGCAGGCAAACGCCCGCGCCGTTTCGCACGCGGAAAGCCCCGCGGCCTCCTCCGAAAAGCGCGGGGACTCTACCTCGAACGACGGCGCGATCTGCGCAAGAAGCGCCCGGCGCCGCGGCGAATTGCTGGCCAAAATCAGCTTCACAATATCTCCAGATTCTTTTTAAAGGTGCGCTTAAAATCGGGCCCGGCGCCCATGGCCTGCGCGATCTCCAGCGCGGCGTCGCCCGCAAGCTCCGTCTTCATGATCACGGAGTCGCCCAAAACGTCGCAGTTGATCCCCGTCACCACGCCCATGCCGCTGCGGTCGAGGCATTCGCCGATGCGCAGCAGCACGCCCAGCTTTTTGACGATATCGATATCTTCCTCCGATACGATATCTTTGTAGCGCGCCCACTCGGCGGCGTTGATGTCTTCCTTTTTATGGCAGCCCGCCACAAAGGCGGCCAGCACGATCTCGCGGTGAGTGGCCCCGTAGATGCCGGCGTTTAAGATCATGTACCGGCTGTGCTGCTGGTTGTTGTAGTAGCGCACGCGCAGGCCGCAGTCGTGCAGGCTTGCGGCAATTTTAAGCACCTTTAAGTAGATACGCGGGAACTTGTGCAGCACGCGCAGCTGCTTGAACAGCTGGATGGAAAGGTGCACCACGTGCTCCACGTGCTTTTCGTCGCAGCCGTAATAGCGTACGAGGGTATTCAGCGAATAGCTTAAAACGTCCAGGATGGGGCGCTCCACCGTCATGGGGACCGCTTGGTTGAACATGATGCCCTCGCGCAGGCCGCAGCCGCCGATCGTAAACGATTCGATGTGCAAATAGTCGGTAAACGCCTTTATAATGGCCAAAGCCGCCGGCATGATGTCGGCCCGGGCGGGCGAAAGGCCGCGGATGCGCTTGCGCTTTTCTACATCCAAAACACGCACCATTTCGTAGATCGAGCGGAAGTCTTCCACCGCGAACGAATAGTTGTGCACGGTGTTCAGCGGGTACTTGCGCACGAGGCGGTTGATCTTGTACAGGTTGCGGAAAGAGCCGCCCACGCCGATCATCTGCACGTCGGGCTCCACCTCTGCCAGCCAGTCGATCTTTTTGAACTGTTCGGTAAAAAATTCTTCGATCCTGGCCGTCTGCTCCTCCGGCTTTAAGCTTTCGTCGGCAAACAGATCGGTCAGCGTGACCGCACCGAAGGCCAGCGTGGCATAATGCAGGATGCTGCGGCGGTTGTAATAGATGATCTTGGTGCTGCCGCCGCCGATCTCCAGAATGATCCCCTTGGGGATGTCCATCGAATTGATGACGCCGCGGTACACGAGGGTCGCCTCTTCCTCCTCCGACAAGACGTCTACTTTAATGCCGCAGGTCGCCTGGATCTCGTCCAAAAACGAGCGTTGGTTTTTGGCGCGGCGCACCGCCGCCGTGGCCACCGCAATGATGCGCGCCACGCCGCTTGCGTCGCACAGACGCTTAAACATTTTTAACGTACGGATGGTCTCGGACACGCGCTGCGGTTTTAAAAAGCCGTCCCGATCCATATCCTGCCCCAGGCGAACGCTCTCTTTCAGCTCGTCGACCACCATAAAGTGATTTCCGCCAAACAGCTGCACGATCACAAGCCGCGCGGAATTGGAACCGAGATCGATGATCCCGATCTTTTCCGCCGGCCGAACTTCCGCGTCGCCGATTGCTGTTTTTTCCATTCCGTTCCCGTCCTTTCGCGTGTAATTTTCGGACTGCCCGTCCGATCGGGAGAACGCGGGGCCCTGCCTTGTTTTCGCTTGCTTGCGAGAATACCCCTATTCTGTTTTGAACTCTAACCCATTTTACCACACGCACCGCGCTTTGTCTATACCCTTTTTAAAATTATTTTTGTATCTTTTGCGAAAATTCGGGCGACATGACCGCTTTCCGTAGACGGAAAAGCGCCAAAACGATCAAAAATACGCCGAATGCCGCCTCCAGCGCGGCGTTCGGCAGATGCGCCGCCAACAGCGAACCGAGCGCCGAAACGGCCAGCGCGGGCAGGATAAGCGCCCAAAGCCCGCGCCCCCGCACCAGACCGCTTCCGGCGTGCACGGAGAGCGCCACGGCCGCCATGGGTAAAAATGCCGTTAAATTTACCCCCTGCGCCACGCTCTGCTCCACGCCGAACAGCGTCAGAAGCGGGATGAGCGCGGTGCCGCCGCCCATGCCCATGCCGCCCAGCAGCCCGCCCGCGAGCCCGCACAAAAACAGCGTTACAAATGCCATGAAAACAACGCCTTCGCCCCGGCAAGCAGCATCAGTCCCGCAAAGAGCAGCGAGACCAGGCGCGGCGGCAGCAGCGGCAGTAATTTTGCGCCGAAAAAACCGCCCGCCGCCACGCCCAACGCCACGGGCAGCAGCACCGTCCAAGGCACCAGCCCCGCCCACAAATAGACGGCCGCGCTCACCAGCGAGGCGGGCAACACCGCCGCAATGGCCGTGGCGTGCGCCGCCGCGCCGCGATGTCCCAGCCGCTCCAGCAGCGGCACGGCCACCATGCCCCCGCCTCCGCCGAAGACCCCGTTGGCCGCGCCCAGCGCGGCGCCGCCCGCAAGCCGCAGCGCGCAGTATTTTTGCGTCTGTTTCATAAAAAGCCCCTCCTTGCCCGCTTTGCTACAAGTTTGCCCCGTACGCAAAAATTTTTCCCTGTTTTGCACGATTTCGTCTCGAATTTCACGCGGAATTGCTTGCGTATCGCCTCGTTTTATATTAAAATAGAAAAGTATTGTGAAAAACGGCCGACGCCTCCGGGCTCGCGGCCGCATATAAGGAACTTTTTATGGCAAAGTATTTTAAAAAAGAACTTTGGCGCCGCCGCGCCCTTGCGGTGTGCACCGTTGCCCTTTCGGCCGGCATTGCGCTGGGCGCCATGGCCGCATGCGCCGACACCTCCTCCTCTTCGGACGAGGACGAGGAAGAGTCGGTCTCCCGCACGGATACGCAGCTGATCCGCAACGGCAACTTTGAATTTTACGAAGAAATGGACGTGGAGGAGCTTGACGAAAAGCGCGACCTGATCAACTCGCCCGATAATTGGACGTTTACGGCGGGTTCCCCCTCCTCCGACGCGGCCTCCGGCATCGTAAACGCCGCCGAGTGGAACTACCTTTCGACGCAGGGCAGGGAGTTTACGTCGATCGACGACGCGGTCGCGCACTGGAACGACGAAACCGTGACCCTGTACGACCGTCTGCAGTTTTACGACGCATTCGAAGACGAGATCGACGACCTTGACGACGAATCCGCCGCAGCCGAGCTGTTCGCCGACTATCAGTACTCCATCGATTTTGACGACGTAAAGAACCTCGGCGAGATCGAGGGCGGTCTTACGCTGCACGGCGACAGCGCCGCCGCAGACGACGAGGAGGAAGACGAAACGCCCGAAACGAGCGTTTTGATGATCCACAACGAACGCGACGACAACAACGCCCGCGGCACGGGGCAGTACTATACCTCCGGCACCACGATCACGCTGGAGGCGGGTACGGCGGCCGAGGTCTCCGTGTGGGTAAAGACCAGCAACCTCTATCACTACTACGCCGACAACGACACCCCCGTTACCAAACGCGCGGGCGCCTATATCGGCGTCACCAACACGGTGGGCGGCGAAACGCTGACCCAGATGCAGATCGAAAATATCAACACGAAAGACGTCACCGAAAACAACGGCTGGAAGCAGTACACGGTGTACGTACGCGCCAACACCTTTGCCGAGACCACGTTCAAGATCGTGCTGGGCCTGGGGAAGAGTTCTTCGACCGACCGCTACCACGCGGTGGACGGATATGCCTTTTTTGACGACCTGACCTGTAAGATCATCTCCGACGAGGCATATGCGCAAGCGACGGGCAGCCTGAGCGATACCGTAAAGTGCGCGATCGACACCCCCTCCGACGGCAAGGTGTTCGACGCCACCGACCTCGCTGCGGAGAGCGCCTTTGCGCTCGATCTGTCCGCGGAATTCGACGGCCTTGCGCTGGGCGCGGACGACATTTCGTTCGGCTTGACCGAAGAGGTCTCCGGCAGTCTTACCTTCGCCTCCAAGATCGAAAGCAACATCGGCGACGCGAACGTAGCGGAAAACAAGCAAAGCGTGACCGCCCTGATGACGTATGCGCAGCTGAAAGCTACGAACAACCTGTATTTAAGGCCCATCGTGGAAAAGGACTTTGCCGGCTATCCCTTTGTAAGCGGAGACGCGACGGACGACGACGCGCAGGTGCTGCTGCTGATGTCCACCAACGGCGCGGCCTACACGGCGGCCCTCTCCTCCCCCGCCTTTACGCTGGAACCCGACGCACGCATCATGGTCTCGTTCCGGGTAAAAACGAGCGAGATCCGCACGGGCAAGAGCGGCGCGGGCATCACCCTGGTCGACGGCGAGAACCGCACTTCGATCGACCCGTTCGACTCCACCACGGTGGCCACCGTGGATATCGACGACGAGACCACGGATATTTACGACGGCTGGGTACAGTGCTTCTTCTTCGTCACCAACGAGACGGACACGCAAAAGACGTTTACGCTGGAATTCACCTTCGGGCCCACCGACGTGGCGACGGCGGCGCTCGGCGCATACGGCGACGGCTATGCCGCCTTTACCGACTTTAAAACGCGCGAAATGACAAAAGCGGATATGAACTACGCCTCCTCCGGCACCTATTCGCAGGTCGTTACGCTGACGGGCGCGGTCGACAACGATTCAAAGTTCGACGACGCCTCCGTCACCTCCGATATCGAAAGCGGCCTTGCCGTGCCCGCCAATTTCGAAGGCGTGCTGGCGGGCAGCGACGTCATGGTGGAAAACGGCACCCCGAACAAGCTGCCCGACGGCGTATACACGGGGCTGCTGAACGCCTCGTCCGCCGCGGAATATATGGCGCTCGACGCGGCGCAGACGCCCTGGAAGGGTGCGCTCGACGCGATCGCGGGCGGCGCCTCCGACGGGGAGACGTGGTGGAGCAACATCTTTGGCGGCGTCGGCGAAAACCGCGTTGCCAACCAGCCGCTGGTCCTTGTGAACACCGCGGCCGAGGCGGCGCCCTCCTACGGATTCCTGGCGGGCTCCACCAGCCTTGCGGCCGACTCCTACCGCCGCATCTCGGTACGCGTCAAGCTCTCGGCCGGCGCAACCGCCACCGTTTACCTGATCGACACCTCCGACGTGAAGGCGGGCTTTACAACGTCGCTTGCACCCACGCTGCCGAAGGTGACCTACTGGTACGACGACGAGGGCAACATTGTAAACGGCGACCCGACGGACAAGGACTTCAGCCCGCGTGAGGATACGCTGTTCTACCTGGAAGAGAACGGTCTGTACACGCGCGCCGGAGCCGACGACGGCAAGTACTACGCCAATCTGCACAATTACGAAACGGACGACGCAGGCAACCTGGTGACCGACGACGGCACCATCGCCTACTACTGCCACGACGGCAAGTATTACGCTTACCGCACGGAGACCGCGCCCGAAACATACTCCTATTCGCAGGTCGTGGAGACGCTGCCCACCGAGCTGGACGGCACTTCCATCGTGCGCTACACGGCGCCCGCAAGTTCGGACGCCTACCGCACGGCCATCACGGTGACGGGGACCGCGGAAAACGCAGGCCGCTGGACGGAAGTTTCGTTCTATCTGCACACCGGAAACCGGGCCAAGGAGTACCGCCTGGAAGTATGGGCGGGCGCGCGCGACAATGCCGCGGACGGCATCCCCGCCGGCGGATACGTCTTCTTTGACGACTATTCCTCGGAGAGCGTGACCACCTACGACGCCCTGCTGAGCGAGGCGGTGGACGAGCTGAAGCAGACCGCCGATAACCTGGTGGACGCGGACGACTTCTCCTCCAACCTGAAAGACACGTTGGCGCTGTACTACACGTTTACCTTCTACGACAGCGTTTCGTACCTGCGCTACGACGCCTCGACGGACGAGGAGGCGCTTGGCGACCCTTATGGCTCGTACGAACAGTCGGCCTACGCCGAACAGATCGCGTGGCTGCGCTACGACGACACGAAAGGCGCACAGACGGGCGCGCCCGCGCACTCGATCTTTATCGACTATACGGCCACCGACGTGACGGTGGAGGCCGATCAGCTGACATCGGACGACTCCGACGACGAGGAGACGACGGAACCGGCAGGCG
This sequence comes from uncultured Clostridia bacterium, assembly GCA_944354035.1. Classification (GTDB taxonomy): domain Bacteria; phylum Bacillota; class Clostridia; order Christensenellales; family Borkfalkiaceae; genus Gallimonas. The sequence continues at coordinate 21,214 of CALVPS010000018.1, read as the reverse complement.
ATGTGAACGTGGCCATGATCATCTCCTCCGGCATCCTTGCGGCCGTACTCATCGTGGCGATCGTTCTGATCGTCGCCCGCAGATTCGGCAAACTGCTCGGCAAAAAGAAAAAGACGGCGCCTGTAAACAAAACGCACGGCAGACCCGCGCCGAAGCCGATCGTAAAGGCGGCGCCGCCCGAAGAGGCGACCAAGGACGAAAACGATCCTTATAACGAATAATATCACGATGGCTCACCCGCCGACGGAACGATCCGCCGGCGGGTTTTTTGTATGCAAAAACCCGGGGAGCGTCCGCGGGTCCAAGAAAAGCTTTATCGATGCGCAAAAAAAAGGACAAGAGAAGGGGCAATCGCAGTAAGGGAAAAAAGAGACGGAAAAGAAAAAATCATGAAAACGGAGCAAAGATACGGGGGAAGAGCGTTCAGCGCAAAAAAGCCGTTTACGGGCGGCGGGCAGTGATCGCATGACCGCCGGACCATCCCGGGCGCGGCTTGCGCAAAGCCGGGGAATATGAGGTACGGCTTGCCCCGCCTATGGCAGCACGCGCCGCAGGCGAAGTGACCCGAACAACCGCCCGCTATGCCGGTGGCCGTTTGTTGCAGCCGTCTTTTTCCTCTTCGGCTTGCTCCGCTCGCCTTATACTTTGTTAAAGGGCGGGAAAAAGCCGCTTTTGGCCCCTTGCCCCCTTTCACGACGAAGGCTTTCAGGGGCAGGATGCCGCGGGCGGTTCGTCCGTCGAACAGCGATCGATGGAAGCGGAAAAATGCCGCTCGTTCAACCGTCGCGGACAAAAAAGCCGTTCGTCGCAAAGAAAACTCTAGCCGCGCGGGAGCGCGCCGCCGCAGCCATGTGTTTGAGGACGGGAACGCGGATCTTTTAAACAAACCGGGCGGTCGGCGTAATTTTTTACAATTTTTTTACAACTTGTACAGATTTTTGTGAGGAATTATTTTTTGATATCCATTATACTATGGAGGAACGATGCGAGGAGACGATATGCCCGCCGCTTATACACACAAACGATTCGGAGAGGCCGTAAGAGGCGCCCTGCCCCGCGACGCGTTTTTTGAGCCGTACGCGCAGGAAGCCGCCTTTTATTTGGGACTGCACGGCCCCGACCCGCTGTTTTACTATCATCCGCTGCGCGAAAACGCCGTAAGTGCGGTCGGCTACCGCCTGCACGAGGCGCGCGCCGCCGACTTTTTTGTCGCTGCGCGCGATATTTGGCGCAAGCGCGGCCGTCTTGCCGCCGATACGGCCTTTTTATACGGATTTATATGCCACTTTTCGCTGGACAGCGCCTGTCACGCCGAAGTGGCCGCGCAGATGCGGGCGACCGGGCTTTCGCACACCGAGGTGGAATCGGGCTTCGATCGCATTCTGCTGGAGGAGGACGGATTCGATCCCCTATATGCCGACCCGGCGGCGCATCTGACCGCCGAGGCGGGCGCAGTTAGCGCCTTTGCCGCCTACTGCGGCCTTTCGGAACGCACGGCCGAACGGGCCGTACGCGCCATGAAACGCCTGAACCGCCTGCTGCGCGCCCCGTACAAGGCAAAGCGCGCCATGATCGACACGATCTTGCGGATCACGAAAAATTACGACGCCATGCACGGCATGATGATCCCCGCCGTCCTCACCGACGCGCACAAACGCGCCGCACAGGCGCTTATTCCCCTCTTTCGGGCAGCGCACGACAAGGCGAAACGGCTGATACAAAATTACCGCGCCTTTCTTGACGGCGACGCGCCGTTGGACAGGGCATTTTATTCAAACTACGAATCGGAGGTCTTGCTGTGAAAACGCCCGTTCCTACCGCAAAAATGGAGCGCAGATGGATCTTGTACGACGTGGGAAACTCGGCCTTTACGCTGATGGTGAGTTCGGTACTTCCCATTTACTTTCATGCTCTGGCCGTGGGCGACGGGGTGAGCGATCCCGACGCCACCGCCATATGGGGGTACGCCTCCAGCATCGTAACGCTGTGCGTGGCCGTTCTGGGCCCCATTCTCGGGACGTTCAGCGATTTCCGCGGCATGAAGCGACCGCTGTTTTTCTTCAGTGCGATCATCGGCATTACGGGCTGTGCCGCTATGGGCATCCCCATGCCGTGGCTGGCCTTTCTTATCATATTTATCATTGCCAAGATCGCCTACTCCGCAAGCCTTATTTTTTACGATTCCATGCTGGTGGACGTCACCACGCCCCGCCGCACGGACGACATTTCGGCCAAGGGGTACGCATGGGGATATATCGGCAGCTGCCTTCCCTTTTTGGTCGGCATCGCGCTGATCAACTTTTCCCCGCTCGACGCCTCCGTATCCATGCCCATCGCACTGCTGATCAACGCGCTGTGGTGGCTGGGATTCACCCTTCCGCTCTTTTTAAAGTACCGACAGACGCACTTTGTAGAGCGTGCGCCGCACGCCGTGCGTTCCAACTTCAAGCGGCTGTTTTCGGTGTTCTCGTCCAAGTCCGGCGTACAGAACCGCAAAGGCATTCTACTGTTTTTGCTGGCGTTCTTCTTTTATATCGACGGCGTATATACCATCATCGACATGGCCACCTCGTTCGGCACGGCGCTGGGCTTTGAAACGACCGGCCTGCTGGGGGCGCTGCTGCTGACGCAAGTCATCGCCTTCCCCGCAGCCATCGTTTTCGGCAAACTGGCAAAAAAGGTGCGCAACGATATTCTTATCCTCATTTCGATCTGCGCCTATACCGGTATTGCGCTGTTTGCCGTATTTATGACGGCCGCCTGGCAGTTCTGGATGCTGGCCGGCGCCGTGGGATTGTTCCAGGGCGGCGTCCAGGCGCTCTCGCGCTCGTACTTCGCCAAGATCATTCCCGCAGAACATTCCGGGTGTCTGTTCGGCATCCTCGATATCTTCGGAAAGGGCGCGGCGTTTTTGGGGACGCTGCTGGTCGGCATTGTCACACAGGCGACCGGATCGGTAAACTTCGGCGCGATTCCCATCGTATGCCTGTTTGTGGTCGGCATTGCCGTGTTTGTGATCGCCGCCCGTCAAAACCGCCCCTTCCTGGCTGCGCAAAAGGCAGCGGACACGCCCGATGCGACAAGCGAAGGATCGGACGCGGCGCCTGCCGAAAAGGCGTGCGCGCTGCCGCAAGCCGATCGTTAAGTCTGCCCACACAATTCTCCCTATCGTGAGTGCGTCGTCGGAGCTTCGGCGGCGCACTTCTTTGCCTTGAACAAACACGGCTGCGGGCGCGGCACTCCCATGTAGGGCGGGCGCGGCGCAAAACGGCACAAAAAATGTCCGCTTACGCGGACCGTTTGACCCCTATGGCGCGCCTGCGTCATGAGCGCGGGCGCATATTCTGTAAAAAGAACGCGCCGTCACGTTGCACCGTACTTGCGCAGTCCCTTTGGGTAGTGATTTTTCAGCATGCCGCCCGAGACCTTTCCCAGCCCCAGCGGATACCCCTCCCGCCCCGCTACGCACCAACCTCCCGCCCCGCCGCAGGGCAGCGTTTCGCCGTGCAAAAAGCGCTCGGCCTCCTCCCCGGAGAGCTCCGCAAAGCGGGTGAACGCCCTGCCGCCGAAGGCCATGGCCAAGGCGTGCGCGGGCGTAAAGCGACGGCCGTCGAACACGCCCAGCTCCAACCCCGCGCGCAGGACCGGGATCCCCGCAAGCGCGGACAGCCCCTCGGGCAGCAGGTACATGCGTCCGTCCGCAAGCGTTGTGACCGTGCCCTGCGGCGGACGCACAAAAAAGTCTGCGGCAAAGTCGCGCCACGCCCGCTCCGCCGCGCCGCTGCCGCGCACGGAAAAGGCGGGCGGACGGCGGCACGCGCCCCCTTCCCGCCGGAACACGGCCGCAAAATGCCCTTCGCCGCGCACCTCGTGCGGCAGCAGCAGACAGGCCTTTTCCTGCACAAAGTCAGGATGACGGCGCACGAACGCCTCGGCCTGCGCCTCGTTTTCCGCCTCTTCGAACGTACAGGTGGAATACACCAGACGTCCGCCCGCCCGCAGCATGGACGCCGCCTCGTCCAAAATGGCGCGCTGACGAGCGGCGCATCGCTCCACCGCGGCCTCGCTCCACGCTTCCGCGGCGGCGGCGTCCTTGCGAAACATGCCCTCGCCCGAGCAGGGCGCGTCCACCAGGATCTTATCGAAACACGCCGCAAAACGCGCGGAGAGCGCCGCGGGATCGGCGCTGACAACGGCGCAGTTGACCACGCCCATGCGCTCGACGTTCTGCGAAAGCACGCGCGCACGGTCGTACACGTATTCATTGGCGATCAGCACCCCGCGGCCCTGCATCGCCGCCGCCAGCTGCGTGGTCTTGCCGCCCGGCGCGGCGCACAGATCGAGCACCGCCTCCCCCGGGCGCACCTGCAGCAAAGGCGCGGCGCACATGGCGGAGGGCTCCTGCGCATAGAACAACCCCGCGTGATGGGTCCACAGTCCACCGAGCTTTTCGCGGTCGGTATACAGTCCGTTCTCCTCCCACAAAACGGGGTCATCCGCAAAGCCGCCTGCGTGCAGCAGCTCTTCGCGCGTGAGCTTTAAGGTGTTGCAGCGCACGCCGCGCACGGCGGGCTGCATATAGGCGCGCAAAAAGGCGGGGAAGGACGTTCCCAGCCTTTTTTGCATGCGGGAGAGATAGGCTTCCGGCAATTTCATAGCTGTTTTAAGGCGCTTTCCAACCGCTCCAGCGGAATAAACGCCGCCCCGCCCGATACGGCGTTCTGAAAACGCACGCCGCCCTGTCCGCGGGCAATGTACACGTTGCACTCCGAGGGGTGCGAAGTATACCGTCCGCCCGAGGCGAAGATGGCCGCCACCAGCCGCACCGACATGGGCACCTCCTCCTCCACATCTTTTGCAAAACAAAACACCTTGCCGTCCAGGGCGCCGCCCTTTTTGCGGCGGTGCATGTGCTTGTTGACGTACCGATAGAACTCTTCGTGGGCCTTGGCGCGCGCCTCGCGCTGTTCGTCGCGCTCGGCCAAATACTGCCGCAGCCCCTGCGAAACGGGCTGGCGGATCTGATAGTCGCCGATGCGCCCCGCGCGGATGGCATAGCGGGCCGCCAGCCCCGCCACATCCGTCTGTTCGCGGCGGACCAGCGCCTCGCACACGCGCATGGTGGCATAGGCGTCGTCTACGGCGCGGTGCGGCGTAAACTCCACCTGCAGCGCCTCGGCCATGGCCCCCAACCCCGGCTGTTTGCCGAAGCAGCGTTCTACATTCATGTAAAAAAACTGTGTATCGTGGTACTCGAATCGGAAAGAAGGCAGTCGGTAGCGCCGCGTCTCCAAATTGAGGTAGTTTACGTCGTTCAAAGTGGCGTGCCCGAGCACGACGCTCTCCTTGTCCTCTAAAATGGCGCGCAGACGGGAGTACACCGCGGGAAAGGCGGGATACCGTTTAAAGTCCTCGTATTCGTAGGGAAGCACCAGCCCCTCGCCCCCTCTGCGCCCCGTCAAATGGAACTTACCGCGGGGATTGATCAGGATGTCCTCGCGTGCGAGCACGCGGAAGCTTTCGTCCGTGATCACATAGCCGAATGCGCAGATCTTGGCCACGTTTTTAAATACGCAGGCGCACTCTATGTCGAAAAACACGTATTTCATTTGCGGGGAACGATCTTCTCCTGCCCGCCCATGTACGGACGCAGCACCTGCGGGATCTCCACGCTGCCGTCTGCCTGCAGATGGTTTTCCAAAAAGGCGATCAGCATGCGGGGAGGCGCCACCACCGTGTTGTTCAGCGTATGCGCATACGCGCTGCCCTTTGCGCCCTTATAGCGGATCCCCAGCCTGCGCGCCTGCGCGTCGGTGAGGTTGGAACACGAACCCACCTCGAAATACCGCTTTTGACGGGGGCTCCACGCCTCTACGTCCACGCTGCGATACTTTAAGTCGGCCAGATCGCCCGAACAGCACTCCAGCGTGCGGACGGGGATGCCCATCGAGACGAACAGCTCCACCGTGTAGTTCCACATGCGGTCGTACCAGAGCTCGCTCTCCTCCGGCTTGCAGATAACGATCATCTCCTGTTTTTCAAACTGATGGATGCGGTAAATGCCGCGCTCTTCCAGCCCGTGCGCGCCCTTTTCTTTGCGGAAACAGGGCGAATAGCTGGTAAGCGTTAAGGGCAGTTTGTTTTCGTCGAGCGTCGTGTTCATGAAACGGCCGATCATGGAGTGCTCGCTGGTGCCGATCAGGTACAGGTCCTCCCCCTCGATCTTGTACATCATGCCGTCCATCTCTTCAAAGCTCATCACGCCCGAAACGACGTCCGAACGGATCATAAAGGGCGGGATGCAGTAGATAAAACCCTTGCCGATCATAAAATCGCGCGCATAGGCGAGCACTGCGGAATGCAGGCGCGCCACGTCGCCCGTCAAATAATAAAAGCCCTGGCCGCTCGTCCTTCTGGCGCTGTCCAGATCGATCCCGGCAAGCGACTCCAGAATATCCACATGATAGGGCACCTCGAACGCGGGGACCGCGGGTTCGAGAAAGCGGCGGCGCTCCACGTTTTCGGAATCGTCGCGGCCGACGGGCGTCTGATCGGAGATAAAGTTGGGGATGCGCATCATGACCGCCTTTAACCGGGCGCTCACCTCGTCGCTCTCCCGCTCGATATCGGAAAGGCGCTGCGCGTCGGCGTTGACCTGCGCCTTGACGCGTTCTGCCTCCTCCGCCTTCTTTTCGCGCATGAGAAGGCCGATCTGCTTGGAGAGCGCATTGCGCGAGGCGCGGAGCGCGTCGCCCTCCGTCTGCAGCGCGCGCTTTTTTTCATCCAGCGCCAACGCCTCGTCGACCAGCGGCAGCTTTTTATCCTGAAATTTTTTGCGGATGTTTTCGCGCACGCGCTCCGGGTCGCTGCGCAAAACGGCTATATCGATCATACGTATCCCTTCCGATCCTGTTTTTTTCTATTATACAACCTTCCGCGTCAAAATGCAAGTTTTCCCCGCGGGGGAAAGGGCGATTGTAAAAAAAAGCGAAAGCATTCGGTGTTTTTTTGACTTTTTGCCGCATACCGTGTATAATACGATTGGACGGTCCTTTACGGCCGCCGCAGGAGAACTGCCTTGAAAGAACGCAAACCATCGAAAATGACCGGCCTCCCCGAACCGCAGCCCCTAACCGCGACGGTCCCGGCCGAAAACGCCGCGCCCCAAACGCCCGAAACGAAGGCGAAACAAGCGCCCGAACAAGCTTCCGCCGCAGCGGTCGTTCGATCCGCAGCGGCCGTTCCGACCGAAAGCGGCGCGCCCGAAGCGCCCGAACGAGAGGCGGAAAAGCGGAAAAAACAGAGTTTTTCTTCGCGCATGCTGGAGTCGCATGCCGTAGACGCCGATAAAAAATCGCGTAAGGCGCTGATGAAAAAGTTTCGCAAGGCAAAGCACATCCCCTCGCCCGAAGAGGTGGAGCGCTTTGACCCCTCGCCCGACAGGGGGCTTTCGGCCGAGCAGGTGGAGACCCGCTTTTCGCAGCTGCTGTTCAACGACGTCAACAAAAAATACAGCAAATCCTATGCAAGCATCTTCGTCGGAAACATCTGCACCTTTTTTAACCTGCTGTGTCTGATCGTCGCGCTGGCGCTGCTCTACGCGCAGGCGGAATTCGGTCAGTTTTTATTCGTCGCCATCTTCGGCGCCAACCTACTGATCGGCATCATCCAGGAAATTTTGGCCAAAAAACAGATCGACAAACTCTCCGTCCTCATTTCGGCAAGCGCAAAGGCGGTGCGCGACGGCATAAAGACGGAGATCCCCGTGCGGGAGATCGTGCTGGACGACATTCTGCTGCTGGAAACGGGGCAGCAGGTCCCGGCCGACTGCATCCTTTTAGACGGCAATCCAGAAGTAAACGAATCGCTGCTGACGGGCGAATCGGTACCCGTAAAAAAGGCGCCGGGCGACATGCTGTACGCAGGCTCGTACCTGGCGAGCGGCGCCTGCCGCGTACGCGCCGACAAGGTGGGCAGAGCTACCTATTTAAACTCCCTCACCTCCAAGGCAAAAAAGTACAAAAAACCGCGCTCGGAGATCATGAACTCCATCCGGCTGTTTATCCGCATCATCGGTATCCTCATCCCCCTTGTGGCGGCCGCCATGTTCTATGTCAACTGGCAGGCGACCGATGCCGACATAAGTCACACCATCCAGTACACGTGCGCGGTCGTCATCGGCATGATCCCCTCCGGCCTGCTGCTGCTGACCTCGTTTGCCATGGCCGTAGGCGTGATGCGACTTGCCAAAAAACAGACGCTGGTGCAGGATCTGTATTCCCTGGAGATGCTGGCGCGCGTAAACGTGCTGTGCCTGGATAAGACGGGGACGATCACCGACGGCAGAATGACGGTAAACGACTGCATGATCTTAAACAACTATACCGACCATTCGCTGGAAGAGATCATGAGCAACATGCTGTCGGCGCTGGACGACAACAATCAGACCTCGATCGCCCTTTATAACCGCTTCGGGCATGCAAACACCATGCAGGCGACGGCCGTTATCCCCTTTTCGAGCAAGCGCAAACTTTCGGCCGTCACCTTTGGCGAAACGGGGACGTTTGCCATGGGCGCACCCGAATTTGTGCTGCGCCCCATGCCCGCAAAGATCGACAAGATCGTAAAACAGTACGCCGCGGCGGGACTGCGCGTGCTGCTGCTGGCCTATTCGCCCAACCCCATCAGCGGCGAACGGCTGCCCTCGCTGTTCCGCCCCGTCGCCATCATCACGCTGGCGGACAATATCCGCGCCGACGCGATAGAGACGATAAAGTGGTTCCGCGACAACGACGTGGAGATCAAAATCATTTCGGGCGACAACCCCGTGACCGTCTCCGAAGTGGCGCGGCGCGTGGGCGTGCAGAACGCAGGCCAATATATTTCGCTGGACGGCCTGACCGACCTGGAAGTGGAAAACGTGGCCACGCAGTACACCGTGTTCGGCCGCGTGACCCCCGAGCAAAAGGCGATATTGGTGCGCACGCTCAAAAAACAGGGGAGCACGGTGGCCATGACGGGCGACGGCGTAAACGATATTTTAGCCCTGAAAGAGGCCGACTGTGCCGTTTCCGTGGCCTCGGGCAGCGAGGCTGCGCGCAATGTTTCGCACCTGGTGCTGATGGACAACAACTTTTTGAACCTGCCCAACGTGGTGTATGAAGGGCGGCGGGTGATCAACAACATCAAATCGAGCGCGGCGCTGTACATTACCAAGACGCTGTTCACCGTGCTGTTGGCGACGTTCTGCTTTATTTTGGGCGAACAGTACCTGTTTACCACCAACAACATGCTGCTGTACGAAACGCTGGTCACCGCCCTTCCCTCCGTGATCCTGGCCCTGCAGCCGAACGGAGAGCGGGTGAAAGGAAAGTTTATCCCGTTTGTCCTGTCACGATCAATCCCCGGCGCGCTGACGCTGATCTTGTGCATCGTCGCCGTATACGTGGGCGTCACCGTACTGCCGGGAGAGTTCGACGCATTCAGGATCGGCGTTGAAACGAGCGAAGGCCTGAAGCAGTTTATCAACCCGCTGTTCGTGCTGGCGGTCACCGCGGGCGGCCTTGTGGTGCTGTTCCGCATCTTAAAGCCGTTCAATCTGCTGCGCGTCGCCATCTACGCCGTCTCGGTGGGCGTCACCATTCTGGTGCTGGCCGTGCCCTTCCTGGGCGAATTGGTATACACGGGATGGTCCTCGGTCACAATGAGCTTTACGCAAGTGCTGTACATCGTATGCATTGTATTGGCCGCCTTCCCCGTATCGAACATTCTGGTAAAATTGTGCGATCTGATGAACCCCTCGGAATAGGCTGAACAAAGCCCCTTCGCAATAATTCACCACCGGCTATGCCGGTGGTGTTTCATTTTCCTTTGCCTACAGCTCGCGCCGCCATAGGCGGGACGCGCCGTAAGCCCCCATATTACCGCCTGCGCGCAAACCGCGCCCGAAACGGCCCGACCGTTACGCAATCGTTCCTTGCGACCCGTAAACGGGCCGTATGCCTTCCCCTCCCCCGCCTCCCCTCTGCAAGGGGAGGCGGCTTTCTGAAGGCTCTTTTCCCCTACCTCCCCTTTATAAGGGGAGGCGGCTTGCCGCAGGCAAGGCGAAAGGGTTTTTATCAACGTCCCCTGTTTACGGCCCTCCCGCTTCGCTGCGCTCGCCGCACCCCTTTATAAGGGATGGCACGGATCCGATCCTATAACGCGCTTTCAATTCCGTTCTGCTCATCGGAAAAGCCTATCTTGTATCCGAAACCGATCCGCGGGCTTTTTTATACGATACAGGCGGCCGCCCGGGGTCCGGGCGGCCGCTTTGTTGCACGATCTGCGTTCTCCTTACAAGGCCCCCGCCCCCGCGCAGATAACACAAAAGCCGCCCAAACGGTGACACGGACGGACGGCGAACGCGGGGAGGGCAAGCCTGCCGCCCTCTCTGCAAAATTATTCTAACACGGCAGGCGGAAAAAGTCAACAAAGCGGACAAAATATTTCCGTCCTGACCGACATACCGCAAAAAGGACGTTTATGCGGCGGGACATCCTTTGCCAAAACGCATTTCCGTTTACCGCTTTCCGACGCCGATATAGTCGTATTCGGCGTACCAAAAGCTCTCTTTCATGAACTCGTTTTCAAACATTGCAAGCAATGTCTCCATTTCGTCGAACGCATGGAACTTTTCCGCATCTTCGGGGTGACTTTCCCACTCCTTTCTGAAATAATTCAGGCGATAAGAAAAACTTTCACGAAACAGATCCTCTCTGTCGTCCATATCCATCCCCGAAGTGTCCCGCATGAAACTGAACATTTTTACCTCGGAAAAGCCCGCTTCCGTAAGCCAATGATAAATTTTTCGACCGTTTAACCGATCGGAGGTATTGGGGCAGGCCAGCGTTTTATCGATGATCGTCTTCATCAGACCGCGGGGATCGGGGTAGGCCGCCTTGGTGCCGTCGTCGGAACCGCGAACGACCATGATCCCGCCCTTTACCAAAAGGCGCCTTAAATTGCGCAGCACCTGATCGGGATCTTTTAAATGATGCAGTACGAGGGAGGAGAAAATGATATCAAAGCCCTCGATGCCGCGCTCCCGCATATACGTTTGCATTTTCGTGCGGAAATCGGCCGCTTCCAGATCGGCTGTAAGAAATTCAAACTTTTCGGGAGCGTGAAGATTGGCGTACTCCACGCATTGTTCAACGCGATCGATCCCGTAAACCTTGGTGTATTTTTCGTCCCGGAATCTGGAAACCGTCACCGTCCCGAACGCCGAACCCACATCCAAAACGATCCCGCCGCCATAGCGCGAAAGCACGCTCATATCGCTTGCATACGCATTTTTGCTCTGCACCGCCAATCGCGCTTTTTCGTCCCCGTAATTGACGTCGTACGCCGAATGCCGCCGCATTTTCCAGGAAAGCAGTTTTTCCTGCGGCCTGGAGATCAATCGCTCGTCGATCAGTTTTTTATAATTCTCGCTGATCAGATTGGGATCGATCTGCTGAAGCCCCTGGCGATTTCTGATCCCTGCAATATCGTCGGGCAGGCGATCGGGAATGGAGCCGTTGACAAACACGGGCACCACGTTTTTATTCAGCTTTAATGCGAACCCTAACTCATTGCGCACCCAATCGTCGGGCTGAAAAATGCGTTCCGAAAAAGTCGAGGGCGACACGATCAATATAAAATCGGTGCAGTCTGCTATGTTTTGACGAATAATATCCGGAAAAACACCCGTTCTCAAGCTCTTTAAGTCAAAAAATACGGTAAAATTTTGCCCGATCAGTTCTTTATAGAGCAGATATGCCGGATAAAAGCCGTCCTGCCTGCGATAACTTATAAAAATCTGATTGTTCATGGTTTCCTCTTCCGCTGTAAAAGAACGCCGTGTCGATCTCGGTCTTTGCGTCCGATAAATTTAATACGCCCGCCCCCCGGGGGCGGGCGTATTGCACGCGTTCCAACGTAAATTTACGCCTTATGGCTTTTGTTGTCTGTCCGCGCCGCCCCCTGCAAAGATAAGGCGGCTTCGGCCTGCTGCCCCGGCTTACTTGCGGGGATTTTTGATATTCGCCTGTTTCAAAGTGTTAGGTTCGGGGTCACCCGCGAAATCGCCCAAAATACCACTTTTTGAGCGAAAAATACCACTTTTGAGCCCATTTTTAAGAAAAATACCACTCTTTATTAATTTGAATAGAAATGAACAGTTAACTATAATAAAGCAATGTCCCACTTATTTATTTTATATCGTGAACATTTAAGATAAGTATTTTTTCATAAATATTCACACTATAGACTTTTAGAAACTTGCTTATCAAAAAATTGGTCATTGAGAAGTTTAAAGGCATCCTCAACAGTCTTGACAGGCTTATCATCATCTTTTAATGGAAGACTATTGTCATAGAACTGACCGTCGTGGTATTCAATATCCACATCATTCCCATTGACTTTCTTAAGGAACGTGCGGGAACTGTCCTCCGTCAGGTACCCACGGCCACAATTATATTCAACATCTAAACCGTTATCTTTCAGTCGACAATATAGTGCATAACTCATTGCTTCTACGTATTCTGCACTCAGTCTTTCTCTCTGATATAAGATCACACGCTTACACTTTCCCATGTCGATATTAAAACGATTTTTCCACATATACTCAAACAAACCGCTAATATGAACAAGATTATATAAAAGTTCACCTGTCCCGTCATGTAAGCCGTGAAAATCGAAATCAGTTTGCCTTTGATAAGCATCAATGCAATCATTCAGCCATTTTTCCGTCTGCACCCCTATAGAAACACCGCTTTTCTTATACTCATTGAAAAATATTTTAAATACATCAAAGGACTTCTGCTCCCTCAAAAGCCTTCTCCATGTAAAGTATTGGTTTCCACCCTCAAAGAAGAAAGTATAACTTGAATTTGCCAAAATGGAATAGTCGCCGAAAGTAAGCAATGCCCTCTTAAGAAGGTCGTCCTTTTCAGCTATCATATTTTTATTCAAAAGCTGCTGGATCGTCTCCCAATTTTTTTCAAATGTTTGAACGGCATCTTTATGCGCCGTTTCATCAAGCGGAAGCGAATCGTTATTAATTCCCTGTAATCGAAGTGCAAAACCTATCTGTCCATCAAAATATGTATCTCCCTCGGCTTGCTTGAGCGTCGGCTCCCAATCAGAACAACACTTTATTAGCTTGGCTTTCAGGATTTCTTCACTCACTTGATACCCATCAAAGAATTTTATTGTGGGCACTGCGGCAAAATAACCGACTGTGTCTTTGCAGCAATCTCTTGCGATGGCTTCGACAGCATTGCATGAATTGCAAAACTTCTCATCTGTATCAATCTCCGTGTTCCTTACAAGCTTTGTAATAATGTTAATCCAACGGTCGAATGAAAGCAAATCATATTGCTCCATAACGACCGCATATGCGGTGACTGCATACAAAATGACGCGTTCTTTACGTTCTGATTTTACCGCTTTATCAAAAACGGTGTCAAATAAGTTTTTGAGTCTATCCCTATTGCTTTTATAGAGCCAAAGCATAAAATTAAATGTCGACTCTATCTTTCTTATGGATCCAGCACCTGATACATTCAAGGTTTTGTCTTCGAAAATTTCGCGATAATTATGAAAATTATAGAAGTCGCTGTTATTTAACACTTTTTCAATTTTAGCATCAGTTGTTCTATTAGCTGACGACTGAGCAGGTAAAATATAATTAAGTATCAACTGATGAAGCAACTTCAAATAATAATCGTCACACCTATCAGCAGGGTTTCCACACGCTTCGGAACAGGAACACGTGTTCCAGATAAGCGCCATCCATTCCGTATCAGCCTGAAGCTCGAACTGCTCACAGAATTCCATACTAAAAATATTATTGTGTTCGGGTTTCACAAGTGACTCGGCATAGTCGAAGAGATCAGACTTAAAAATTTCAAATTCGGTCAGCGGCTTTCCTCGCGCATTCATCTTTATATAGAGATCATTTTCATTCCCCATATCATTGATGCTTAGCCCCATATATGTAATCGGACAATCGTCTGCCATAAGCTTGTCTGCGATAGTATTATTTTTAAATAAATTATCAATCTTTTCAAGTACAACCAAAAATGAAGCAACTGACGGGTCACGTTCCCATGACGACACAAACCAAGCGGTATCCATGATAAAACTACTCAACTTATCATTACCCTTTTCAAAATACTCAGGCAAATGATCTATAAGTTGAGTCAAAAAACGACGAGTTGTCTCTCGAGTATTGTATTTAAAACAATGGAGTCGCTTCAGCTCTGCACTCTTTCCTTCTGCCGCAAACGCATATATATGTAATAACAGAAGAAGCGTCAATCTCTGTTGCCCGTCAATTGGAATAAACTTTTTATTATCAAGTTTTCCATATACATAGTTAAGATCAAGGATTTCCATAGTATACAAAGCATTGGAAATATCATTAAGCAAACGATTGAGTGTAAATTCAATCTTTTCATCTCTCCTACCTTGAACATAATCTCGTTGAATGGCTGGTATATCAATTTCATTAACGCCCGACTGTGTAATAAAACGCCAAAAGCTTACTTTACTTCCGTTTGACATACTCGAGCCTCCTTAATCAACACTCGTTTAATCTCATCCAAATAACATTCCGCATCAACAGTGTCCCAACGTTGCATGTTCTTTAATCCTACTTCATTGGAATACATTTTTAGGAATGCATTTTTTGTGCAGACAGGAATAAAGACCGCACCCTTATCCCTCTCAATAATTGTCTTCCGTTTGACTGCAAACAAAGCATTCTTATATGAGCGATTTGTTTCTGCATCCAAAAGGGCAAGATTCCCCAGCCCGTTTTCATTGAATTGACCACACCTGTCGCATAATTTATTATACTCTTTAATAAATTCATCTGGTTTAATTCCAGTCGGACATTGTATAATAAGCTTGTCAATTTTGTTAGCACCGTCATTATAACCAACAAATAAAAACTGCTCTTTAAGCTCACTTAGTATTGCCTTTTGAATGTCAGGCGTAGCGTTTATAAGTTCTTCGTCTTCTGCGCGCGCATGGATGTGCTCCACGTCCCAGCCGCGACTTTTCTTTTTATTGCCGACAGATGACGAAGTGGCGTTACCACTACATACAAGAGTCGGATTCTTATACTCATGAAAGGAAAAGCGATTGCTTGTATGGCTATTTATCATTGTATAGATATTAAAACAGAGTAGAACTTTGCGGATACACTTTCTGTCCCCTGCTTTATTATAATTAAGTTTATCCAAATCAACGCCCTTGAATACATCTTTTATCTTACTATCAATACTTTTTAATATCTCCGACTTGCTCTTTGTTTGCGCTTCAGCAATCAACGGTTGAATGACATCGAATGGATTTGACGTTATAGCAATCAAAAAACCGATTTTATGATAGTACAAATTATTTTCATACCAAGAATGAAGCGTATCATGAATGCGCACAAGTTCCTCCCAAATTTCCGCTGCCTTAACTTGTGCCATTTGTGTGTTTTCGTTATTATTTTTACCCTTTGCCTTAGCCTGATCGATAATTGCACTCACGACTAAAAACGAGAAAAGTCTGTCGCTTTTTATTAGTTTCTTCCCCTGTACAGCCGAGTTATTTACATTGGTAAGAGCAAAAAGTTTGAGAAGATAGTCTATTCGCGTCTCTACTGGAGAATCCTCATTAGATATAAAATACCAGAAATTATCATCATGTAACGATTGTTCGACAAAGTCCCACTCGACAGCAATCTTATCTCTCTGTGATTCGCCCGAGTTATTGTTACACTGGGCTCCGTCCGAACTCAAAAGGAGCGCCTTAAACAGTTCTGCATTGGTCAAAGGTATTTTACCCATATTCAGCTTAGTAAAGATCTCATTCGACTTTGCTCCGTCGGGAACCTGATACCAGATAAATTGTATGTAGGAGTGAATTTTTCGTTGCAATTCATAACGTACATCGTCTGCCCAAAGCTCATCAAACTGTTTAAACCATTCCTGAATAGTCTTTTTCGCTCTGTCAATATAATAATCGTCTATTTCACTACGATTGTTCACATAGACGATATCGTAAGGCAATTTATTGCTTTTGCCCTCATAGCAAGTAGCCAGAATAAGAAGAACAGTCGTCAATCGCTGCTGTCCGTCAATCAGTTCCCAAACAGAATCTTCTTCACCAGTTGCATATGTTTGACAGCTTAATTTTTTGCTTAACCTGTTTCCGTCGTTCAATGGCGCACACTTTTTGACGACTAGGGGCTGAAGGCAATATCTTAAAACGTTATTCTGCGTATCAAATTCATAAATATCTTCCAACAAAGCAACAACTTGGGCAGGTTCCCATCGATATCCTCGCTGATACTCTTTAACAATAAACGTATTCCTTTGTAAAAATTTTGTCCCCGTACCAGAATCAATAACAACCCTGATCTCAATTTCAGATTCTGACATGATTTCAACTATCTCCTTCTTCAGTATTTTATCTATTTAAACCTGAAACAATCTTTTAAGCTCATGAAACGAAATAATTTCAAAGCTTACCGTTTTTATATCTGCATAAAACACTTTATTTGTAACCATATAATTTTTGATAGTGTATTTTTCGGCATTACAAATACCAAATGCCTTTAAAATACAAGGTAAATGGTCTTCAAGATATGAAATCCTCCTAGCAAACTTCTCATCTTTTTTGTTAGAAATAAAAAATGAATATTGATGATTATAATATTCTCTTAGTGACCCAACCAAATTAAGAAATTTACATTCCAGGTTCCAAACTATATTATTAATACTATCAATAGCTAATACATCATAGTCACCCAAATCTGTAGGATGACCGGCTTTTTTGTCAAACTTGTGAAGTTGTAAATTTCTTTTAACTATATAACCTTGCTCTTTCATAAAAGTCTCAAGATCGACTTCCATTCGTCTTTCGCATTCAGACTTCCATTTTTCAAGAAATTTTTTTAGATTTCCTAAACCATACTCATATGGCAAATAGAAATTTATTATACCAAATTCCCACATTATTTTTAATTCATATATAACAGCAGGAGAGAAAATTAAATTTTCACC
This sequence comes from uncultured Clostridia bacterium, assembly GCA_944354035.1. Classification (GTDB taxonomy): domain Bacteria; phylum Bacillota; class Clostridia; order Christensenellales; family Borkfalkiaceae; genus Gallimonas. The sequence goes on along the minus strand of CALVPS010000018.1, from coordinate 4,127 downwards.
CATTCTTATTACTGGCCGTACAATAAATTGGTTATCTCTACCTTCTCGTTGCCATATTGGAATAAAGTCTTCCCTCTTTCCATTAACAGTTTTAATTTTTAACTCATCTATTACTAAATAATTTAGAGCATTTAAGACTTCTTCTATCTCATTATCTGACAAATTATCAGTTAACCAGTTCCTTATATCCTCCCTTACCTCTGCCGTAGACAAACTAAACACATCGGGAATTTCTTCAGTTTTAAATGTAAAATTGAATTCTTTACTTAAATAATCTAATATTAAAAACAACTTATCAAGCTTTATACCTGTATCAGCATAAAAGCATTGTGCAGCCTGATTAAACATATCCTTATCGTCCTTTAAATTAGGACGATAATCCTCATTATCGTATGTCCTTCTATGCCTTGTTTCACTTAATCGTTGCTGCTCTGCCGATACAATCGTAGAAACTCTGAAATCATCTTCAATTTCAATCTTGACTTCAGCTAAATTGTAATGAGCATTATCCGAACCATCTTGCAATACCATTAACCAATGTGAATAAGCAATCAAATACTTCATGTCTTCTAAAGGCACCATTTTATTCCCATTGTGAGTAACCGCTAAGTTCGTTTCTATTAAATATAGAAGATCACGGATATTATCTTTATTCTGCTCTCTTATGTTTATTATATTTTTACCTGTTACCTCCTTAGCCATATCACTCATGTTATTGTCATTATTTATAGAATATCGTTTATAATTTAAATTTTTGTTATGAATATTATAAGCCAATTCAGATAAAAGCAACTTATGTAAATCATATTTACTATATTCTGACACTGCATTTTCAAAACGTGGAATTACCGTCTGTTGCAACTTTCTAATTACATCTGTAGCCTCATGAGCAGAATATATTTTGCTCTCTATGTTAGTTTCTTTACAATCCTGTGCTATTAATTTTCTGACTTTTGCATAATATTCATCATTAATAATTATCCCACTATTATTTAGTGAATAATAGTATTTTAACTCAAATTGCAAAGCAGCAATATCTTTTTTATCTTTTCGATGAGTATAAATAGTTCGCTTTAAATTCTTAAAATCAATAAGATCAGTTTTTTCCATGCACGACAGCAATTCAACAACACATTCACATTCTACCGATTTATCCTTAACTGAAAGCAGATCATTGAAGAGTTGACTTTCATTTACTGCATATCTTATAAATAAAATGCCATCATTAATAGTATAATCACTATAAATATATTTTCTGTTTTGTCGAAGAAAGCCCGTATTATCAACTGTTTCAGCATATTTTATAGGCATATACATTATACGAACTCCATTAAAATCATATAATCCGCATTTAATCAAAGCATTTTCAAATAATACAAAATTACGACAATTTATGTCTTCAATCATTCTTATAGCTTCATGCCTTGCATCATATTTCTCGTTAATATCTTCAAACATTAGATTGAAAGTAAAAAATATATATGAATTAGCAACATTCCTATAATACCCTCCAAAGCCCAAAACTGCGTTATTAGCTAAAGTCTTAAAGTATCCCTTATCATAATTCACAACACTCCAACAAAACGGATTGTCAAATATTTTTTCGTAATGAGTAAATGGATACCATTTATTTAAATCCACATAATCTTCGAACACATCCCATTCAACCATATATGGTTCTGGAATTAATATTGTTGCATCTAACGCTCCAGGAAACAGTTCCTTATTCTGTTTTATCCAGGCTTCAAATAGTGCCGACAGCCCACCGAATAAAGGCTGTTCCCAATTGAACTTCCTAAATAATTGTATAAAATTGCATATATCTCTTACACATTCAGCCCTATATACGATTGTTATCAAATCAAACAAGTATAAAGATGGTAAATTATTCACATTTAATTTGAATACATTTTCCAGAATAATATGATTATCGTAAACTATTATACTAATCCCATCACATAATGAGTAATCCCATACTCGACATTTACCAGTACCACTAAATTCAACTAATTTTAATTGCTTTTTAGACACAATATCGTCAATGGTTTTAATAAGAGTATCGATATTTTTATTTTTTAATCTATCTTCATTTATAAAAAGAAGCGCCTTGTCTTTATTACGTAAGAAAAAATCAAATAAGACCTCATCGACTATCTTATGTTTTTCCAAATCAGAAACTACTCCTACTTGGATAAGCAAATTATCAGATTCGGGATTTAAATCAAAATTACTATATAATGTTTTATACAAAACATAATCTGCAATCTGACTCTGTTTTTCTTGTGAAATTTCAACACCATGATACAAAATATGAAAAGCATCAATTATAATACTAGGATTAAATAGTGGATACAGTTTTTCCTTGACTAAAATGAAATGAGTCTCTTCAATTTTTTCTCTATTGGCGTTTGATAAAAAATTTAGCTTAGAACCTACTTTTAAATCACAAATAATATACCATTGTCTACAATCATTAAAAAAAGCTTCAGTAGGTTTATGTAATGTAAATAGATCTTTATGCCCTTCGTATAAATTTGTTTCCTTCAACTGTTCCACCATATTTTTTACATACAGTAAAACATTCTTCATGGGATCTATTATATCTAACGATTTTGATAGAGAGTATAGACTTTGCATAATGGGGAATACAAAGTTATGCCCCGTTCCTAAAAATACAGGAAAAAATTCGTCATCAAATGATATTTTAACATCTCCAAAATCTGGAGCAATTTCATCATCATATACAGAATTTAATTTAGGTTTCAGGCTTTCAAAAAAAATACAAAATTCACCATATGACTTAATTGGCTTAGTACCATCTTTGCCACATATTTTTAAAGCATAATTTAGTGAAAGATAGAATTCCAAATGAGCTCTATTATATCGCCACGCATTAATACAAAAAATTGCATTACACAAATCAAAATAGTTATATTCAGCAAAACAAACCGCGAGTTCTTTTGATAGCTCAACATCATACAATATATCTTCAGAATAATGATTTTCTTGCGAATCCGTTAAATTCATAGAAATTCCCTCAATTATTATTAAAAATGCACATCAACTTTCAAATCACTCCACTGGTTTTCGCGGAGCATTTCTTTGCGTTTTTTGCGAAAAGCTAAAGCGTCATTGTATTTAACCAACAAATCAAAACTATTTTCTTCCATTATATCATCACTTGTGTTAAATGACAATAGCCAAACGAATTCTGTATCGCTGACAACCTGAATTTTTGAAACAAAAACACTGACCAAATCTTCCACAAACTTTGCCCCGCTCTTGATCATGTTTGTCAACAATTCCCGCCCTTCTTCCTGGGTAACCGATAAATTTGTTCTGTCTTCCACCTGTTTTTCAAAATCTGCAAGCCTTTGTTCTGCCTGCTTCTTTTCTTCTTCCACTTTGCCGCGCATTTCAAGATATTCTTCTTTGGATAATTCCCCCTCCATGCGCATATCGATAAGGCGATTGACCTTTCCAGAAATCGCCTTGATCTCATTGTAAAAATCACCTTTGATGCGTTTGATTTCATTTTCCTCGATACGGCGTGAATCAATAAATTTTTTAACAGCCCTATCAAACAGCTTTTCATTCTTTAAGATCTTCTTAAAGATCATCTCCGCCATCAGTTCAAGTTTCCAACCGCAAACCGAATGCACCGTGCAGGCTATTGTATTATCCTTTGAAACCTGATTGGCTCCCTTATTCAACTGGCTGTAACATCTGTATCCCACCGGCGTTGTTCCGTCATTTCTCTTTCTCCACTTATTTCTCCTCATGGAAGAACCGCAGGCACAGCGTAACCTTTGAGACCAAATATCCTGGAGAACTCTGAACCCTTTTTTCTCAATGGTGAGTTCTCCTTCCTTTTCTACAAGGCGCACTCTTGTGCGACTCTCTCTGATCTGTCTGCAATGTTCCCATTGCTCTTCCGAAATGATCGGCTCAAAATTTCCCTTTACATACATGTAAGTACTCTCATCCCGATTGATGATGGTTTTCTGATCCAAAAAATTATTTCTCTGCGATTTTTTATATCCCATCACTCCTTTATAGATGGTATTTCTCAGAACGCGCATAATTTTTGTAGTATCCCATGAAACCTTTCCGTTTCCTGCTTTACG
>CALVPS010000017.1 GCA_944354035.1 uncultured Clostridia bacterium | reverse complement strand
AACACAGAAGTTAAGCTCTCTTACGCCCAAAGTACTTGGCCTAACGGCCCGGAAGGATAGGTAGTTGCCACCTTTTACACACGGAAACGGACTTCGGAACGGAAGTCCGTTTCTTTATACTTTTCAGAGCAAGAGAACTTCGCCCCTGCGCCTTCGCGACTCTCCCCGTCGGTCCGTTTTCATCTCTTCGGTACGATTGCGTCGCTTTTATGGAGTGCTCCCGCAAGCGGACAGCCGTTCTTGTGTCGGACGGTCACGATTTTTGACGGCAATGTCAAATGAATACGGGGCCGCGCAGGAGTTGTCTGCAGAACGTATGCCTCACCGCCTTGTACCGGTGAGGGAAGCGAGGGGAGAGTTGCCCTTCAAGGGAAGCTCAGCCGAAGGCGGCGATGAAGGGGGCGGCAAAAACCCGTTTCCTCGTATGTCCCTTCATCCGTCACATCATGCCGTCTTCCCCGCGGGGGAAGGCGTAAGACCCGTTTACGGGGAACATGTAACGATTGCGCGACTGCCGGATCGCACAGGCGCATTCTGCACGCTGTCGGTATAAGAGCTATGCCCGTCCCGCCTATGTCTGCACGAGCCGTAGATGCAGTACAATAAACATCATCGGCGGATCATGTTTTGCTTTCGCGCCGCGGTTTTACGGCGCATGTTATTGTCGCGGGTATGTTTCCCTCGGTCATTTACGGCTGAAACCCCCTTCGGAAAGCCGCTCGTTCCGCGAACGGTTTCAAATCCGCAGCGGAGAAAACGGTGGATGACGTGAAAAAAGTGTCCCTGCGCCGTTTTTATAAAAAATTTAAAACGCTGCGCTCCGCAGGTGGTATTTTTGCGGCGGATATGGTATGATAAATGTGCGTAAGGAAAGGGTGGCGGAGGCAGGCATGGATCAGAATAAGACGGGCATATTTTTGAAGGAACTGCGCAAGGAAAAGGACTGGACGCAGAGCGCGTTCGCGGAAAGGCTTGGCGTATCCGAAAAGACGGTCTCTAAATGGGAGACGGGGCGCGGACTGCCCGACATTTCCCTCATGCTGCCGGTATGCAGACTGCTCGGCATCACGGTCAACGAACTGCTTGCGGGCGAGCGCCTTTCGACGGACGAACAGTACCGCGCGCAGGCGGAAGAACAGCTTTTACGCTTTGCACGCGACAGAACGCGCCCCGAAACGAAGGCCGTCATTTGCAATGTGGCGGCTTGGGCGGGCATCGTTGTTTGTGGCGCGCTTATTCTTATCGCGTCATTCTGCGATCTGCCCGTTTGGGCGCGCATTACCGTCATTGTATGCGCTTTTTTGGGCGTTGCGGCGGTCATCGCCCCCATCCTCGTTGTGGCGGTCGATACGGAGATGTTTACCTGCCCGAAGTGCAATAAGGAGTTTGTGCCGACGCTTACCGCCTATCTGTTTGCGCCGCATACGATCAAACGGCGGTATCTGAAGTGTCCGTATTGCAGTCAGAAGAGCTGGTGCATCAGCCGCCTGCGCTCGTCTGCCGCGGCGCCGCGGGCGGGTCGCGAGGAGCGCGACCAATAAAAAACTGCGCCCGCGGGAGTGTCCCGCGGGCGCAGTTTTTTATTGGGTATCGGGGTTGTCGATGTAAGCAGCAATCTTGCCGGCGATACGCACGAATGCCTCGGCGTCCTTTCTTCCGATCACTTTTGTCAGGTCGCGGGCAAGTGCAAGGGAGTGTTCGTGTACGCGCAGATATTCGCCGATGTTCTCTGGCAGGATCCGCACGAAAGTGGTACGCTTGTCCCGGCCTTCGCACCGTTCAAGCATCTTTTTTTCGACCAACGCGTCGATGGTGCGGTTGACGAGCGATTTCAGCATCCGCGTCTCGGAGACGATCTCTTTAAAAGAGACCAGCCCCTTTCCGTCTTCGCGGTAGCGGTTATAGGCAACCAGCATTACGATCGCCTCGTTATACACCATGCCTTGCGTCATGCGCGTGTTTTTCAGCACGCCCGTCAGGGTCACCCAGGCAGCGATCAGTCGCTCCTCCAAATTTTCCTCCATATCATGCCTCTCCCGCACGTTTGCGATCAGGCCTATTATAGGCTTTTTTTGTCCCGCTGTCAAGCGGCGGGCGGGAAAGAGGTCGGCATACGGGTTGCCTTTTTGGGGACAACGTGCTATAATAATAAAAAATACGAGGGAACGTATATGCAGATGCCGGAAGACCCCGCAATGCTGTGCAGCATTGTCAACATGAAGCTGCGGGACGGATACGCCTCGCCCGAAGCGCTGTGCGACGATATGGAATGGGATTGCGCCGCGCTGAAACAGAGCCTGGCGGCGGCCGGATACGCGTACGACGCGTCGGTCAACCGATTTGTGTAAGTTGTCCACTTATCCACATCCGGAATGTGGATAAGTGCGGGCGGCCGTGGAAAGCCTGCGCGCCGCAAGGAGCAAGTATGTCCGATTACGATTTAATGCGTCTGTTTGCACGGTACGACAGCGAGGTGTGCGAGGGGGATTTTTCCCCCGAAGAGCTGCAGGAGTATCTGACCTATGCGCAGGGCGAAGCGGTCCCCCTCTCGCCGGCCGAGTGGAAGCGCCGCTACTTCGAAAAGTACGACGATATAAAAGATAAGAGTCTGAAAAAGCAGGACTGGTAGTCCGTGTCTTTGGGTGCCATCCGCCGCAGAGCGGGGCGTACATCGCGGGCGGAGGGACACGGGTTGTCCGTATGGCGTACGCGCCTTACGGGCGCGGACGCCATACGGGGAGCGCATGCAGTACGAGTACATTATTTTTGACGCCGATCATACCATTCTCGATTTCAACGCCGACGAGCGGCGCGCTTTTCGTGCGGCGTTCCGCGCGGCGGGCGTGCCCGCGGACGAAGAGATGATCGAAGCCTGCTGGGCCTTTTCGGCACGCAATTGGGGCGATCTCGGGCTGTACAACGTACACCTGCCCGAGATCCAGCGGCGCTATCATGCACTGTATTACGACCATGTGCGCGATATTATGCGGTTTGCCGACGCGTCGTACGGGCTGGGGGCGGGGCGTGCGGCGGCCGAACGCGCCTTTTTGCATACGCTCTCGTCGGGCGGGCATTGTGTGGACGGAGCAAGGGAGACGATCGCCGCGCTCTGCACAAAGTATCGCGTCTGCGTGGCGACCAACGGGCTGACGGCCATGCAGACGGGCAGGCTGCAGGCGCTTTCGCCCATGCTGTACCGGGTGTTCATTTCGGAGCAGGTGGGGGCGATCAAGCCGACGGCCGCTTTTTTCGGCGGCATGGTGGGCGCGCTGAATACGGCGCCCGCGCGCTGCCTTATGGTGGGGGATTCGCTCGCGTCGGACGTGGCGGGGGCAAATGCGGCGGGAATGGACTGCGTGTGGTTCAATGCGCAGGGCGCGCCGCTTCCGTCCGGCTACCGTGTGCGCGCGGTCGTGCGCGCGTTGAACGAGCTGCTGCCCCTGCTGCTCGGGCCCTCGCCGCAGCAGGGCTGATATGCCTGCAGATACCGTGCCGTCAACGCGTTTTTTGCACGGCTCCGGCTTTCGTCCTCCGCCGTCCCCTTGGAAAAGAACGGGGGCCGCAAGGCGGATTTTTTATTTTCCGGTTTTCCTTTGAAGAGGAGAGGCGGTTTGTCGAAGGCTCTTTTTCCTCTGCCTCCCCTTAAAAAGGGGAGGCGTCTTGCCGTGGGCAAGACGGAAGGGGCGTCCGCTCCTTCATTATTACGCCTCGTTTCCTTCTTTCAGGGGATAATAGCCGATCCTTCGGCATAAGGCCATGGGGCGTTGCAGCCATTGCGGGCTCGTCCATACAAAAAGACCGCGCTCCCGTCGGTCGGAGGAATGCGGTCTTTGTTTTATGAGCGGGGCGCTGCGCCGTCGCGGGGCGCCGCGGGCGGCGCGGGGGGATCGGCCGTCGGCTCTGCGGGCGGGACCGTCTGCTTTTTTCCGTCGCAAAAGGCGGCAACGCCGCGCCTGCGCAGCCGCGCGATCAGCGCGTACAGCGGCACGCCCAGCCCGATCGCCCATACCGTTTCGGTCAGAACAAACGAGCCGACCGTGACCCAATATACGGCGATCGTCGCGTCGGCGCCGTCGCTGCATAAAAATACGATGACGGCGGGAATGACAAAGGCGTTAAACAAAACGGGGAACAGGCCGCCCAATCCCACTTTCAGGGCGGCGGCGCCTCTTCTTGTATATTTGCGGAAGGCAAGGCCGATCAGATAGGTGCATACGGCGGCGGCCAACGTCGCCAGCGGGCCTATCGTAAGGTCGTACAGCAAAAAGGGAGAGGCCAGATTGGCCAGGATGCAGCCGACGTACAGGGCGGGGATCGCTTCGGGAAAGAACAGCGGCAGAAGGGTGAGCGCTTCGGCCGGGCGGATCTGAAAGGCGCCGAATGCGACGGGTGCAAACGCATAGGTCAGCGCCACGTACAGTGCGGCGATGACGCCCGCGCGGCAGAGGCGCTTTGCGGTAAAAAAGTGTTTGAACATGAAAAAACCTCGGTTTTTTTATTCGGAAGTGTTGACCGAAAACCTTCCGTACCGTAATCATAGCATGTCGGCGCGTGTTCGTCAAGCAATTTTCAGCGCAGCGGCCGCGTCGGCCGAAAGGCGATCAGCCAAAACACGTGCCATAACGCCGCCACGCCCCCCAGCGAAAGCAGACAGCGGTATACGGCGGCATTCCCACAGGAGACAAGCGCCGGCAAATTCAGGCCGGACAGCGCGTATACGGCGGCGCATATGCCCAGCGCGATCAGTACGCAGCAGCAGAACAGGGTCGTCAGCTTCATGCCGCAAGTATGCGCAGTTGGCAAAAAACTTTGCGCGCGGCGCGCGAAGGAGCATGGATCAAGCGACCCGCCGACTGTATCGGCGGGTCGCTTGTGCGGTCGTTATGGTCGTTCGTCCGGCGTCTCGGAGGCGTCGGGCGGGGCGTTTATCTCCGCGCCTTCGTCTGCGGACGGCGGTGCGGCGCTCTCGGCCGCGGGCGCCTCTTCCGCGGCGGCATACGTCGCTTCGACGTCTGCGGGGGGGGGTAGCGTCTTATCGGCCTCCCGCAGGGTTCCGTCCTCCTCGTCCGTTATGCCCTTGGCGGCCCGCCGCGCCGCGGCCTTTGCGTATTGCTTTTTAAAGACGCTTCGTCGGAACAAAATAATGTTAAAGGCTACAAAGCAGACGCCCACGATAATGCAGGTGATCAGGGCCGAAAGGTCGTCCTTCGCCGCAAACGGCGCCAAAAACATCAGCGGGAACCCGAACACGATGGCGGGCAGGCTCTGATATACCAGGTTTTCGCTGGCCGGCGTACGGTAGCTGCCGTCGATCTCGCGCAGCAGGATCATGCCCGTGCTGGCCGTGCCCGTAAGCATACCGAAGAAGGCGAGGAACTGCTCGTTTCGGTAGGAGGGGAACAGCTTTTTGCATACGAAGTTGACGTACACAAACGTGACGATCGTACCCGCCACGGCCAGCAGCAGCAATACCAGCCAATAATCCTTTAACAGGGGCAGCTGAATGGCGGCCACGCCCGCAACGATCATAAGGTCGAACGCAAGCCCGCTGATGCGGTCCATCATGTAATTGTTGATCACCCGCTTTTTTACCACGCCTTTTGCATACAGCTTGTTCAAGATCGCTTTGGCGGGCACCGTAAGCAGAACGCCGATCAGGAAGTTGAAGCCGAACAGCGTATCGGCCAGGCCGGGCAGCAGGGCGGAGAGCCCGTACATGATGCCGAACGAAATGGCGTATACGGCCAAAACAATGGCAACCTGCACCGTCATTTTATCCATCGAAGAGACGGCCGGGATCTCGTTCTCGTCCTCGTAATCGGCAAGGGTAGAGCGCTGTGCGGTGGAGTCGATCTTGATTTTCCCCTTTTTGCGCATCACGTTCAGGTAGACGACGCCTCCCAGGCACGCCACCAAAAATCCCAGGGCGGCGACGGTGAGCCCGAAGTTCGAGCCGCCGGTAAATCCGTAGGTGTTTTCGTAGATCTTGCCGTAGTTTAAGGCCTGTCCCGTGCCTTGGCCGAACCCGAACGCCAGCAAAAGGCCGGCCGCCGAGATCAGTCCGGGCGTCTTGATCGCCCACGCGGCGATGAGGGTGATGATAAGCCCGACAAACGCCTGGATGAGGTATCCGTTTACGGTAGTCACGCCAGAGTCGAAAATTTCGCCCGCGCGCCGTTTGGTAAACTTCTTTTTGGAGTTGCGCATGCCGGAGGCGATAAAGCCGATGCCCAGGCAGTGATAGGTGATCATTTCCAGCACCTGCATGCCCGACTTGGCCGCGTCCGTATCGCTCGCGTCGGCCGCAGGCGGGCCGTATACGGGCAGGTTGAACAAATAGTCGCCCGCCGCAAAGTACACGATGGTGGAGATGACCAACAGGATCATCCCGCCCAACACCGATACGGGGATCAGCGACTTCTGCAAAAAGGGCAAAAACCGCTTCAGCGTGCTTGCCAGCAGCATGCTTGCCAACAGCGTGGCAAAGATCATAATAAAGGTCCAAATGTTCAGTTCTGCAAAACTCATACGGGTTCCTCCGCGGAAGTATCCGGCCGTTCGGCGTGCTCGGTCCGAGCTTCGGCCGGTCGTTCGGCGTGCCGTGCGGCGCGCACGCCGTCGAACACGTGTACGTATTTAATGGAACAAAAGCGCTTGTCGCCCTTTATTTGCAGCGTCTGTCCGCGGTAATAAAAGTTGAATTTCTTTTTTCCCACGGCGGTCACGGCCGTAATGTCGGCCAGCGGATAGCGCGAGACGGCGCCCTCTCCCGTTACGGTAATGGCTTCGCGGTCGATCCACACGGTGTCGCCCGCCAGCTTTTTTTTGCGCTTGAAGCGGATGCTCTCGCGGAAGAGGATACCCGTGTCCGAGATCCGTTCGCCCCGCAGCACGCGCTCGGCGATCTCGCGGCGCTCCCATTCGTACCACTCGTATATTTTGGAGTAGCCGGCATAGGGCGGGGCGATGGCCAGCTCCTCGGTGTATTCGGCGGCGGTGCCGCATGCTTTGCACGAAAAGCCCGCCCCGTGCGAGGCAATGGAGCCCACCGCATGGCATACGGGACACAGGTACAGCGCCCGCTCTATGTATTCGGCGCGGCAGCGGCTTTTAAAGCGCTCGCCCGAGGCGGTATCGTCCACGTCCAGTCCCGCCACGATCAGCGCGTGCAGTTCGGCGACGGAGAGGTCTTGGTAGTCTTCGGGGGCGAGGACGCGGCCGATCCTCCCTTCAAAGCGGGTTCCGCGGCGAACGCCGTGCCCCCAGCGCGGATCGGTTCCGTAGCCGCCGCAGATGTTGTACAGCACCACGGGCACTTTGGCAAGCTTTGCAAGTTTGGCGATCGAATCCGAGATCTCCCACAGTCTGCCCGAAAGGGTGCGGTTCCCCTCGGGGGCCACCGCCACGGCGCCGCCCTCTTTGAGTACGCGCAGGGCGCACTTTACGGCGTTCATGTCGGCCAGCGACTTGCTTTTGGGAATGGGCGCCACCAAAAATTTGATCAGCGGCGAAACCTTTAAGTTGAACAGATCGTCCGAGGTAAAAAAGTAGATAGGGCGACGGAAGGAGGCCGCCACAAAAAAAGGATCCATGGTCGCCTGGTGGTTGTGCAGGATCAGACACGGACCCTTCTTCAGGGACGACTTCTCCGCCCGATAGCGGTATTTTAACCGGAAGATGGGCGTAAGAACGGCGCGCAGAAACGCAAATACCGCGGCGTGACGTTTTTTTACCCAAAGGGTCTTTTTCTTTTTCATGGGGAACTCCCAAAATAACAGGGTCGCGCGCAGGCACATGCCTCGTTCCGATGCATGTCCCGTTTGTGCGCACTACATCGGTAAGTATAACAAAAATCGTACAAAATGTCAACAAACCGCACGTATCACACGTCGGTTTTTGTTGGCCGCATGCCGTTTTTTGCGGGGGATCGCCGCTTTTGCGGTACAAAGGGCCGTCGTCTGTCCGCCCGTCCCGCGCCCGCGCCGCGCTATAAAATATTTTCCAGAACGAGGCGGTCGAAGGGGACTTCTTCCATAAAATCGGCCGGGCGAAAGATCACGTGGTTGAATTTGGCGTATTGGAACAGGTGCGCCTTCAGCAGAACGGGCGTGGGAATGTCCAGCTCGTCGCAAATTTCCGTAAGGTAGCCGAAAAACCCGGCGTACGTAAAGCGCTCTTTGCCCAGGTACGTCGTCTGTCGAAGGATGTGCCCTTCCCGCATCACTTTTGCCCATATGCGAAACATTGTAAGGGTATTATACGAAAAAACGGCAAAAAAAGCAAATATATTTGACTTGCTGCCGTACGTGCGGTATAATAAACATACTTATATTGCGGAGGTGGCGACCGATGACCAAATTGGAACGCGAAATTCTGGATATTTTAAACGAGGACTGCCGCGCGCCGGCAGAAAAGATCGCCGTTATGCTGGAAGAGGACGTCGAAACGGTCCGCGCCGCGATCCGCGCCATGGAAAAGCGCGGCACCATCGTAAAGTACATTGCCATTACCAACCTCGACGAGGAGGAGGACGAGTGCGTAGAGGCGCTGATCGAGGTGCGCGTAACGCCGCAGAGCGGCTCGGGTTTCGACGGCATCGCCGACGAGATCGCCAGCCACGACGAGGTGAAAACGCTGTATCTCATGAGCGGTACGTACGACCTCTTGGTGATCGTGGAGGCCCGCTCCATCCGCTCCGTCTCGCGCTTTGTTTCGGAGTGTATCTCCACGTTCGACTGCGTGCTTTCCACGGCCACGCACTTCATTTTAAAGAAGTATAAGATCGAGGGCGCCGTCGCCTCGGGCAAGCCGGGGCGGGGGAGGCTGTCCGTTCAGCCATGAGAGAGTTTTTGACCGAGCGGGCCAGGCAGTTAAAGCCCAGCGGCATCCGCAAATATTTTGATATCGTCGAAAGCCTGCCCGACGCCATTTCGCTGGGCGTAGGCGAGCCCGATTTTGTGACCCCGTGGGAGATCTGCAGCGCCGGGATCCGCTCCATCCAAAAGGGATACACGCAGTACACGGGCAACCGCGGACTTTCCGAGCTGCGCGCGCTCATCTCGCGCTATTTGCGCGAGCGCTTCGGCGCAGACTATCCGGCCGAGCGCATCATCGTAACGGTCGGCGCCAGCGAGGGGATCGATCTTGCGCTGCGCACCACCTGCGAGGAGGGGGACGAGGTGCTCGTTCCCGACCCCGCATACGTCTCGTACGCGCCCATCGTCATGCTGTGCGGCGGCAGGCCGGTCTCGGTGAATTGCTCGTCGCAGAACGGCTTTATTCTGACGCCCGAGGCGCTGGAAGCGGCCATAACGCCCAAAACCAAGTCGCTCATTTTGGCCTATCCGAACAATCCCACGGGCGGTATTATGACGCGGGAACAGCTCGAGGCCATCGTCCCCGTCATCGAAAAACACGATCTGCTGGTCATCTCCGACGAAATTTACGCCGAGCTCACCTACGGCGGACGGCATTGTTCGATCGCTTCGCTCGGCAGCCTGCGCGAGCGCACCGTGCTGCTTTCGGGGTTCTCCAAGGCGTTTGCCATGACGGGCTGGCGCATCGGGTATGCCTGCGCGCCCGAGGCGCTGGACAAGGCCATGTTAAAGGTGCACCAATATACCATGCTGTGCGCGCCGCGCACGGCGCAGCATGCCGCCGCCGCGGCGCTTGCGGGCGGGTTCGACGACGGTTTTGCCTCGGTCGAAAAGATGCGCGCCGAATACAACCGCCGCCGCCGTTTTCTGGTAAAATCGTTCAACGAGCTGGGGCTTGCCTGCTTCGAGCCGCGCGGGGCCTTTTACGCCTTTCCCTCCGTCGCCTCTACCGGGCTCACGGGCGAGGAATTTGCCGACGCCCTGCTGCGCGCCGAACAGGTGGCGGTGGTGCCGGGCAGCGCCTTCGGCGAGTGCGGCAGGTACCATGTCCGCTGTTCGTATGCCACGGGTATGGCCGAGCTGGAAGAGGCCGTTTCGCGCATTGCGCGGTTTGTAAAAACGGTCGCGGGGAAATAGAGCGCCCGCGCGCCCGCGCCGCCGCAAAAACGAAAAAATAATAAAAATCGGTCAAGCGGGGCAAAGTGGGTTGACAATGCCGCGCAAAAGCGGTATAATGCCGTTGTTAAAATGATCGCCGTGGTTTCCGCAAGTTGGGAAATCACGGTCGTCTTTTAAATGATCGCGCGTTTTTGCGCGGGAAAAAGTGAGGGATTGTAAAATGGCAGAATTTCCCATGACCCGGCAGGGGTACGACGAAGCGGTAAAAAAACTGGAGTACCTGCAAAAGGTCAAGCGCGCCGAGATCGTGCAGCGCATTGCCGAGGCGCGCAGCCACGGCGATCTTTCGGAGAACGCCGAGTACGACGCCGCCCGCAACGAACAGGCGGCCAACGAGCGCGCCATCGAGGAGCTCGACTATCAGATCAAAAACGCCGTCGTCATCGAGGAGAGCGACGATACTTCCACCGTTCACTTCGGTTCGGTCGTCACCGTGCACGACGTCGACTTCAACGAGGACGTGCAGTACACCATCATGGGGACCACCGAGGCCGATCCCATGAAGAACATCGTCTCCAACGAGTCGCCCGTCGGCCTGGCGCTCATCGGCAAAAAGAAGGGCGATACGGTCACGGTAAAGGCGCCCAACGGCGAATACAAGCTTAAAATTTTAAACATCGACTGATCACGGTACACCGTATGGAAGAAAAGACGAACGCTTCGGACGGGCGCGAGCTGATCGAGCAGGCGCGCATCCGCCGCGAAAAATTAAAAAAACTTTCCGACGAGGGGAACGATCCCTATCGCAAGACCGCGTTTGCCGTCACGGCGCGCTCGCAGGGCGTCAAGGACGATTTTTCCGCGTGGGAGGGAAAAGAGGTCGCCGTTGCGGGGCGCATGATGTCTCGCCGCGTCATGGGCAAGGCCTCGTTTGCGCACGTGCAGGACGGCGAAGGGCAGCTGCAAATTTACGTCACCCGCCAGGACGTGGGCGAAGAGGCGTACGCCTCCTTTAAAAAAGAGTACGATATCGGCGACATCGTGGGCGTCCGCGGCAGGGTGTTCAAAACGCAGACGGGCGAGGCCACGGTGCACGTCACGCATATCGAAATGCTCTCCAAGGCGCTGCTCCCGCTGCCCGAAAAGCACAACGGCCTTGTCAATCAGGATCTGAAGTACCGCCTGCGGCACGTCGATCTCATCATGGACGAAGACGTGCGCGCCCTGTTTGCGCGCCGCGCGCAGATCATGCGCGAGATCCGCGCATACCTTGACGGACACGGGTTTATGGAGGTGGAGACCCCCGTTCTCCTTACGCTGGAGATCGGCGCCGACGCCCGTCCCTTTAAAACGCATCACAACGCGCTGGACCTGGATATGTACCTGCGCGTCGAAACCGAGCTGTACTTAAAGCGCCTTATCGTGGGCGGCTACGAAAAGGTATACGAGGTGGGGCGCATCTTCCGCAACGAGGGCATGGACGCTTCGCACAACCCCGAGTTCACCAGCATCGAAATGTACCAGGCCTACGTCGATTACGCTTACATGATGGACTTTATCGAGGGGTTGTACAAGCATGTCGCTCAAGCGGTGTGCGGCACGCTGAGCGTGCCGTGGCACGGCAACGTCATCGACCTTTCGCACTGGGAGCGCCTTACCATGACCGAGGCGGTCAGGCGCTATGCGGGCGTGGACTTTGCCGCCCTCTCCTCCGACGAAGCGGCGCGCGCCGCCGCCGCGGAGCACGGCGTGGAAGTCGAGGCGGGGAAGGATACCAAAGGGCATATCCTTGCGGCCTTTTTCGACGCATTCGTAGAGGATAAACTCATCCAGCCCACCTTTATTTACGACTACCCCGTGGAAATTTCCCCCCTTGCCAAGCGCAAGGCAAGCGATCCTTCCATGACCGAGCGGTTCGAGTACTTCATTAACGGCATGGAGATGGGCAACGCCTTTTCCGAGCTGAACGATCCCATCGATCAGCGCGCGCGCATGGAGGCGCAGGCCGCCAAAAAGCGGGCGCAGGGCGCCAACGCGCAGGTGGACGAAGACTTTTTGAACGCGCTTGAGTACGGCATGCCGCCCACGGGCGGGTTGGGCATGGGCGTAGACCGCCTTGTTATGATGCTTACGAACAGCGACGGCATCCGCGACGTGTTGCTGTTCCCTACCATGAAGCCCAAAAAATCGGCGCAGGAGCGTGCCGAAAGCGGGCAAACAACCGAATAACGGAAAAGCACGGAGTTTTTCCGTGCTTTTTTAAAGAAAAGGAGCGCTTGTGGACGCAAGAATCACAAAATCCAGGCTTGCCAATCTGCTTTCGTACGATTGGCTTAAGATCGTCATCGCCGTGGCGGTATCGATCGTGGGGCTCGCCCTGGTGTTTTCGCTGGTGAGCACCCGCCCCACCAACGCGCAGTACTTTACCGTCTACGTGCGCGAAGACCTCAGCGTAGGGAAAGATTTTTCCTCCATGGCCGATACGCTGAAAGAAAAAGACGTGTTTTCGTACGATACGCTGGACGTGCGCGTAGAAAGTTTTTCCGGCAACGAGTACGCGGGCACCGCGTTCTCCGCGCGGCGGGCGGCTGGCGAGGGCACGGTGATGTTGCTTTCGGATAATCGCATTTACGAGACGGACGACGAGGGCAACTTTGTGACGGACGAGGAGACGGGCGAGCCGATCGTGCAGACGGAGTCCGAACTCTACGCCTATGCGTTCGGCAGCGCCGTCACCGATCCCGAAGCGGTCGCCGGCGGCGCCATCGATACGGAGGCCTACCTGGTGTGGTGCGAGCAGTACCTGGCGGGCTTTTATGAGGGCGGCGATTGGGAAAACGGCGCCATCGACGAGGCGGTCGTGCGGCAGAGTTTTCTTGCCCGCAACGGCAGCGACAAGCGGTATAAGACGGCCGCCAAACGCGAGCAGGGCGTCGCAGACGAGCGCGCGCGTATCGAAAAATTGCGCGAGGATTACCTGTTCGTGTGCAGGCAGTTCCTTCCCGTCGAAGAGGGCGGAACGGGTCTGCTGAAGCACACCGTGTACGAGGAGACGGCCGAGGACGGCAGCGTGCGCAGGGTGGCGTGCGGCGTGGCGCTGGGCGGGCTGGAACGGATAAAGGACTTTGTATACTACACCGATGCCGACGGAACGGCTACGGCGGAGAGCGTAAATTTGGTTTTGCTGTACAACAATTATACAAACCACGGGAACGACCTTCGGTTCGAGGCGATCTCGCTGATGCGGTATCTGGTGGAAACGTACGGAGAGGCGCAGTGAAACGCGTCCCCGGCTGCCGTATCGCGCGCATGCTGCGCGCACAGAAGCGGCGGCACCTCTCCTTCCACACGCCCGGCCACAAGCGCGCCGGGGCCGACATCACCGAGCTCTCCTATTCCGATGCGCTCTATGCTCCCTGCGGCGTCCTGGCCGAGACCGAGCGCGATATCGCCCGCATCCTGGGCGCCGACGCCGCTTTTTTGCTGACGGACGGCAGCACCTGCGGCATCTATGCCGTCATCTTTGCCCTGCGCAAGGGAGGCGTACGCCGCCTGGCGGTGCCGGCCCACGCGCATTGCAGCGTGTTCCACGCCTGCGAGGCGCTGGGGGTGCGGCCCGTGTGTATGCGCGGGGAGCGGGCCGCGGGCATCCCGCTGCAGCCGTCGGAGGCGGAGATCGCGCGGGCTTTGTCCGGGGCGGACGCCCTGCTTTTAACGTCGCCCGATTACTACGGCTATTTTGCGCCGCTCGCCTTTGCGCGTGAGCTGTGTGCGGCTGCGGGCAAGCCGCTGGCGGTGGACGGGGCGCACGGCGCGCATTTGCACGGTACGCCGCAATATGCCGGCAACTATGCGCAGCTCTGGGTAGACGGCGTGCACAAGTCGCTTCCCGCCCTCACGCAGGGGGCGGTGGTCTCCGCCCGCGGCGCATGGGCCGAACGCCTGCGCGAGGGCGTGCGGTATTTCCGTACCACGTCGCCTTCCTATCCCATCCTTGCCAGCGTGGAGTATGCGGTCAGGTATCCCCGAAACGAGGCGTTGGAGCGCGCCGCACAGTCGGCAAAGCGAGCGCTCGGCGCGTTGGACAACCCCGATTGGAGCAAACTCGTCGTGCCGTTCGGCGCGTACGCGGACGAGGCGCAGCGCTTTTTGGAGGCGCACGGCATCTATCCCGAATTCAACGACGGGAATTATATCATGTTCTATCTCTCGCCCGTCGTGCGCAGGCGGCAGCTGGCGCGGCTGGTGCGCCTTGCGGCAAAGCTGCCCCGCGCCGCGGTCACGGGCGAGGATGGCGCGTCGGACGGCGCGTCGGACGCGGGCCGTGTAGAGACGGTGCCCCTGGCCTTGGCGGAAGGACGCGTGTGCGCCCGCGCCTGCGGGATCTTCCCGCCCTGTGTGCCGGTGGTGCTGGCGGGCGAACGGGTGAGCGCGCCGCAGGTGCGCCGCCTGCAGCGGGCCGTGCACACCTACGGGCTTTGCGACGGCGAAATGTATGTATACGCGGAGGACGAATGAACGAACTGCTTCGGTCTACAACGGCATACCGCGCCATTGCAGGCGCGGCGCGGCGCGGCGGCTGCGCGCAGTTCACCTTGGTGTTCTTTGCGGACGAGGGGTATTTGCGGCCGCTGCTCACCGAATGCGCCAAAGCGTTTTTCGGCGCGGACGAGGGCACGCGCGCCGCGCGTCTGATCGGGGAGGAGGCATACGCCGACTGTCCGTTTTTCCCGCCTGCGGGCGGCAGGCTGACGGCGGAGCTTGCGAGCGCCGTTGCCGACGAAAGCGCGCTGGAACCGGTGGAAGCGTCCAAAAAGCTGATCGTGCTGGACGCCTTTCATACGGTCACGCCGCTGGTGCAGAACAAGCTGTTGAAGCTGTTGGAAGAGCCGCCCCCCAAGGTGTACTTTTTGGCGGGGGCCGCAAACGAGCATGCCGTGCTGCCTACCGTGCTCTCGCGGGCAAATAAAATAACGGTGCCGCCCTTTTCGGAAGAGGCGGTGCGTGCGGCGCTGGCGCGCAAGTATCCCGGGCGCGCGGGTACGGAAGCCGCTGCGGCGGCGTGCGGCGGCGTATTTTCGGCGGCGGAGCGTCTGCTGGAGGGCGGCGGCGAGGAGTTCCGTCTGGCCGAGCGCTTTTTGCTGGGCGACGGGTGCGAGGCCGCCTGCCGCGACGTGGGCGAAAAAAAGCGCGTCGGTTTTTTTGCGGCGGTGCGGCTGCTGTTGCGCGACGCGCTGCTGATCGCATCGGGACAGGGGCGATATGCCGCCGTGCATTCGCAGGCGGCGCAGGCGATCGCGCGGCGCTTTCCCGCAGGGGCGGCGATCGCCGCGGCGGAGGCGGCGGCGCGCGCCGAACGCGACCTGCAATTCAACGCCAATCCGGGGCAGGCGGCGCTGGCGCTGGCAGCCGAGATCGAAGAGGAGCTTAAAAAATGGCAAAAGTAGTGGTTGTAAAGTTTAAAAAGGGCTGTAAGACGTATTATTTCAGCGCGGGGAACCTTTCGCTGCGCAAAGGGCAGGGCGTGATCGTGGAGACGGCGCGCGGATTGGAGTACGCGCTGGTGGTGGAACCCGAGCGCGAAGTGCCGGAAGAGCAGCTGGTCCAGCCGTTAAAGCCGGTCGTCCGTGCCGCCAACGAGCGGGACGAGGCTGCGTTGGCCGCCAACGAGGCGCGCCGTGCCGAGGCCATGCGCATCTGCAGGGAAAAGATCCAAAAGCACGGCCTGGAGATGAAACTGATCGACTGTGAGTTTACGTTCGACGGCAGCAAAGTGGTGTTTACGTTTACTGCGGACGGCAGGGTGGACTTCCGCGAGCTGGTGCGCGACCTGGCATCCGTTTTCCGCATCCGCATCGAACTGAAACAGGTGGGCATCCGCGACGAAACGCGTATCCTGGGCGGGATCGCGCCGTGCGGGCGCGAGGTCTGCTGCGCCGGCTGCATGCCGGACTTTAAAAAGGTCAGCATCAAAATGGCAAAAAACCAGGGCCTTTCGCTCAACCCGGGTAAGATCAGCGGCCTGTGCGGCAGACTGATGTGCTGCCTTGCCTACGAAAACGAGTACTATGCGGGGGCGGGCAAGCAAATGCCCAAAATGGGCGCCACCGTCTCCACGCCGGAGGGGAAGGGCGTTGTCGTTTCGGAGAACATGTTAAAGATGGAGGTGCGCGTCAAGATCGAAAAGGACGGCGCGCTCGTCTACCGCGATTTTCCCGTCTCCGCGCTTTCCTTCCGCCGCGGCGGCGAGCAGGCGGGCGCGGACGGTGAAAAAAATGAGGAAGATCCGTCCGTAAATTGATAAAAAAGCACTTTACGCGACGAAAAATTTGTGCTATAATACAAATCAGAATTTATATATGGAGGTTGACGGTATGGCTCACGTAATTTCGGATGAATGCATTTCGTGCGGCGCATGCGCGGATACCTGCCCCGTCCAGGCGATCGCTCCCGGCGATACGAAGTATGTGGTAGATCCCGAAGCCTGCATCGACTGCGGCGCCTGCGAAGACGGTTGCCCCGTCGGCGCGATCAAGGCCGAATAAGCAAACAAATGCAAAAAGAGCACGGGATCCCCGTGCTCTTTTTCGTGGGCGCGGCCGCCGCGGCGGCCGGGAGGAAGGGGAATGGAAGTGACCGAAACGCTGATGATCGGGCCGTACCGCATCATCCAGGATACGCAGGGCTACCGCTTTACCTCCGACGCCGTGCTGCTGGCGCGCTTTTTGCGGGCAAAGCGGAACGAGCGGGTGGCCGATTTTTGTGCGGGGAGCGGTGTTGTCGGCTTGCACTTTTATGCGGAGAATGCGGGCGTTTCGTCGGTGACGCTGTTCGAAATGCAGCCCGCGCTTGCCCAAATGAGTCGCCGCACGGTGGCGCTCAACGGGCTGGAGAACGTCTTTTGCGTCGAAACGATGCGCCTGCAGGAGATCCCCGCGCACTATACCGAGCGTTTTTCGCTGATCCTCAGCAATCCGCCCTATGTGCGCGGCGGGCTGCGCAGTCCCGATGCGCAAAAGGCGCTGTGCCGCAGCGAAGAGACGCTTACGCTGGACGAGCTGTGCGCCGCCGCCCGTCGCTGCCTGACGTTCGGCGGTCGGTTTGCGCTGATCCACCGCGCCGACCGCGCGGCGGAGGTGCTATATACCCTGCATGCGCACGGGTTAGAGCCCAAGATCGTCCGTTTTGTGTCGGGCCGCGCGGGCGCAAAGCCGTATGCGGTGCTGGTGGCGGCGGTCAAGGGCGGGAAACCCGGAACGGACGTGCTGCCCGTTTTGGTAAATCGGAAGGAGGAGGTATGATCAGTTTTGTCGCCACGCCCATCGGCAATTTAAAAGATATCACGCTGCGCGCGCTGGAAGAGCTGCGGGGGGCGGACGTCGTATTCTGCGAGGACACGCGCCACACGTTAAAGCTGCTGAACGCCTACGAAATAAAAAAGCCGCTCTTCTCCTGCCATAAGTTCAACGAGCGCGAGGCGGCCGCGCGCATCGTCGAATTTTCGCGCGCGGGGAAGCGCGTCGCCGTCGTCTCCGACGCCGGTATGCCCGTCGTCTCCGACCCGGGGCGGGAGGTGTGCCGCATCCTGAAGGAGGCGGGCGAGCCGTACACCGTGCTCCCCGGCGCCAACGCCGCGCTGTGCGCGTTGGTCCTCTCGGCGCTCCCCGCCGACCGCTTTACCTTTTTGGGCTTTCTGCCGGAAAAAAAGGCGGAGCGCCGCGCGCTGCTTGCGCGCTTTTCCGCCGCGGAGGAGACGCTGCTTTTGCACTGCGCTCCGCAGGACGTGGACGATACGGTGCGCGCGCTGTACGAGGCGTTCGGCGACCGCCGCGCCTGCGCCGTGCGCGAGATCAGCAAGCTGCACGAGGAGAGCACGGCATTTATGCTGTCGCAGGGGCTGCCCGGCGAAAAGCGCGGCGAATACGTGCTGGCGGTAGAGGGGGCGCGCCCGCGCGAAAATCCGCTTTGCGCGCTCTCCGCGCGCGAACACGTGCTCGCCTACATGCGTGAGGGGCTGGATAAAAAGGAGGCCTTAAAGCGCGCCGCCCGCGACCGCGGCGTCGCCAAGAGCGCGCTCTACCGCGAAACGCTCGATCTGTAGGGCGCGGCAAAATTCGACGGAGTTTTTACAATTTGCAGACAAAGCCTTGCAATGTCGTAAAATTGGTGTTATAATGTGGCCATGATCACGGAAGCCTTTCCCCATCTCGAAGAGGCGCGCGCCATAAAGGCGCTGCGCCGGTTTTTGCGTTCGGGGTGGTATGTTGTCTGCATTGTACTGCTCATGGCCTGTTCCGAGCTGTTTGCTCTGGAGATCCCGGTCATGTATTGCTATTTTGTTTTGGGCGTCGCTGCGCTGCTGTTTGCCGAGGACACCCTGCCGCTCGTGCCCATCGTGTGCTGCAGCTACATGCTGTTCTCCGCCGGCAACAATCCCGGGAAACACACGGGCGAGACGCTGTTTTCGCAACCGCAGGCAATGGTGCAGCTCATCTTTATTTTGGCGCTTACGGCGGTGCTGCTGATCGGGCGGTTGGTCGTTTCGCTGCAGGAGCAGCGCAGGCGCGGCGTGCCGCGGCTGCTGATCGGGTTTGCGGCGCTGGGGCTTGCGTATGTGCTGGGCGGCGCGTTCTCGCCCTATTATTCGGGCAAGACCGTGCTGTTCGGGCTGCTGCAGATCGCTTCGCTGTGTGCGTTCTACTTTTATTTTTACTTTACCGTGCAGTGGGAGCGCGTACCCAAAGGCTATGTCGCCATGCTGTTCAGCATCGTCGGCGTCGGGATCGCGGCGCAGATCGGCGGCATGTACTTTAACGAGGGCGCGTTTACGGGCGACGGCGTCAATCGCGCCGCGTTGTACACGGGCTGGGGCATTTACAACAACGTAGGCTGCGTCATGGCCATGTGTATGCCCGCACCCGTCTATTTTGCAACGACGCGCCGGCACGGCTGGGCGTTTACGCTGCTCAACTGCTTCTTCTTTCTGGCCGTGCTGCTGACGCAGAGCCGTTCGTCCATGCTGTTCGGCGCCGTCATCTTTTTGGCCTGTGTGGTCGTAACGCTTGTAAAGTCGCGCGGGAAAGAGCGGATATGGAGCCTCATCGTGTACGCGGCGCTGGTGGTGGCGGCGGCCGTGGGCGTGGCCGTGCTGTGGGAGCACGTGTCCGCGCTGTTCCGCTCGGTCATCTCCGCCGGTCTGAACGATTACGCGCGTTTCGATACGTGGAAGGCGTGTTGGAAGCGTTTCCTCGAATATCCCGCCTTCGGGGTAGGATTTTATAAGACGCCCGGCACCGTTTTGGTGGAGGGCGGCATGAACACCTCGTTCGAAGGATATCCCGACGGCGCGCCGGAGGGCTGGTTCATGCCTCCGCGCTCGCACAACACCCTGTTCCAGCTGTTGGCAACGGGCGGCGTGTTCGCCGTCGTGGCTTATGCCGTCCACCGCGTCGAAACGCTGGTGCTCTTCTTCCGCAAGCCCAGTATGGAAAAGACGGTCGCCTTCCTGTGCGTGGCGGCCATGCTGCTGACCAGCCTGCTCGACTGCCACGTGTTCAACTTCGGGCCCGGGCTGCTGTATTCGCTGCTGCTCGTCTTTTCGGAGGGCGCGGAACGGCGGGATGCCGCCGAGGCGCCGTCTTCCGCAGCGCAAGAGATGTGCACGCTCGCCGCGGAGTGAACGCGCGTTTGCCGCGGCGTTTGGATCGCGCCCGTTTGAAAGACGGAACAAAGGAGCCTGCGGGCTCCTTTTTTGGTAACGAAACTCCGCGGATAAGTTGCGGGTACAAGCGCGGCTTTGCCGATGAACAGAACGGAATTGAAAGCGCGTTATAGGATCGGATCCTGACCCTCCCTTATAAAGGGAGGGCGGCGAGCGCGGTGAGGCGGGAGGACCGTAAACAGGGGACGTTGATAAAAACCCTTTCGCCTTGCCTGCGGCAAGCCGCCTCCCCTTGCGGAGGGGAGGCGAGGGAGGGGAAGGCATACGGCCCGTTTACGGTAGCAAGGAACGATTGTGTAACGGTCGGGCCGTTTCGGGTGCGGTTTGCGCGCAGGCGGTAATATGAGGGCTTACAGTCCGCCCCGCCTATGGAGGCGCGAGCCGCAGGCGAAGGAAAATGAAACCCCGCCGGCGATGCCGGCGGATGATGGTTGTTCCGCGTCCGTTGCGCGCCCGGTCGCAGGGTACGGCGGTATAGCAAAACCCCCCGAAACTCGCGTTCCGAGGGGTTTTGCTATATGATAAGGGGGAAAATGATGAGCAGATCGAAGTGCCTTGCGGTTGCCCGCTTGGTTTTTACGCTCATATTATAGCGGACGGTTTTTGAAAAGTAAAATTATTTCGACAAAAAAACCAAAAAAATTTTTTTTGTAAGTTTGTCACAACTTGTCTGCTTTTTTTTCACGCGGCGGCAAAAAAAGTTACTTTTTTCACAAACATGCCCCGCCGCGGCGCATTTTTATAAAAATCGGCATATCGCGCAGCCGACAAGAACGCCGATAAAGTTGGCTGCAAGGGCAACGAGCACCGGTTTTGCCAAATTTTTTTTGCAGCCTGCGAAATAGACGGCGGAAATGTAAAACACCGTCTCGCTCGAGCCATAGGCGACGCACGCGCACCGCGCGATCGTGCTGTCCGCGCCGTATTTTGCAACGATATCCGAAAGGACCGCCGTGGCGCCGCTGCCCGAAAAGGGCTTTATCAGTACCAGGCGCGAGAGTTCGGGCGGGATGCCCAGTGCGCGGAAGGCGGGGGCAAGGGCCTCGGTCAGCCGCGCGGACAGGCCGCTCTGCTCAAACAGTTCCGAAAGGATGAGAATGGCCGCAAGATAGGGGAAGAGCGCGGCGATCATCGGCAGCGCGCTCTTTGCGCCCGCGGCAAAGCTGTCGTACAGGCGTACTTTTTTTACGAGTGCAAATAAAAAGAGCGCCAAAAACAGCAGCGGAATGAGCAGCGCGGCGTATTTCATGTGCGCCGCCTTCGCGTAAGAACGATCAGGAACACGCCGACGGCCGTCGAGGTCAGCGCGGCCAGCAGGGTGGGCAGCACAATGTCGGCGGGCGCGGCCGATCCGGCGGCGCTGCGAATGGCGATCACGGTGGTCGGCAGCAGCTGCAGACCGGTGGCGTTCAGCACAAACAGCATGTCGGCGGCAAAGTCGTTTTTGGCCGCGCAAAAGCGGTGCGCGGCCGCGGCGCCCGGCGGCGTGGGCGCGCCCGGCAGTCCCAGCATGTTCGCGGCAATGTTCTGGCAGGCGAGCGAAACCGCCTCGCGGTCGTCCGAGCGGAACAGCCGCCGCGCGGCGGGGTACAGCCTGCGCGAAAGGCGTGCGGCGAGACCACTCTGCTGCAGCACGTTAAAAAAGCCCAGCCATACGCAGTACACCGCCGCAAGCGAGAGGCACAGGGTCGCCGCCCGCTGCCCGCCCGTCAGCATGGCCGTCAGAAATCCGTTCGGGTCGGATACCAAAAAAACGGCCGCCGCGGCGAGGAATACGACGGCAAACAGAATGTTCATGCGCTATTGTATGTTTGCAGCCGATCGATTATGTTTGCGGGCGCGGGGGACGGCGCGCGTTCTGCCCTGCAAAATTTGTTTACATTTTCGGGGAAATACGGTATAATGTTCCGGATACAAACTGTCGGGGAGCTGTCATGAAAAAACCCTATTATGTGACGACGGCCATCGCCTATACTTCGGGCAAGCCGCACATCGGCAACACGTACGAAGCGATTTTGACCGACGCCATCGTTCGGTTCAAAAAACTGCAGGGCTACGACGTCCGTTTTCAGACGGGCACGGACGAGCACGGGCAAAAGATAGAAGAAAAGGCGGCCGCCGCCCGCGTCACGCCCAAGGCGTACGTCGACGGAGTGGCAAACATTATAAAGACGATTTGGGACGGCGTAAACGTCGGTTACGATAAATTTATCCGCACCACCGACGAAGACCACGTCCGCGTCGTGCAAAAAATTTTCCGCAAATTTTACGAACAGGGCGATATCTACAAGGGCGAGTACGAGGGCTGGTACTGTACCCCGTGCGAGAGCTTTTGGACGGAGAGCCAGCTTGCGGACGGCAAGTGCCCCGACTGCGGGCGCCCCGTAAAGCGCGCCAAAGAGGAGGCGTACTTTTTTAAAATGGGCAAGTATGCCGATCGCCTCATCGCGCACATCGAAAGTCATCCCGATTTTATCCGTCCCGTCTCCAGAAAGAACGAGATGATGAACAACTTTTTAAAAAAGGGGCTGCAGGACCTCTGCGTGTCGCGCACCTCGTTCAAGTGGGGGATCCCCGTCGATTTCGACAGCCGTCACGTCGTATACGTATGGCTGGATGCGCTCACAAACTATATTTCGGGCCTGGGTTACGACCCCGACGGCAGCAGTGTGCTGTACGAGCGGTATTGGAAGAACGCCGAAAAACTGCACGTCATCGGCAAGGACATCGCGCGCTTTCACACCATCTATTGGCCCATCTTTCTGATGGCGTTGGGCGAGCCGCTGCCCGATCATGTGTTCGCGCACCCGTGGCTGCTGCAGGGCGGCGAAAAAATGAGCAAATCGCGCGGGAACGTCATCTATGCGGACGACCTCGCAGGCATATTCGGCGTAGACGCGGTGCGCTACTTTGTGCTGCACGAAATGCCGTACGAGGGCGACGGCACCGTCACCTGGGAGCTGGTGACCGAGCGCGTCAACGCCGACCTTGCAAACACGCTGGGCAATCTGGTGCGCCGCACGCTTGCCATGAGCCGCAAGTATTTTGACGGTGTTGTGGAGGACGCGGGACAGGCTGCGCCCGTCGACGACGAGCTGAAGGCGGTCGTAACGGGGGCGGCGGCAAGGGCGGCGGCCTGTATGGACGACTACCGCATCGCCGACGCGCTGAACGAAATTTTTGCCGTGTTCCGCCGCGCCAACAAGTATATCGACGAAACCATGCCCTGGGTCCTGGGCAAGGACGCGTCGCAGAAGGGACGTCTCGCCACCGTATTGTATAACCTTACGGAGAGCATTTTGACGGGCGCAAGCCTGCTTGCGCCCTTCCTGCCGGATACGGCGCAGAAGATCGCCGCTTACGTAAACGCTCCCTTAAAGTCGCTGCAGGCGTGCGGCACCTTCGGGGCGTACCCGAGCGGCAGCCGCATTGCGTCCGAGGACGAGGCGCTGTTTGCCCGCTTCGACTGGAAGGAGATCGCGCCCCGGGTAGAGGCCATCCGCGCGGCGCAGCGGGCGGAGTACGAGCGCGAGGCCGCCGCACAGGCGCCCGCCGACGAGGATAAGGGGGCGCCCGAGGGGGCCGGAGAGGCGTACATTTCGATCGAGGCGTTTGAAAAGATCCGGTTGCAGGTGGGCGAGGTGATCGCCTGCGAGCGGGTGCCCAAGTCGAAAAAACTGCTGCACGAGACCATTCGTCTGGGCGACGAGGTGCGCTCGGTGGTCTCCGGCATCGCGCAGTGGTATTCGCCCGAAGAGATGGTGGGCAAGCGGGTGGTCGTCGTCACCAATTTAAAACCGGTCACGCTGTGCGGCGTGCGTTCGGAGGGCATGGTGTTGTGCGCAGAA
Source organism: uncultured Clostridia bacterium (assembly GCA_944354035.1). GTDB lineage: Bacteria > Bacillota > Clostridia > Christensenellales > Borkfalkiaceae > Gallimonas. The sequence continues at coordinate 7,896 of CALVPS010000017.1, read as the reverse complement.
GACGCCGCGGGCAATCTCTCGCTGCTGTCGCCCGAACGGGCGGTGGAGAGCGGGGCGCTCATCCGCTGATGTACTGCGACGTGCACGCCCACTTTGCGGACGAGGGATACGACCTGGCCGCCGAGTGGGAGAAGATCCGGGCGGCCGGCGTTACGGCCGTCATTCTTGCGGGCGATACCGTTGCGCACAGCGCCTTTCACGCCGCGTTTGCCGAGGCGCACGCCGGGGCGTATTTTACCGCCGGCGTGCACCCGTCCGAGGCAGCGTCGCTCGACGACGGAGCGATGGAGGCCGTCCGTGCCCTGTGCGCAAAGCCCGCCTGCGTCGCCGTGGGGGAGATCGGGCTGGACTACCATTGGGATACCCCGCCGCGCGCCGTGCAGCAGGCGGCGTTTTCACGTCAGCTGGCGTTGGCCGGCGCGCTGGGTCTGCCCGTGCAGATCCACTCGCGCGATTGCTGCGCCGATATGCTGGCCATGCTGCGCGAGCACCGCGCGCTGCTGCGGCACGGATTTCTGATGCACTGTTATTCGCACGGGGCGGAAAACATGCCGGCTTTCGCCGCGCTGGGAGCCTACTTTTCGTTTGGCGGCGTCGCCTGTTTCGGGAATGCCAAAAACGTGTGGGAGAGCGTTGCCGCCTGTCCCGCCGACCGCATCCTGTCGGAGACGGACAGTCCCTATCTTTCGCCCTTCCGCGGCAAAAAAAATACTCCCGCCAACATTCCCGTCATCGTAAGGCGGTTGGCGCAGTTGCGAGGGGAGGAAGAGGGCGCGCTCACCGCACAGATCTGCAAAAACGCGCAAATGCTTTTTCGAAGGAGTTTGTAACGATGGACACCTATGTATATCAGATCGAAAACAACCTGTATGTCAACCTCACCAATCGCTGTACCAACCGCTGCACGTTTTGTGTGCGCAACGGCAAGGAGCAGTTCGAGGGCTACTCGCTTTGGCTGAAAGAGGGCGAGCCGACCGCCGCGCAGGTGATCGACTGCATCGGCGATCCCGCTCGCTACGGCGAGATCGTGTTCTGCGGGTTCGGCGAACCGACCTATCGTTTGGACGACATGTTAACAATCTGCGCGTGGGTTCATGCGCACGGCGGCAAGACGCGCCTCAACACCAACGGCCACGGCAGTATTATCAACCAGCGCGACATCGCGCCCGAGCTCGCCAAGGCGCTGGACGGCGTAAACATTTCGCTCAACGCACCCGACGCGCACACCTACCGCAAGCTCTGCCGCCCGCTGTACGCCGACATGGCGTTCGATTCGGTGCTGTTTTTTGCGCGTTCCTGTAAGGAGAGCGGCGTAAACTGCTGGTTCTCCGTCGTCGACCTTATCGGCGACGAGGCGATCGCCGGGTGCCGCGCGCTGGCGGACGAGATCGGCATCCCGCTGCGCGTGCGCAAGACGATCGCGTAAGGCCGGGCGTGCAAAGGGGCCCGAACGCCGCAGCGTTCGGTGCCCCCGTTCTTTTGTAAGGAGGGCCGTCCCCTCATCGGTACTTTGCGCCGCCCGCGGGCCGCGCATGCGAGGAAAAAGATGGAAGACGTAAAGGGCGTGCTGGCGCGCCATAAATTCACCTTTAAAAAACAGTACGGGCAAAACTTTTTAACGGACGCCAACCTGCTTGCGGCCATCGTGCGCGACGCGGGCGTACAAAGCGACGGCGCCGTACTGGAGATCGGCGCGGGGGCGGGCGCCCTGACGCGCGCGCTGTCTGTCGCCGCCGGGCGGGTGTTGGCGTACGAGATCGATGTTTCGCTGCGTCCCGTGCTGGCCGAAACGCTTTCCGGCTGCGCCAATACCGAGGTCGTGTTCGGCGACATCCTGCGCGCCGACATGCAGGCGCTGGGGCGCAGACTGGGCGAATACCGCGTGGTGGCCAACCTGCCCTATTATGTGACCACGCCCGTCGTCATGCGTTTTTTGGAGGAGGCGCCCGGCTGCCGCGGCATCACCGTTATGGTGCAGGAAGAGGTGGCCCGCCGCTTTTGCGCGCAGCCCGGTTCGCCCGATTACGGCGCCGTTACGGCGGCGATCGCCCTGCGGGGGGAGGCGCGCATCATGCGGCGCGTCCCGCGCGAAATGTTCTTCCCGCGGCCCAACGTCGACTCGGCCGTGGTGCGGGTAGAGTTTTGCGAAGGACGTATCCCCGTCAAAAGTGCGGCGGCCTACCGCGCCGTGGTGCGGTGCGCGTTCGCCAACCGCCGCAAAACGCTTGAAAACAATATGATCCGGGCCTTTCGCCTGCTGCGCGAGGAGGCGCGCGCCCTGCTGCAGGCGGCGGGGATCGCCGACATGACGCGCGGCGAAATGCTTTCGCCGACCGAGCTGGCGCGATTGGCCGACATGCTTACCGACCGCAAGATCCTGCAATAAGCCGCCGCCCCGCAGGTGCAGGGCGGCGGCTTATAAAGAGTTCCCGCAGGCGCGGCCTGCGGGAAGATCGTGGCGGAACGTCGCCGTAAAGCTTGGGTAACGGTCGCATGAAGGAGCGGCGTTCCGCGCGGATCGGCCAAACGATACAAGGAACATTTTACAGTTTATTATTAGCGATTCTAAATTGTCAAGCATTTTTTAAGCCATGCTAAATAATATCAGGTATGGATATCGATTTAAGCAGGCAGATCACGGAAAATTTGCGCAGGGAGATCGAGACCTGCGGCAAGAGCAAGACAGAGATCGCGCGGCGGCTGGGGGTAACGCCTTCTACCATTTCGCAGTATTGTTCGGGCAACACGCAGCCCACGTTAGAAAATTTGTCCCGTCTGTGCGAAGTGCTCGACTGTTCCGCAGATGAAATTTTGTGTATCCGCGCTGCCGTTTTCGTGCAGGGAAAGTAGGCGGAAAAGGGCAAGAGGACGGTTTGTTCGGATCGGCCGCGCCGTTCGGCGCCGCGCCTTGCACGGAAAGAGGATCTTGCGCGGATAGGAAAAAGCGGGGCGTTTCAAACGCCCCGCTTTTTATTTTGCAGCGTGCCGCGGTCATATAAGGGGGATCGGGCGGTATTCGCCGCGGTCGGGCACGGTGAGGTGGGTAAAGCCGATGTCTTTCAGCGCCGCAACGACATGCGCGCGCCGCAGGCAGATATTTTTCGCCGCATGCGCGTCGGAGGCAAAGGACACCGCCCGCCCGCCCAGCGCAAAGTAGCGCGCAAGAATGTCGGGTCCCGGCAAAAAGTCGCCCGCCCGCCGCGCCGAGGCGTTGACCTCTAAAATTTTGTGCTTGCGGATGACGACCGTCAGAATGTCGTCTATGCGGTCGGCAAATTCTTCGTAGCGCAGCGCGGGATCCTCGTAGGGGGCGTTGCGCGCCACATAGCCCAAATGTCCCACGATATCGTAGGGGTAGGGGGCCTCCAAACTCCGGCGCACGCGGTCCAGGTAGGCGGCGTAGGCGTCGTATTTTTGTTTGTGCGCAAAATACAAAGGGAACCATGCGTCGCAGCCGTCCACCGTGTGCACGCTGTTTACGATAAAGTCGGGCGAAAAGCGCGCGATCGTCTTTTCATAGCGCTCCGCCGCCTGCGGGGAGGGGCTATAGCCGAATTCGCCGCCCGCCAGCACTCGCATGCGGCCCTCGTATGCCCGCTGCAGGCGGCGTGCCTCCGCAAAGTAGGCGTCCGCGTCGATCAGCCGCAGCGGCTGCCCGTCGATCCGTATGTCCTCGGCCGCGTAGTCGTAGTCGAAGTGTTCGGCAATGCCGTAATAGGCCGCGCCCAGCGCGTGTGCCCGCGCAAGCATGTCGTCGAGGGGGGTTTCGCCGTCCGGCGAAAAGGCGCTGTGCGTATGAACGTCCGTGAGTACCATGCCCGTATTATAGCACGGCCGGCGTCGTTTGGCAAGCGTTACAAAAACCGGCGCGCCGTAATAAAGTAGCCGCGGCGGGTGGCGGACATCTGCTCGATCAGCGCAAAGTCGCTGGCCGTGTGCAAAATATAGTTGTCGCCCAGGTACAGCGCCACGTGGCCGATGCGCTCCACGCCCGTCTTATGGTAGCGCTGCGCATTCGTGTAAAACAACAGGTCGCCCCGCTCTATGTGTTCCCACGCGACGGGCGTGCCTTGTTTTACCTGCGTGCGGGTGGTCACGTCCAGCAAAATGCCCGCGCCGCGGTAAAAGATATACTGCATCAGCGAGGAACAGTCAAAGGCGTTCGTCGTAAAATTTTTTAAAAGATTGCCTTTTCCGTCGTGATAGCGCACTGCGCCGTATACATACGGGGTGCCCAAAAGAGCCAGCCCCTCGTCGATCACGCGTTCGATCGCGTCGTCTGCGGCCGCCAGGGCGGTCAGCGAGGTATACGTCGCCTTTGCGCTTACGTAGGCCGTGCGGTTGCGATAGCGCGTTTTATGCCAGCCGTCGTGCGTGGAAATATATTCCAGCAGTTCGCCGGCGTGCACTTGTCCCAGCGAGGCATGCCCCGTGCCCGCCCCCGTGCGCACGTTCAGCCCGTCCGTACGCACCAAAATATAGGCGGTCTTTTTTTGGGATTCGGGCAGTTCTTCTTCGGGCAGCCCCCCGTCGGCGGCAGGGGGCGCGGGCAGTTCTGCCGCGGGGATATCGCCGCAGGCGGCAAGGGGCAAAATCCACGGTACAATGGCCATCAGACAGGCGGCGGCCACAAAAAATTTTTTCATTTGCGTATCTCCTTTTTTTAAACGGTTGCCTGCATTGTAGCAGACGGCAAAAACCGATTACAACAAAATGATACAGGGAGAACGCTGGAAAACCGGGCAGTTACAGGAAAAAAGGAGGCGTTTTTTTAAAAACCGCCCCGTCCGAACGTCAAAATGGTGCTAACAATTTGTAAAAAATCCCCTTGCCCGCACATGACCCCGCGTGGTATGGTGGGCATGCGGAGCGCGGATGCGCAGCCGCAAAAGGGGAAAGATATGACATCGAAAGAACGCGTGATCAAGGCGCTGGCGCATGAGCAGCCCGACCGTCCGCCCATCGACTTGGGAGCAACGTCCTGCTCGGGGATCCATGCCGCGGCGCTCGAACGGCTGCGTGCGGCGCTGGGGCTTGCCGAAAGGCCGGTATATGTGTACGAAACGCTGCAGCAGCTGGGATATGTCGACTTCGACGTGCTGAACGCCCTGCAGGCGGATGTGGTGGGTCTGCTGCCGTACACCGAGTTCGTCGGCGTCAAAAACGACGTGGCGCATTTAAAACCCTATCCCATCCCGCACGGCGGCATGGGGCGGTGCGTGTCGGGATTCGTATATCGGGAAAAGGGCGGCGAGCGATACGCCTTTCCGCAGGGCGACGTCTCCGTCCCGCCTTCGCTGCGCATGCCTAAGGACGGTTACTTTTTCGACAACATCAACCGCAGTCCTACCACGCTGGACGACTACGGCGACGCCAAAGAGGAGTTTGCCGGCACCTTTTTGCCGATCAGCGACGAGGAGGCCGAATTTTATAAAAAACAGGTGGATCTTCTGACGCAGAACACCGACTACGCCATCGTATCCAACTGCGCCGTTGCGGCCTTCGGCGACGCGGCGATCCTGCCGGGCGCCTCGCTCAGGCAGGTGCGCGGCGTGCGCACGCTGGACGAGTGGTACATGCTGCATAAGCTGGATCCGCAATACATCCGCGACGTGTTCGACATGCAGTACGCGGCGGCCGTCGCCAGCCTCGAAAAATTGTATCAGGCGGTGGGCGACCGTATCCAGGCCATCTTTATTTCGGGTACCGACTTCGGCATGCAGACGGGGCTTATGATCTCCAAGGAAGATTTTCAAGCGCTCTATAAGCCGTACTATACCAAAATCAATCGCTGGATCCACGGGAACACGCGCTGGAAGGCCATGTACCACTGCTGCGGCAGCGTCGTGCCGCTGTTGGACGACTTTGTGGAGATGGGCGTGGATATTTTAAATCCCGTGCAGTGCTCCGCCGCCGGCATGGATCCCGCGTTTTTAAAAAATACGTACGGAAAACAGCTCACTTTTTGGGGCGGCGGTATCGATACGCAGCGCACGCTGCCCTTCGGCACGGCCGAGGAGTGCCGCGCGCAGGCGCGCGAACGGCTGCGCATTTTTGCGCCGGGCGGCGGCTATGTGTTCAACACCATCCACAACATTCAGGGAAATACGCCGATCGAAAACGTGCTTGCCGTTTACGACGAGGCAAGGCGCTTTTCGCTTGGCTGATCGGCTGCTCCGATCCGAACGGAAGGGGCGCCCGCGGCTGCGGGCGCCCCTTCTGCACGTATGTGCCGCGCATATGCCGCGCGGGGGTTGAATTTTTTAGCGGGGCATGGTATACTGTAAGGGAGCAATACAAACCCGACCGAAAGCGGAAACCGCGGGGCGCATGCTTTGCTGAAAGGCGCAGGGCGTGCCGCGCGGCACGCCCTGCGCCTTTCGCCTTGACGTATCGCCCGTCTTGCCGCTTTTGATCGCTCTGCGCCTTTGGCGAGAAGCTCTTTGCGGAAGATGGGCAAAAAGCCGCCAAAAGGGCGTCAAAGGCGTGGTGCGGATGGTCCCCTTACAGAATACCAACAACGCGGGCTCTTGCCGGGGAGCCATACCCACCAAAACAAACGCGGGTCTGCGCCGCCTTGTACCAACGGGGTCCGGCGCGCTCCGCGGGCGGCCGGTAAAGGGAGGAAGAGGATGCAGTTTGTCAGTTTCGACCGGAAGGAAATTTTTATAAGGACGTGGGAGGAGGTGGCCGTGCCCCGCGGCGTCGTGCAGATCGTACACGGCATGACGGAGCACGGTCTGCGCTACGACGCGTTCGCACGGTGGCTGAACGCACGGGGGTATGTTGTGATCGCCGACGACCACCGCGGGCACGGTATGACCGATGCGGATACGCTCGGCTGGTGTGCGGGGGACATGTTTGCCGATACCGCCCGCGACGAGGGGGAGATCGCCCGCGCTTTCCGCCGCAAGTATGCGGGGCTTCCTTACTTTTTGCTGGGCTTTTCGTACGGGTCCTTTTTGACGCAGCGTTTTTTGGCGGAAAACGGCGCGCTGCTCTCGGGGGCGGTGATCGCCGGAAGCAGTTACAAAAAGGACTTCGAGGTGTACCTGGGCTTGCTGGTGGCACGCCTCGGGATCGCCTTCCGCGGCGAGCGTGCGCCCGCAAAGCTCATCGAAAAGCTCTCGTTCGGGGCGTATGCCAAAAAGTTTGCCGACCGCGAATGGCTCAGCGCGGACGCGCGGAACAACGCCGCCTATCACGCCGATCCGCTGTGCGGCTTTACCTGTTCCAACCGCTTTTACGCCGATTTTTTTCGCGGGTTAAAGGGGCTGTATACGGCGCGTTACCGCGCGGGGCTCAACAAAGATCTGCCCGTGCTGCTCCTCTCCGGCGAGGAAGATCCCGTTGGCGATATGGGCAGAGGGGTGCGCAAGCTGTACCGCTTTTATACGCAAAAGGCGGGCATGCGCAGCGTGAGCATGCGGCTGTTTCCCCACTCTCGTCACGAGTTTTTAAACGAAGAGGAGGACCGCGCCGAAAAGTGGGGCGCCGTGGCGGACTTTTTTGAAGGCGTCATCGCCCTGCAGGCCGAAAGGTCGTCCGTCCGCGCGTCCGCGCAACCGCCTTTGTCCCGTTAAACAAGGAAAGGCCCGCCGCCCGCTGTTTTGCGGGCGGCGGGCCGGGGATCCCGAATAAAAAAGCCGTGCCCCGGGGCACGGCTTTTTAACGGGTCAGGTGAATTATACTATTAAGTGCAACAGTTGAGAGAAAAAAAGGAGTTCATACAAATCTGTGGTAAAATAGAGTTGCGAAACAAAATTTACACCGGAGGAGACTTGTATGAACTACCGCCATTTTACCATAGAAGAGCGCGGTTGTCTACGAGAATATTATGTCAAAGGAAAAAGTTATCGGGAAATTGCGAGACTATTGGGCAGGAACGTAAGTTCT
>CALVPS010000016.1 GCA_944354035.1 uncultured Clostridia bacterium | reverse complement strand
GACGGCGCGGTGACGGCGCTTGCGGAGGGCGAGGCGGTCATCACCGCCGCCTGCGGCGAGGTTTCCGCGGTGTGCAGCGTCACGGTGACGCCCGTCGCAGCGGAGTCGGTGACGTTGAGCAGCACCGAACTTTCGCTCAAGGTCGGAGAGACGGAGACGCTCACGGCGACGGTGCTCCCCGAGGATGCAACCGAAAAGACGGTGATGTGGTCCAGTTCGGAGGCCGCCGTCGTCTCCGTCGAGGACGGCGCGGTGACGGCGCTTGCGGAGGGCGAGGCGGTCATCACCGCCGCCTGCGGCGAGGTTTCCGCGGTGTGCAGCGTCACGGTGACGCCCGCCTGATCGTCCCGGAGGAGGGGATCGATCAGGACATCATCCGCTATGTCCGTACGGGCGGACTGGAATATCTTTGGTCGGGGATAGAGGGTGAAGTAGAGGGGTACACGCAGAAGACGGACACGGGATACATCGGCTATGTCCTGGTGGAAGGGATATGGACGATCGACAGGACGGTCGAGGGTTCGTTCTATGAGATGGAAAATTCGCCCATTGCGGTTTTCCTGGGGTCAACGGGCATCCTGGGCAATCTTGTGGGCGCCTACGATCAGATGAAGGACGGATATGACGAGGAAGAGGAAGGTTATCGGGGGACGGTCACGATCGGGGACGCTTCCGCCTCGGTCGCCGCATGGTTTGCGGAAGGAAGACTGCGCCGCCTCATCCTCTCTGCGGAAGGAATGACCTACGACATGACCTTTACCTACGCGGGGCTCTCCGTCACGCTGCCCGAGCCTTTGGCGCCGGCTGCGCAGGAGAGCGCGCAGGTCACGCAGGAACAATGGGGAGCGGCGTTCGCCCTGGATGAACGGGAGAATTTTTCGATGACGTGCGGCATCGCCCTGTATGACGGCGACGTCTTGCAGCAATTTTCGCCCGCCTATCTTGAATATTTCCGCGGCGAGGGGGAGGAACTCCTTCGCATGCTCGACGGTTCGTCCGTCTATTCCCGTGCGCGGGACGGAAAGTGGGATCTCTATCTGCAGACGGAGGACGAGGGAAGCTGGGCCTATGGGGAGACGAGAGAGGACAGCGTTTTCATGTTGGAACCGGGGGCGTTCTTCGCGTCGATCGCCGGGCAGACGCCGGAATACGATGCGGAGCGCGGCTGCTATCCGGTGGATGTTCCCGAAATAGGTGAAGACGCCGAGGGCGAAGCGTATTTCGGCGAGGACGGAACGCTGCGCACGATTGTCGTCACGATCCCGCCTTCCGCTTCCTCCACGGAGGAAACGCAGTATGTGTTCAATCTGACTTACGGCGTGCAGGGCGACTTCCCCGACCTCGAAGCGCAGAGCACCGTCTCCGCGGAGGACATGGCGGCAGCGTTCGACGTCATGGCGTCGGGCAATTTTGCCATGACGGTGACGAAGAGCGAGGCAGACGTCGATACGACCGTTGTCACCTGCTCCGTCGCGGACGGGAAGGCGAATATCCAACGGTATTTCAATGGGTCGGAGCAGGTGTACGCGCAGCAGAAGACGGACGGGACATGGCAGATCTATGAATGGACCACAGAAGGCTGGGCGGCGCAGGATGAGCCGGTGGCGTCCCTGTTCGCATACTGCGGCGTGGAAACGTCCATCGGCCTTGCGGCGAAGGCGGAACTGACGTACGACGACGTCCTTTTATGCTATCACGGGACGGTCATGATGGATACGTCGGAGGTGAACGTCACCGTGTACTTTGAAGACGGCAGGGTGAGCAGCATCCGCTTTGCGTCGACGGACGGCAAGCAGGCCACTGTGCTCTCCTTCGTGTACGGCGGACAGTGGGTCGCTCTGCCGTCCGAGTGGTGAGGGCTTTACCGGAAGAGGGCAGGGGCGCCGGCTACGGCATCCCCCGTCCGGTAAGGAACGTGCGGGGCGGCGCGGCGGTTGCTGCGCCGCCCCTCTTTTGTCGGTGAGGGGACGTTCAAGGGGATCGATCGGAACGCGCGGCATGATACGATCGTCCCTGGATACGATGCCCGGATGGCGTTCAATGGAAATCATTCTATATTTTGTGTGCATAAAATAGAAAAAACACAATATTTAGTGGATATAAAAAAATTTTTTTGTTTTTTTCGCATTCTTTTCTTGACAAGCCGCGCGGGCTATGGTATGATAAAGCTGTTCCGAAAAAAGTAAAACACCCTGCGGCGACTGACGAAAAAGCGGAGCACCGCATGGAACCGCAGGGGGAGCAAGCCGTTCGTCTGGGCAATTTTTATCCGCCGTTTGGCGCCGGTAAAAGTTGCCTGTTTTTATCTCCGCGACATTGCGTGCGCCGCCGCGCACACGGTGCGCGGCGGCGCGTTTCGGACAACAAGGAGGGGCGCATGCTCGGTCGTATCCATTCCTATGAATCGTTTGGCACGGTCGACGGCCCCGGCATCCGCTTTGTCGTCTTTTTTCAGGGCTGCCCGATGCGGTGCAGATACTGCCATAATCCCGATACCTGGGCGGAGCGGGGCGGGCGGGAAGTCTCCGCCGAAGAGGTCGTGGGCGAGGCGCTCAAATACAAGCGCTACTTTGCGGGTGGCGGCGGCGTCACCGCAACGGGGGGCGAGCCGCTTTTCCAGCTTGACTTTTTGCTGGAATTGCTGGCGGCGCTGAAACGCCGGGGCGTGCATACCTGCGTCGATACGTCCGGGATCTGTTTTTCGGAGGCGGACGCCCGCTACGATCGCCTCCTTGCGCTGACCGATCTGTTTTTGCTGGATATCAAGCACATCGACGACACGGCGCATAGGTTTCTGACGGGCAGAAGCAACGCGGCGCCGATCGCCTTTGCAAAATTTTTAAGCGAGCGCGGCAAGCGCATGTGGGTGCGCCACGTGCTGGTCCCCGGGCTGACCGACGACGACGCGGCGCTTGTGCGGCTGCGCGGGTTTTTGGATACGCTTGCCAACGTAGAGCGCATAGAGGTACTGCCCTACCACACCATGGGGGTGCAAAAGTACCGCGCGGCGCATGCCCCGTACCCGCTCGAAGGCATATCTGCGCCTGCGGCGGAGCGGGTGGACAACGCCAAACGCATCCTGCGCGCGGGGAAATACGGACACGGAGGGGGAGAGTTATGAAAGTGACGCTGCTTGAGATCAGCGGCGAGTCGTGCGCCAACTGCCTTACGCTGCTGCCCGTTGTAAACAAGCTGGCTGCGGCGCGCGGCATTCCCGTGCGGCATATCGAGCTGACGCGCGAAAACGAAGAGAGCGTGCGCGCCTACGGGATCGAGCGCGTTCCCACGCTCATCCTGTTAAAGGACGGCGAAGAGACGGCGCGCTGCACGGGCTATCAGCCCGAGGAAATTTTAGAGCTCTGGCTGGACGCCAAACTGCAGGAAGCATAACTTCGGGCGGTTTGTGTCACAATAAGGAAAAAATATACGGGAGAGAGATCATGGAAAACCGTGCGTGGCGTTCGTTTGAACGCGGAAGATGGTCGAACGACGAGATCGACGTGCGCGATTTTATTCAGCGCAACTATACGCCGTACGAGGGGGACGGCGCGTTTCTGGCTCCCGCCACCGAGGCGACCAAGCGGCTGTGGAAACAGGTGATGGACCTCTCGGCCGAGGAGCGTCGCCGCGGCGGCGTGTACGATGCGGACACCTCCGTCGTCTCCCGCGTCAACAGTCACGGCGCCGGGTATTTCGATCGCTCGCTCGAAAAGATCGTCGGCCTGCAGACGGATGCGCCCTTTAAGCGCGCGCTGCAGCCCTTCGGCGGCATCCGCATGGCGGAAGAGGCGCTGAAGATGTACGGTTATGAGCTCGATCCGCACGTAAAAGAAATTTTTACCAAGTATCGCAAGACGCACAACGACGGCGTATTCGACGCCTATACGCCCGAAATGCGTCTTGCTCGCCACGCGCATATTTTGACCGGCCTGCCCGATACCTACGGCCGCGGGCGCATCGTAGGCGACTATCGCCGCGTGGCGCTGTACGGCGTGGATTACCTCATCCGGAGAAAGCAGGCCGACAAGCTGCTGCTCGACGGCGACATGACGCCCGATAAGATCCGCGACCGCGAGGAGCTGTCCGAGCAGATCAAGGCGCTGGGGCGCTTAAAGGAGATGGCGGCGGCGTACGGGTTCGATATCTCACGCCCCGCCGAGACCGCGCAGGAGGCCGTGCAGTGGCTGTATTTCGGCTACCTTGCGGCGGTAAAAGATCAGAACGGCGCGGCCATGAGCATCGGGCGCAACTCCACCTTCCTCGATATCTATATCCAGCGCGATCTCGACGAAGGCACGCTGACCGAAGAGGCGGCGCAGGAACTGATCGACCACTTTGTCATGAAGCTGCGCGTCGTCAAGTTCATGCGCATCAAGGAGTATAACGAGCTGTTCAGCGGCGATCCCACCTGGGTCACCGAGTCGATCGGCGGCATGGGGGTGGACGGCAGAACGCTGGTCACCAAAAACAGTTTCCGCATCCTGCACACGCTTGTCAACCTCGGCCCCGCGCCCGAACCCAACCTCACGGTGCTCTGGTCGGGGCGGCTGCCCAAAAACTTTAAACTCTTCTGCGCGCAGATCTCCATTCAGACGTCGGCCATCCAGTACGAGAGCGACGACCTCATGCGTCCCGAAATGGGGGACGACTACTGTATCGCCTGCTGCGTTTCCAGCATGCGCGTGGGCAAGGACATGCAGTTTTTCGGCGCGCGCGCCAACCTTGCCAAGTGCCTGCTGTACGCCATCAACGGCGGCAAAGACGAGTTGGAGCGGGACAAGGCCGGCAACCCCCTGCAGGTGTCGCCCGCGTACGCGCCCGTTGCGGGCGACGGCCCGCTCGATTACGACGAAGTGCTTTCCAAGTATACGCAGATGATGCGCTGGCTGGCCGGGTTGTACGTGAACACGCTGAACGTCATCCACTATATGCACGATAAGTATTGCTACGAGGCGCTGGAAATGGCCCTGCACGATTCGGAAGTCCGCCGCTTTTTTGCAACGGGTATCGCGGGGCTCTCGTGTGCGGCCGACAGCCTTTCGGCGATCAAGTACGCCAAGGTCTATCCCGTGCGCAACGCCGACGGGATCGCGGTCGATTTCCGGATCGAGGGCGACTATCCCAAGTACGGCAACAACGACGACCGCGCCGACGAGATCGCCGTGTGGCTGGTAAAGACGTTTATGGACATGATCCGATCGCACGCCACCTATCGCAATTCGGTGCCCACCATGTCTATCCTCACCATCACGTCCAACGTGGTGTACGGCAAAAAGACGGGCAACACGCCCGACGGCAGAAGGGCGGGCGAACCGCTTGCCCCCGGCGCCAACCCCATGCACGGGCGCGATAAAAACGGCGCGCTCGCCTCGTTGGAATCGGTCGCAAAGCTCCCGTACGAATACGCGCGCGACGGCATCTCCAACACCTTTTCCGTCACGCCGCAGTCGCTTGGTAAGGAAGAGGAGTGATCCGCCCGCGCGGGACGCGGACGGCGTAAACGGCCGCGGCGCTGCCGGGGCACGGCGGCCTTTCCATAAAATCGATCGCAAATAAATATACGGAGGGAACGATCATGGCAAACGAACGAGCGGAAAACCTGGTAAACATGCTGGACGCCTATGTGGGCGACGGCGGATATCACCTCAACGTCAACGTATTCAACCGCGAAACGCTGCTGGATGCGCAGGCGCATCCCGAAAAGTATCCGCAGCTCACCATCCGCGTCAGCGGCTATGCGGTCAACTTCAACAAGCTGACCAAAGAGCAGCAGGACGACGTCATCGCGCGCACCATTCACGAGTCGATGTAGATATGGCAAAACTTACGCAGGAAGAACGGCGCGCCCGCCTTGCGGCGCGCGAGGCCGAACGCGAGCAAAAGCGGCAGCAGCGGCTGCGTCGGCACGTGGTGACCTGTCCGCACTGCGGCAAAGAGGTGCTGGACCACATGACGAAGTGCCCGTTTTGCGGCGGGGAGCTGTCACCCCGGGGGTACAGCCCCATGTCCGAAGAAAAAAAGAAAAAGATCCGCCTGGTGACGGGCATCATCGGCGCGATCATTGTGATCGCAGCCTTTGTTCTGGCCATATTTTTGGGGGATTGAGGGATAAAACGGGGCGTTCTACCATGGGTAGAGCGCCCCGTTTTACAGGTAGAAGTGCGCCTTTTGCCGATAGAACGGGGCGCGGGAAGGATAGGGGAGGCATAAGAAGGAGTAGGTTGCAAAATCGTGTCCGCCGCAATATACTGACAGCGTAAGATCGTTCGGGAGGAGAGATTATGCAGACGGAAATTGCGGCACGGGGCGCTGCGGGCGTCGTCCGGAAGGGGAAGGAAGGATTTTTGTCCTTTTACACTCGGGGGGAGGAGATCGGCAACGCCGTTTCGCATATCGCGGGCGGCGCGCTCGGGCTTGCTGCGTGGATCGTGCTGGCCCTTGCGGCCGCGGACACGGCGGCCCTGATCGGCGTTTCGCTGTTCGGGCTGGGTGCCGTGGCGCTGTATACGATGAGCGCGCTGTATCATTTTTTGCCGGACGGACGGGCAAAGGGCGTGCTGCGCGTGTTCGATCACTGCACCATTTTTTTGCTGATCGCGGGCACCTATTCCGCCTACTGCCTGACCGCGCTGTACGGCACGGCGGCGGGCCGGGGGGTGCTGATCGCGCAGTGGGTCCTTGCGGCGGCGGGGATCGCCCTCAACGCGGCCGCCATGGATCGCCGTGCCGTAAAGGCCCTCTCCATGGTGCTCTATTGCGTCGCCGGTTGGATGGCCCTGTTTGTGATCGGACCGCTGCGGGCGGCGGTCGGCCCCGCAAGTTTTTGGCTGCTGTTTGCGGGCGGCGCGGCGTATACCGTGGGGATCGTGTTCTTTGCGTTGGGCAAGCGGGTGCGCTGGTTCCACTTTGTATGGCATCTGTTCGACCTTGCGGGTACGGCGCTGCAGTTTGCAAGCCTGTTGCTGCTCCTGTCGGCGTAGCGGCCGCGCGGCGGCCGCAGGGCTCCGGGGCGCCGTAAGCGAGCGAGGTGCGTCTGCGCCCCGTTCAAAAAAATTTTTTTTAAGTACTTGACAGTATTGCTAAAATAGGATAATATATAGGCGGGAAAGACAATTAAGGAGGTGTACTGTTATGAAAAGCAGCACAAAAAAGATCATAGTTGCCGCCGGGGCGTCGGTCATGGCCGTCTGCATGGCGGTCTCGCTGACGGCGTGCGGTCCCCTGTCCGAGGCAAAGCGCATCCGCGGCGAAGAAGTATCGGCCGCCGAATGGAAGAGCGCCGTCTCCGAAACGCAGTTTTCGGCGTCCGGGGCCGCGGGAACGGCCAAATCGCTGGCTGCCGCCGTGGAGGACGAGACGGCGGAACTCCCCAATTTTTCGATCAGCTACGAAATGAGCGCCGAGGGCGGATGGAGCCTGGAGAGCGAATTGCTGGGCGAAGGCAGCGCCGATGTGGATATCGGCATCAGCGCGTCCATCGTCGTTGCCGAAAACCGGATGCACGCTACCTTGCGCTATTCGTACAAGATGAGCGGTTCCGAGGAAGTAATGCAGCTTTTGGGACGCGACACCGTTGACGAAAAGGGGAAGATAGAGCTGTTTGCGGAGTATACCGCGACCGGCGTCACCTATTATTTGCAGGGCGACGACGGCGAGTGGAGCGCCAAGGCTTCGCTTGCGGTCATCCCCGGGCTGTCTTCTTCCATGATCGACGAGGTGACCGAATGCCTTTCCCTGGCGGATTGCAGCATGTATGCCGACGCGTTCGAAGACTTTGAGTACAGCGGCGAGGATATGGGCTACAGCTTAAAGGGAGGGCTGGACGGCGGCGATCTGTTCGGATCGTCGGCGAGCCTGATCATCAAGATCAAAGACGGCGAGCTGGCGGCCGTCGTATCGGAGTGCGGGTTCCATACCGCCATCCTCGGCCTTACCGCTTCCGGCGCTTCGGAACGCGGCTTCGTCTACGAGTACGGCGGACAGACGGTGGAGCTGCCGCAGGCAGCGCAGTGATCGCGGCGGCAACGGCATAAAATTTTACAATTTTATGACAGATCCGTGCGGAAATTTTTACAATTCCGCAGTATACTGTAGGCAAGGAGCGTAAATACGGTCAAGGGATGCCGCCTTTGCGGTCCCGTCATTCTTGCGAGCGAAACGTATACGGGGGAAAACTTGTAACGCATCGTGGTGCCCGCCGACCCTTAAAAGGGGGCCGGCGGGCCGTTTTTTGTGACGCGGAGCGGAGCGTCCGGATCCGCCGCTCCGCGCAAAGGGCAAATTTTGTGCGCAAAGAGCCTTGTCAACCGCCGCAAAACATGATATAATCGGCGGAAAGGAGTAACTATGCAGTCGATTTCGCAAATCCTGGCCGAGGAACTCGGCAAAAAACCCGAGCACGTGCAAAACGTGATCGCGCTGCTCGACGAGGGGAACACCGTGCCCTTCATCGCGCGCTACCGTAAAGAGATGCACGGCGCAATGGACGATCAGGACATCCGCACGCTGGCCGACCGGCTGGCCTATCTGCGCAATCTGGAGGCGCGCCGCCAAGAGGTAAAAAACGCCGTCTCCAACCAGGGCAAACTGACCGACGAGCTCTCCGCCGCCATCGACGAGGCCGCCACATTGGCCGAGGTGGAAGATCTCTATCGCCCGTATCGGCAAAAGCGGCGCACGCGCGCCACGATCGCGCGCGAAAAGGGGCTTGGGCCGCTGGCGGAACTGCTGTATGCGCAGGCGCCCGACTGCCCCGTGCCGGAAGCGGCGGCTGCGGCGTACGTCGATCCCGAAAAGGGGGTCGTCACCGCGGAGGAGGCGCTTGCCGGCGCTTCCGACATCGTTGCGGAGATCGTTTCGGACGACGCCGAGGTGCGCAAGGCTTTGCGCGAGCTGTATACGCAGTGGGCGGACATCGTCACCTCCGCCGTCAAAAAGGAGCAGGAGGACAGCGTATACCGCAACTACTATGCCTTTGTCTCTCCCGTCAACCGCATCCCCGGGCATCAGGTGCTTGCCATCAATCGCGGCGAGCGCGAGGGCTTTTTAAAGGTATCCGTCGTGATCAACCGCGACGCGGCCATGGGGGGCATCCTGCGCCGCGTCGTCAAAAAAAAGTGCGCTTCGACCGCGTTCGTCGAGGCGGCCGCGGGCGACGCCTACGATCGGCTGATCGCGCCCTCGATGGAGCGCGAGATCCGCTCGTCGCTCACCGAGCAGGCGGATGAGGGCGCCATCGGGCAGTTTGCGCTCAATTTAAAGCCGCTGCTCATGCAGCCGCCCGTCAAGGGCTTTGTTACGATGGGGCTGGATCCCGGATATCGCATGGGCTGCAAGGTGGCCGTGGTGGACGAAACGGGCAAGGTGCTTGCCACAACCGTGGTCTATCCCACGCACGGCGAGCGGCAAAAACGCGAGTGTATCGAAAAGCTTTCCGCGCTCATCAAAAAGCATGCGGTAAAGCACATTGCCATCGGCAACGGCACCGCCAGCCGCGAGACGGAACAGATGACGGTGGAACTGATCGCCTCCCTGGGCAAGGACAGCGGCGTATCGTACGCCATCGTCAACGAGGCGGGCGCCTCCGTCTACTCCGCTTCTCCGCTGGCCGCGCAGGAGTTTCCCGATTTCGATGTAAACCTGCGTTCCGCCGTCTCCATCGCGCGCCGCCTGCAAGATCCTTTGGCCGAGCTGGTCAAGATCGATCCCAAGTCCATCGGCGTGGGGCAGTATCAGCACGACATGCCCGAAAAGCGCCTTACCGAGGCGCTGGACGGCGTGGTGGAAGACTGCGTGAATGCCGTGGGGGTAGACGTGAACACTGCCTCGGCGCCGTTGCTTTCGCGCGTGGCCGGTCTGAATGCGCTCGTTGCGGCCAATATCGTAAAGTACCGCGAGGAGAACGGGCGTTTCCGCTCCCGCAGGCAGATGTTAAAAGTGCCCAAGCTGGGCGCCAAGGCGTTTGAACAGTGCGCCGGCTTTTTGCGCGTGCCGGAGAGCGAAGAAATTTTGGATAATACCGCCGTGCACCCCGAATCGTACGCGGCCGCGGAGAAGTTGCTGGAGCTGTGCGGCTATACGCGGGCAGACGTGCGCGCGGGGAAACTGCGCGATCTGACGGTGCGGCTGAAGGCGTACGGCGAAGACCGTGCGGCCGCGGCCTGCGGCGTGGGCGTGCCCACCCTGCGCGACGTCGTTTCCGAGCTGTTAAAGCCGGGCCGCGACCCGCGCGACGAGCTGCCGCCCCCCCTGCTGCGCACGGACGTTTTGGAGATCAAAGATTTAAAACCGGGCATGGAATTAAAAGGCACGGTGCGCAACGTCATCGATTTCGGCGCCTTTGTGGATATCGGCGTGCATCAGGACGGCCTTGTGCACATCTCTCAGATCTGCGATCGCTATATCCGGCACCCCTCCGAGGTACTCTCGGTCGGCGACGTCGTCACCGTGTGGGTGCGCGAAGCGGACGAAAAGAAAAAGCGCATTTCGCTCACGATGAAAAAGCCTAAAGAGCGCACGTAACGGCGGGCGGTGTCCCGCCGGGCCCGCTTCACGGAAAAAACCGACGGTCGGTTGCGCATACGGCCGAAAGAATACGCCGCACCCTGCAGGGTGTGGCGTTTTTTCTAGAAAAATCCTGTCATAAAGTTTTATTACGTAATTGACAAAACGTCATAAAGATTATATACTAATGGTGCGCAGGGGGAGCCTGCGCATCGGAGAGGATACCAATGAAGATTGCAATGACGGGCGTCAGCGGCAATATGGGATCGGAGGCCCTGTGCCGGACGCTGGAACTTGCCGAGGTGCGGCTTGTGCGCGTGCTGCTTACGCCGCGCCGGCGCAACGCGCGCCTTGCCAAAAAACTGCGCCGCCGTTACGGCGGACGGGTAGAGACGATGTTCGGCCGCTTGGAGGATCCCGAAGCTTGTCGGGCGCTGGTGGAGGGGACGGACTACGTCGTACATATGGCGGCGGTCATCCCGCCCCGCTCCGATGCGGATCCCGCCGCCAGCGAAGCGTGTAACTTCCGCGGGACGCAGACGCTCGTTTCGGCCGTGGCGGCCATGCCGCGCCGGGCAAAACTGATCCACGTCTCTACCATCGCTCTCTACGGGTGCCGCAACGAAAAACATCCCTTCTGCCGGGTGGGCGATCCGCTGCTGATCAGCCCGTACGATTGGTATTCGCTGCACAAACTGTACGGCGAGCGCTGCGTGCTGGAGTCGGGACTGGAGCACTGGGTGGTGCTGCGGCAGACCGCCATGCTGCACAACAACATGTTAAAGAGCAATATGAGCGACGGACTGATGTTCCACACCTGTTTGAATTCGCCGCTCGAGTGGGTGAGCGCGCGCGACAGCGGGTATCTCATCCGCCGCATCCTCGAACGGGACGCCGCGGGCGAGGTCGATGCGTTCTGGAAAAAGGTGTACAATATCGGCGCCGGGCTGCGCGGGAGACAGACGGGGTACGATACGTTCGGCGACGGGTTTTCGGTGATCGGCGGCACGACGGAGAGTTTTTTTCGCCCGGATTGGATGTCCGCGCGCAACTTCCACGGCGTGTGGCTGGCAGACAGCGGCGTGCTGGAGGAACTGTTCGGTTTTCAGCGGGACGGCGTGGCCGACGTATGGCGGCAGATCGCAAAAAAACATCGCGTGTATAAATTGGCAAAACTCGTGCCCAAAAAACTTATCGAGCGGCTCGTGTTCCGCCGTCTGCTGGATCATCCCAATGCGCCGTCGCGCTGGCGCAAGGACGGCGACGAGGCGCGCGTCATGGCGTATTTCGGCGACGAGGCGCGGCAAAAGGCTCTTCCCGTGCGCTGGGAAGAAGTAAAGCTGATGGCCAAGGGCGATTTCGGCGACTACGACGCGATGCGCGACGAAAAAAACGCGGTGCTGCTCTCGCACGGGTTCGACGATACAAAGCCCGTCGGCGCGTGGACGATCGAAGACGCGCGTTCGGCCGCCCTGTTCCGCGGCGGCGCCTGCCTTTCGCCGCGCATGGAGGGGGCATACCGGCCGCTCACCTGGCGCTGTGCCGAGGGGCATGTGTTCGAGGCGTCGCCCTATACCGTGATGGGGGCGGGCCACTGGTGCCCGCACTGCGCGCCCATGCCGTGGGATTTCGACCGTCAGGCCAAGAAAAATCCCTTCTACGCGCAGGTGTGGTACGATACGCACGACGCGGACGAGCAGGCGATCTACGCGGTGGACGAGGAGGGGCGTCCCGTGCTGGAACATGCAAAGGAGAAGTGAGATGCGGGCGATCTTTTTATACTTTACGGGGACGGGCAACACGCTGCGGGTGTGTCAGGCGCTGTGCGAGGCGTGGCGTGCGCGCGGGCATGTGGGGGAACTCGTTTCCGTCCGCGCCGATACGCCGCTGCCGGAACTCGGGGCATTCGACCGACTGATCGTCGCCTTTCCCGTGCACGGGTTCAACGCGCCCGCGCCCCTGCTCAACGCCATCCGGGCGCTGCCCGCGGGCGAGGGACAGAAGGCGTATTTGGTGCGCACTTCGGGCGAGCCGCTGGCGCTGAACGACGCGGCCGCGCTCACGCCGTGCAAGCGGCTGCGGGCGCGCGGCTACGAGCCCGTCGGCGATTTTCATTACGTTATGCCGTATAATATCATCTTCCGGCATACGGACGGCATGGCCTCGCGCATGTGGCGCGTCGTTGCGGGGCGCGTCGCCGCCGACGCGGCGCAGATCGAATCGGGCGAGGGGAACCTCCCCGCGGTGGGCGTATTTTCGCGTGCCGTCTCCTTTGTCTGCCGCATCGAGCATGTCGCCATGCCCGTGGTGGGGCGCGGCTTCCGCGCAACGGAGGCGTGCGTCGGTTGCGGCCTGTGCGAAAAGCGCTGCCCGCAAGGCAATATCACCATGCACGAAGGCCGTCCGGTCTTCGGCAAGGCGTGCGTCGCCTGCATGGCCTGTTCGTTCGGCTGCCCCAAAGACGCGGTGCGTATCGGCGTCCTCAACGGGTGGCGCGTGAACGGGGCGTACGATTTTAACGCGCCCTCCGTCGCCGACGACGAGGTGTGCGACTACTGTAAAAAATCGTATTTGGAGTACTATCACGAGCAGGAGGAGACGGCCGAGGCGGAAGAATAGTTGACGCGCCGCACAAAATGAGGTACAATAGAGGGGCTTGCGGCCGATCGGCCGCATGGAGGAGGAAACGATGGCGTTTTTTGCTTCCAATGCGGAAATGACGGGCAACACGCCCCTTTTGTTATTGTCGCGCTTTGCAAAAAAGCATGCGCTTTCGGCGGCGATCTACGCCAAGACGGAGCGGAATAACCCTGCCGGCTCCGTTAAGGACCGCGTGGCCGAATATCTGATCGAGGACGCCGAACGCACGGGAAAACTGCGCCCCGGCGGCACGATCGTAGAGCCCACGTCGGGCAATACGGGCATCGGGCTTGCGGCGCTCGCCTGCGCCAAGGGCTACCGCGTGATCCTTACCATGCCCGAGACGATGAGCGCGGAGCGGCGCAGCCTGCTGCGGGCGTACGGCGCGCAGATCGAGCTCACGCCGGGCGCGGAGGGCATGGCGGGCGCCATCCGCAGGGCCAACGAACTGGTAAGCGCCATTCCGGGCAGCTATCTTCCGGGACAGTTCGATAACCCCGCCAACCCGCGCGCGCATTACGAGACGACCGGCCCCGAAATTTACCGCGATCTTGCGGGAAGGGTAGATGCGTTCGTCGCCGCCGTCGGAACGGGCGGTACGCTTACCGGCGTCGGCCGCTATTTGCGCGGCGTGCTGCCCTCGGTGCACATTGCGGCGGTGGAGCCCGCCGCCTCGCCCGTACTTTCGGGCGGAGCTCCCGGCCCGCACGCTATCCAGGGGATCGGTGCGGGCTTTGTGCCAAAGGTGCTGGATACCACGCTGTACGACGAGGTGATCGCCGTCTCCGACGACGACGCGTTCGCCTTCGCGCGCGAGGTCGCGCGCACGGACGGGGTGTCGGCGGGCATCTCTTCGGGTGCGGCGCTGTGCGCCGCCGCGCAGATCGCCGCTCGTCCGTCGTTCGCCAAAAAAAATATCGTCGTCATCTTCCCCGACGGCGCGGATCGCTATCTCTCCACGCCGCTGTTCGACGGGAAAAATGTATAAAATTTGTATAAATGTTACATTTATGCATAATTGCGGCTGCGAAACAAAATCCGCGGGGCGCAAAAGCGGCAAAACGGCTCGCTTTTGCGCCCCGCGGCGCTTTTTTCGGAGAAAAAACGGCGGGTTTTCCCGGTAAAATATTATTGCGGTTTATGGTTTTTGCGCCCGTGGGGAAAAGGGAATCATTTCCCCGCCGCAAAGGCTTTCAAACGGATCCGATTGCTTATACTATATTATATTCGCAGGCCCGCGGCGCGCAGGCCTGCCCATAATCGTGTTTTATCGAAAGTATAAGTTTTTTTTAACCTTCTATTTTTATAAAAGTATGCCAAATTGCTTTTTTTTATATCGGCGTTTGTTATATAATAATTCCGGCGTCGGGGAACGCCGTGTTGCTCCCGCGCCGCGTAACATCCGGCGATCGCCGTGTACAGAGGGCGTGTTCGTAATTTCCGCGGAGAGATCTCCGTCGGAAAGTCTTTTTGTGTTTTACGGATTTTTTGTGAAAAATGCGTGAAAATGCTTTGCGCGAGCCCTCGCGGCGAAAGGCCGTGTTTTGCCCGAAGATCGTATGAGACCATTTTACGGAGGCTGAATTGCAGTGAAGGCAAGAGGAAAAAAACTGTTCGTGTCGCTGTCGGCGTTGCTGCTGGCGGGTACGGTATGCGCTTCGGTCGCCTGTGCCGAGCCCGCTGCGCTCAACAAGACGCAGACGTCGGCAGAGGGGACCCGTTCGATCGTCGACGTAACGGATACGCTGGGCAAGCAGCTCGACACGCGCTCGCTGCTCGATCCCGACGCACTTGCGGCCGGACAGGCCAAAACCAAGAGCGACGGAACGCGCAGGATCATCGTAGAGATGAATTCCGCGTCGACGCTCGATGCATATCTCGGCAGCGCCGGCATTCAAAAGAGCTATGCCGATTTTACCGAGTATGTCAACGCGACGGAGGGGCGGCGCTACGCCGCGACGCTCGAGCGCGAGCAGAACGTATTTTTAAGCGCGCTCTCGCGCACCGCGCTCGACTACGAGGTGCGTCATACTTATACGTCCGTGCTGAACGGCGTTTCGCTGGTGGTGAACGACGAGGACGTGGCGGCGATCGGCGCGCTTCCCGGCGTAAAAGATATCATCTATTCGGAGTCGTACGCCATTCCCGCGGTCGAGGCCACGATCAACGAGGTCGACGTATACGGCACGGGCATTTACGATTCCTCCGATATCGACTATAAGGGGGACGGCATTCTCGTCGCCGTGCTCGATACCGGGTTCGACCGCAACCACCGCGCCTTCCAGATCATGCCGGAAGAGCAGAAGCTGACCTATGCGCAGGTCTCCCAAAAGATGGGGGAACTTGCCGCAAGCGCCATGTCGCCCATCACGGTGGACGACGTGTATTATAACGCCAAGGTGCCGTTCGCGTACGACTACGCGGACGACGATCCCGACGTATTTCCCAAGTCCTCCTCGCACGGGCTGCACGTTGCCGGCATCATCGCCGGACAGGACGCCACGGCAGATGCCTCCGACGGCGAGGCGTTTGAAACGCAGCAGGGCTTTATCGGCGTGGCGCCCAACGCGCAGCTGATGATCGCCAAGGTGTTCCCCGATACCGAGGACGGCATTCAGCTGGGCGCCGAGACGGACGACCTGCTGGCTGCGCTCTCCGACTGCGTAACGCTGGGCGTGGACATCATCAACATGTCGCTGGGCGTCTCCGCCGGGTTCTCGCGCGAGGCGGACGGCGACAAAGTGAACGCGGTGTACGATAAGATCAACGAGGCGGGCATCAACCTGGTGTGCGCCGCTTCCAACGACGGCAGCTCTGCGCAGAACGGCGCGTACGGCTCCACCAACCTCACAAGCAATCCCGACAGCGGCACGGTGGGTTCGCCTTCCACCTATCCCAGCGCCCTCTCCGTCGCCTCCATTTCGGGGCAGAAGTCCTCGTACATGGAGCTGGGGGACGGCACGGCCGTCTACTTCAACGAATCCTCCAACGCCGCGGGCGACCAGGGCGACTTTGTGGCGGAGCTGTTGAACGGCGAGCACGAAAAGACATTCAATTTTGTCGTGGTACCCGGCTACGGGTATACGTACAACTATAACGCCTCGGTGCGGGCGCAGTTGGCGCAGGGTAACTGCATCGCGGTCGTCTCCCGCGGCGACAATTCCTTTGAAGACAAGCAGAAGATCGCCTTCGAATACGGCGCCGTCGCCTGCATCATTTATAACAACATGTCCGGTATGATCAGCGCCTCGCTGGGAACGGGCAAAGAGATCCCTACCTGTACCGTTTCGGCGGATATCGGCAGATCGTTTGTTTCGCAGGGCTCGGGTACCATCTATCTCAACGAGGATTACAAGGCCGGTCCGTTCATGTCGTCCTTCTCCTCGTGGGGGCCCACGCCCGATTTAAAGATCAAGCCCGAGATCACGGCGCACGGCGGCGAGATCACCTCGTCCGTCGTCGGCGGCTACAACATTTACAGCGGCACCTCTATGGCGTCGCCCAACATGGCGGGCGCCGTGGCGCTGCTGCGCCAGCACGTGGAGGAGACGACCGACCTTACGGGGCGGGCGCTTGCCGACCGCGTGAACCAGCTGCTGATGAGCACCGCCACCATCGTAAACGACGAGCGCGGTCTGCCCTATGCCGTGCGCAAACAGGGCGCGGGTCTGGGCGATATCGGCAAGGCGATCTCCAGTGACGGCTACTTGTGGGTGGAAAACGACACCAAGCCCAAGCTTGAGCTCGGCGACGATCCGCAGAAGACCGGCGAGTATACGATGGAGTTTCATGTGACTAACCGCTCCGCACGGCAAAAGACGTATACGCTGGGCGCCATCGTCATGACGGAGTCCGTTTCGATCGACGGCATTACGGTAGCGGAGCAGTCGTATATGCTGGACGGCGCGCGCAAGACGTACACCGTAAACGGCGCGCCCTGTGCCGACGGCAGCGTAACGCTTGCCGCGGGCGAAGACGCAAAGATCGGCGTCACCATTGCGCTTACGGCGGACGAAAAGGCGTACCTGAACGAAAATTTTGCCAACGGCATGTATGTGGAGGGCTACATCACTCTTACGGACGCCGACGCCGAGGGCGTGGATCTTTCCATTCCCTATTTGGCGTTTTACGGCGACTGGCTGCAGGCGCCCGTGTTCGACAAGACCACTTACGAAGTCAGCCACGACAAGTACGATACCTCGATCGAGGACAAAGATAAGGCCATAGCCGCCGTCTACGAGTCGGTGATGATCGGCCGTTACTACCGCGGGTCGGATACCTACCTTCCGCTCGGCGAATATGTGTACAACCTGGAGAACGATGAAGACAGCGGTATCGAATCGTCTGTCGACAAGGTCGCCATCGGCAACAGCGACTACGGCATATACGAGTTTTACGCGGTCTATTTCGGTCTGCTGCGTGCCATCGATACGCTGGAATTGCACATCGAGAACGCGTCTACCGGCGAAACGGTGTGGGAAGAGACCATTCAAACGGTCTCCAAGTCGTACGGCACCACGCCCTCGTATGCGGAGATCGAGCTCTCGCCCTACGAGCTCGGCTTAAAGAACAACACCAAATACAACGTGGTGTTCACCGCGTACCGCTCTTACGACGGCCGCGAAGCGGCGGTGGAGACGGAGGAATTTTCCTTTTACGTCGACTACGAAACGCCCATCGTATACGAAAGCGCGGTGCGCTACGAGTACGACGCGGTAGACCGCACCCTGCGGCACGCCTACCTCGACCTCTCGCTGTACGACAACCATTATGTGCAGGCCGTGCAGCTGTTCTCGCAGTTCGGGCCGGAGGGCGACGAGACGATCGACTGGCTGATGCAGTATTCGCAGCCGGTCGACAGCGCCCGCGGCGCGATCAACCACGTCACGATCGAGATCACCGATTGGCTGGATAACGTGTTCTACGTGGAGGACGTGGGCTATTGCCTCGGCGTTCGTCTCGACGACTACGCGCTCAACTCCGCCGCCTACCTCGTGCCCATCACCTATCCCGAAGTGAGCGGCATGGACATCACCTACACCTATTACGACCTCGAAGGCTACGAGCAGGAGGCCTCGCTCGGCGACGGTGCTACCCTGTTGATGCAGGCGGGCACCGGCCTCGATTTCGAGGAGGATACCGGCACCGTGCGTCTGCCCTCCGGCGAGGAGATGAGCGGCATCGAGTTCGAAACGCATTTTTATAACTACGCCACGTACGCCTGCTCGCACATCGATGCGTACGGCGACGTCTGCGGCTTCGTGTACGACGAGCACGCGGGCTATACCTATGCCGAAGGCGACTACTATTACGACGCGGCAAGCGGAAGCGTGCTGCAAAAGCGGGCAGACGAAACGCAGCCCGCCTATCCCGCAGGCACGCTGTTTACCGATATGATCGCCTCGTACAGCGGATCGCAGTACGTAAGCAATCACTTCGTGTGTCCCAAGTGCGGCACCGAGGCCACGTTTACTTATAATTCCCGTACCGATACGCTCACGCCCGTCAACTTCACCAAGACCTCTGCCGACGCCATGGCCGAAGAGGTGATCTGGAGCAGCAGCGACGAAAGCGTGGTCCGCGTGGAGAACGGCAGGCTGTATGCGGTAAGCGCCGGCACTGCCACCATTTGCGGCGAGGCGCCGGACGCGGCAGAGTACCCGTATCCCATGCAGTCGGACGGCGCGGCCTTCACCTTTACGGTGGAAGTGACGGGCGAAGCGAAGACGCCCGCCGTAGAGGCGCTTTCCGTTGGCAAGTATTACGACGTTACCAACAATGCCACGCGCATTGTTACGGGCAGCTCCGCCACGGTGGAAAACGGTACCGAGCTCGTGCTCTATCCCTCGTTCCGCCCGTGGTACGTCGACGAGCTCCCCGGGCTCACCTGGTCGTCGTCCGATCCCGATACCGTCGAGATCCTGAAGTCCGACCATACGTATGCGCGCATTCTCTGCAAAAAGCCGGGCGGCGCCAGCGTCATGCTGCAGGGCGGCGGCTTTATCAGCGCCTTCACGCTGTATATCGAGGACGAATTCAAGCTGCTCAGCACCTACTGCTATGAGTACAACGGCCCCGGCTACAGCGAAACGTATACCGATCCCGAAACGCAGGAAACGCGTAAGATCCTGGTCATCCCCGCCAATTTGGGGATCACCAACCTCGGATACGTGGCCGATACCACAGAGGGAACTTTCTACGAAAATAAAAACCTGGATACCGTCGTCGTCCCCGAAGGCGTCACCGCGCTGGGGCCGGAGTGCTTTATCAACTCCTCGCTCCGCCGCATCTACTTGCCTTCCTCGCTGATCGCCGTGTCGTACAGCGCCTTCCGGGGCTGCACGCAGCTGGAGGGGGTATATTGGTACGACGCCAGCGACGACAGCGATTCCGGCATTGTATACGACGCGGACGAGAACACGTACAATTGGGAGGTGTTCTTTGCCGCGGCGGGCGTGGAGATGACGTCGCAGAGCTGCGTGTTCGGTTCGGACGCCTTCCGCGACTGCGCCGCGCTCGACGCCATCGATCTGGACGGCGTGACCGGCCTTTACGACTTTGCCTTCCGCGGCTGCGTCGGCCTCACTTCGGCCGATCTCACCGACCTGCGCTTTGCCGGGACGGGCATCTTCTACGGCTGTGAAAATCTGACGAGCGTTACGCTCGGCTCCGCAACGCAGCTCTCCTCGTACATGTTTGCCGGGACGGGCGTAAAAAACCTTGTGCTGTTCGGCGATACGGTGCCCGATGCCGCGTTTGCCGACATGACGTCGCTGAAGAATGTTACGCTGAACGGTGCGGTGACCGCGCTCGGCCGCCGTGCGTTCGAGGGCTGCACACAGCTGGAGGCGGTGAACTTTTCAAGCAGCTGCGGCGCGATCGGCGATTACGCCTTTGCCGGATGCGAGGCGCTTACTTCCGTTGCGCTGCCTGCGGGCGTCACCGCCCTCGGCAACTATGCCTTTGAGGGCTGCGCAAATCTTGCAAGCGTCACGCTGGACGGCTCCATCGAATTCGGGACGATCGGCGCGGACGTGTTCCGCGGCTGCGCGCGGCTGGCCAAAATTGTTTTGGACGGCGAAAGCACGTGTTATGAAACGGTGACTTCCGGCGAATATTCCATGCTGACCGATCTTGACGGCAACGCGCTGCTGGTGCCGCCCGCCTATCCCGTAGGGGAAACGGAGAGCGTCACCGTTGGCACGGGCATGACAAAGATCGGCGCAAACGCCTATGCCAACAACAATACGCTTGCGGGTAAGGAGCTTATCATCGCCGAAAGCGTTACCGCCCTGGGCGACGGCGCCTTTGCCGGTACGGGCATCGTCTCGGTGACCATCCCTGCCACCGTAACAACGTGGGGCGCCGACATCTTTGCCTATTGCGAAAGTCTTACAAGAGTCACCTTCCTCGGCGCGCCTGCCGCGCTGCCCGAGGGGATGTTCCGCGGCTGCACGCAGCTTGCTTCGATCGACCTCCCCGCAAACGTCACAACGATCGGCGAAAGTGCCTTCGAGGGCGCCGGGCTCACGTCGCTTACCTTGGGCGAGCAGATCACAAAAGTCGGCGACTATGCCTTTGCCGACACGGCGTCGCTGACGGAAGTCGCCTTTAAGGGCGCCGGGCTTACCGCCATAGGGGACGCCGCGTTTTACGGCGCCGCCTTCGGAACGCTCGTCCTGCCCGACAGCGTTGCAAGCATGGGGGCGTACGCCTTTGCCGGCAACGCCAAGCTGCGCAGCGTGACCGTCTCTGCCGGACTCAGAGAGATGGGCGCCTATGCGTTTGCCAACTGCGGCACGCTGCGCACCGTCACGTTCCGCGACGGCGCGGCCGTCGTGGGCGACTATGCCTTCGTCATGGTAGAGGAGGAGCAGCTCGCCCCCGGCACGTGGCTGGAGAGCGTAACGCTGCCCCAAAGTATCACAAGCATCGGCCAATACGCCTTTGCCGGCGCCACCGGGCTGGAGAAGATCGATCTCTCGGGCGTGGAAACGATCGGCGACTACGCGTTTTACACCGCGCTGCATCTTACCGAAGTCACGTTGAACGGCGATACGACGTCGATCGGCGCGAGCGCGTTCGAGGGCAGCGGCGTAACGCAGATCGACCTTTCGGGCGTGGAGACGTTCGGCGCGCGCAGTTTTTACGGGACAAAGATCGCTGCCAATACCTTCACCGACGCCGTTACGATCGGAAAGGACGCCTTCTACGGCTGCGTGAACATTGCCGGCCGTCTGGCCTTCCCCAATGCGGAGCGCATTGCAGATTACGCGTTCTACATCCCCGGCGAAACGGAGAGCGGTTACGGCCAAACGGGCCGCATTACCGCCGTCACCTTCGGTGAAGGGTTAAAGGAGCTGGGCGGGGGCGCCTTCTTCAACTCGCGCATCCAGACGATCGAACTGCCCGCCTCGCTCGAAACGATCGGCGAAACGGCTTTTGCCGGCTACCTCGAGCTGCTGGAAATTTCCGTCGCCGACGGAAACGAGACCTTCTTCGTGGACGAGGCGGAGGGCGGGCTCTACAAGCGCCTTCCGGCCGGATACGAGCTGATCGCCGTTCCCAACGCGCTTGCGCTTCCCGCGGAGGCCGAAACGCCCTTTAAGATTTTAGAGGGCACCTGCCGCATCGGCGCATGGGCCATGGCGTACTGCGAGGAGATCGCCGCCGTGGAGATCCCCGCCGACGTAAAGTCGATCGGTCCCGGCGCCTTCTACATGATGGGCATGGGACCCGTCCTGGACGGCGCGTCCGTGGGCATGCTGGACGAATCGCTCTATCCCACCTACATTTTTAAGGGGCTGGAAGCGCCCATCATCGAATCGGATTACAGCGACGAAGAGGCCGCCAACATCACCGTACTCTACAACACGTTCAGCTACGATATCGGCGCGCTGCTCAGCAAACTGGTCGTGCCCGCCAACGCAACGGGCTTCGACGGCGTCATTTTCGAGTTCTTCTTCGCCTCGCGGGAGTATTCCGCCGAGGTGATGGAGACGCTCACGCAGGAACTGCTCGCATGGCTGCAGGCGCTGGACGTAGACGCGCTTACGCTGGCCGACGAGGCGGAGGTCATGCGCAAAGATACCGACTACCGCATGCTCAGTTCCGGGCAGCAGGCCTTCCTGGCGGAGTACCGCGACAAGCTGACCGCCGCCGTCGAAAAGATCAACGCGCTCAAGGGCGAAGTCACGCCGCCCGAGCCCTCCGTGCCCGACGGTGATCCCGACGGGCCCGACGTGGGGCTGATCGTGGGTCTCAGCGTGGGCGGTGCGGCGGTGCTTGCGGCTGCCGCGGCGGTGACGGTCGTGCTGGTGCGCCGCAGCCGCAAGGAGCAAAAATAAGTCGCAAAAAACAGAAAAAACGGCCCGACGCGGTGCGGCGGGCGGCCGTAAGTGCCGCAGCCGCCGTACCCTGCGCCGCGGCATAAAACAGTTTGCAGGCGTCCGACGGGCATTTTTGTCCGCGGGAATGTGAAAAGTTTTCACATAGGGAACGATTGCCTTGACTTACCGGCGCGTTTCCGCTATAATAAAACCATTACAGATGTCGCGCGGATGCGTCTGCGCGGCCGCGGGCCGCGGCCCGTACGCAGGAGGCGACTGCCTTGAAATACACAGGGTCCAAAAGACGCAATGTTATTCTTATTTTGTTCGCGCTGACGATCGCCGCGCTGGCGGCGGGTATCTTTTGCGCGTGTTCGTATGTCGATCCCGAACAGGACCTGATCGATCGGGGATACATCCATCTCGTCACTTACGACGCGGCGGGCGGCAGCTTCGACGCTACCGCCGCTCAGCCCGTGGAAGAAGGGCAGGTGCGCGTTATGGACAATTCGCTTACGGTGGAGCCGGGCTATCGGCATACCGGCACGGGCGATAAAGATTATTTGCCCGCTCCCGTCCGCGCGGGTTACGATCTGGCCGGCTGGATGCTGGTGACGACGGATGGCGAGACCGAAACGCTTACCCCGTGGGACTTTTTGCGCGACCGCGTTACGAGCGATATCACGCTGCGTGCCAACTGGGCAAAACGGGGAACGCTGCGTATCTGCGCGCAGATCGGCGGCGAAACGGCGGAGTTCCTTTCGTACAGCGTGACCGCCGGCAGCGAAATTTTGTCCTATCTCTACGATACTACCGATGCGGGCGACTATCTGCTGCGCGAAGACTACGTGCGCAATAACGTGCAGCAGTACGACGGCAAGTCGTATACGTTGCTGCGCTACTATTGGGACGCCGAACATACCGTGCGCGTCACGGAGGAAAACGCCGTGTACGAAGAGGGGGCTGAAGAGCGCGTGCTCTACGCCGACTGCCTGGAGGGCGAGTTCAGGATCATGAACCGCGCGGAGGTCTCCGGCGGGGAAAGGCTTGCGTATAACAGCCATTGGTACCTGGTGGAGGATCTCGATTTCGCAGGCGTCGAGATCGAGGGTACGCTCGGCTCGTTCTCGGGCGTCATCCTGGGGAACGGACATACCATTTCGAACATGACGTTCCGTACGCGTGTATGGCGCAACGGCACCGCTCCCACACGGTCGATCTTCGGCGAAATGACGGGCACCGTACAAGACGTCACCTTTTACAATGTGCAGCTCATGGTGTATTCGCGCTATTTCGACTCGCTGGATACCTCTCTCGCCATCCGGGTCGCCTTTTTGGCCGACAGCTTCGGAGAAGAGGGCGCGTTTATCGATACGCAGCTGGAGGAATGCAAGATCAGCATCGTCAACGCGCATCCGGAGGGGGACGAAGCAAAGTTTACTTATACCCTCGGCGCGGCCGACGACGAGGCGCATCGCTATTATTGGTCGGAGGATCCCGCGGCCGAACAGTCGGTGACGGGCACGATCGCGCTGGACGAGTATACGGACGAAGATCTGATCATGTGACGTCCCGCAAAAAACAGGGGCCTCGGCCCGTATAACATATACCAACAAACAGACAGGAGGATACGTTTATGAAGATAAAATGGTGGAAGCTGGTAAGCGTCGGCATGGCGGCCGCAATGGCGCTGCCGCTGTTTGCCGCCTGCAAAGACAAGTCGGGCGCCGGCGGAGAACTCAACGAAAGCCGCGTGCTCAACCTCAGTTCGGGCGACTTCGACGGGGTGTTCAGCCCCTTCTTCGCCACGTCCGCCTACGACAGCACCATTGTCGGGCAGACGCAAATTTCCATGATCGGTGCGGATGACGAGGGCAAAAACGTGCTCTACGGTCCGGACGAGCCCGTTGTCGCCCTCGACTATAACGAGACGATGTACAACGCGCAGGGCAAACCCACCGCGACGGGCGCGGCCAACGGCACCACCGTATATCAGATGGTCATCAAGAAGGGCATTAAATTTGCCGACGGCGTAGAGCTGACCGCGCACGACGTGCTGTTCAATCTGTACACCTATCTCGACCGCAACTATACGGGGTCTTCCACGCTGTATTCCACCGATATCGTCGGCCTGCAGGCCTACCTTGCGCAAGATCCCAACGCCACCGACAACACGGCCTCCAGCATCAGCAATACCTTCTCCAACCTTGCCTCGCTGCGCAGCGCCGCCATTCAGTACTATGCGGACGATCCTTCCAATACGTCGCGTTGGCAGCAGCGCGTAAACACGTACAACAGCTCGCGCAAAGCGCTGTATGAGGATTACGACGCGACCAACAACACCAATATCACCGATCACTTCGTGGCCTATGGCGAAGCCGACATCAAGGCCGATATCCTCTCCATCAAAGAGGAGTTCCGCAACGAGCTGAACACCATTTACAACGGCATCGACATGTCGACATACGAAACGGACTACACCTTCGACAGCGATAAGATCTGGCAGGGATTCTTCTACGAGACCGGCCTGATCAAAAGAAAGTCGAGCACCGTGGGCAGCGTCACCATCTACGAAAAGGAGTGGGTCACCGGGGCCGACGGTCAGCGCGTAGAAAAGTTTGTGATCGACTGGGAAAACTCCGGCATCTCGCCCGACGCATCTTACACGAAGGAAGAGGCGATCGAAACGGTGTACGAGGCGTTTGGCGCAAATGACAGGCAGATCCCCGGTATTTTAAACGGCTGGAGCACGGGCAGCACCATGCTGACCAACTTTTCCGCCATGGACAGCGAAGATTATTACGGATTGATCCAGGAAGTGGAGGGCGGCCTTGCGGTGCCCAGCATCGAGGGCATCAAAATTTTAGACGCCTCCGAATTCGACGGCAGCGCCAACTACGCGCCCGGCGAGTACGACATGCTGCAGATCACCATCAACGGCGTAGACCCCAAGGCCAAGTGGAACTTCGCCTTCTCCGTGGCGCCCATGCACTATTATTCCACGCCCGAGCTCACCGCGGCGGCCATGGCCGATACCGAGTACGTCTCGCACTTCGGCGTTGAATATTCGTCGCTGACCTTTATGAACGCGCTCAAACGCCGCAACAGCGTTCCCATGGGCGCGGGCGTATATCAGGCGACCACCCGCAATGACGACGTGTATACCTGGGAGGCGGACGACAACTGGAATCCCACGTCGGCGTCCGAGAGCTCGTTCAACACGCTGAAAGACGGATTTTTAAGCAGCAACGTAGCCTATTTTATCCGCAACGACAACTTTGTTACGACGGGCGGCAACGAAGAAGAGGTGTTCAACGCCAAGATCAAGCGCGTCCAATATAAGGTGCTGGGCACCACACAGGTGATGACGGCGCTGCAGGGCAAGAGCATAGACATTGCCGACCCCACCGCCAACAAAGAGAACGTGAACCTGGTAAACAATTCGTCTTTCCTCGATTCCATCACGCTCTCCTCCGTCGGCTACGGCTACATCGGCATCAACGCCAAGTTTGTCCCCAACATCAATATCCGCCGCGCCATCATGTCGGTCATGAACCCGCTGCTGGTGCAGAACTACTATCCCAACAACCTCTCCCAGCCCGTATACCGGCCTTTCTCCAAGACCAGCTGGGTATACGACGCGTTCGACCGCGACAACGTGGAGGCTTGGCAGCCGGAGAACTACTACGGTTACGACAATACCTTTGCCACCGCGCGTTCGTGGCTGACGGCCGAACATGCGGACGCCGATAAGCAAAAGGCGTGCACCTACAGCAACGGTACCTGGTACGACGAAAAGGGTCAGCCCATCGAGCTCACCTTTACGGTGGCCGGCGAAACGTACGACCACCCCGCCTATCAGACGCTGCTGAATGCCGCCGAGATCCTCAACAACAACGGCATCAAAACTACCATTACGACGGATGCGCGTGCCCTGTACAAGCTTGCCAGCGGCAACCTCGCCATCTGGGCGGCGGCGTGGTCTTCGACCATCGACCCCGATATGTACCAGGTCTACCATAAAGACAGCCGCGCCACTTCCGTGCTGAACTGGGGCTACGATTATCTTATCCGCCAGAACAACGGCTCGCAGCAGGAGCTTTCGATCATCAACGAGCTGAGCGAGCTGATCGACGAGGGCCGCGAGACCATCGTGCAGTCCGAGCGCGCTCTTATCTACCGCGAAGCGGCCGACCTCGTTATGGAGCTTGCGGTGGAACTTCCGCTGTATCAGCGCAGCGACATGTATGTGTACAACGACGACCTGCTCGACGCCGATTCCTTCTATCCCGATCCTTCGCCCTTTATGGGGCCGCTTTCGGAGATCTGGAAGATCAGCTATAAGTAATCCGGAGTCTCGTCATGGCAAAGTACATTATAAAACGCATTCTCATTTCCATTCTTATCCTGTTCGGCGTATCCATTATTCTGTATACGCTGCTGCGGTGCATGCCGGGCGACTATGTTACGCAAAAATTTACGGCCAACCCCAGCTTTGAGAACTCGGAAGAGAAGCTGGAACTGATGAAAGAGCTGTACGGCTTAAACGATTCCATCTTTGTCGGATACTTTAAGTGGCTGTTCGGCAATCCCACGCTGCAGACGCGCGGCGCCATTCTGTTCGATTTCGGCACGTCGTTTTTGTACGATCGCCCGGTCACCGAGGTGATCGCCGATAAAATGTGGATCTCGTTTGCGCTTACGCTGCTCAGCCTGGTCATCTATTATCCGCTCGCCGTCTTTTTGGGGACGCGCGCGGCGGTAAAGCAGTACGGCGCGTTCGACTACGCAACCACCGTTCTGACCATGATCGGGATCTCCTTTCCCACGTTCTTCTTTTCGGCGATCGTGGTAAAGATCTTTGCCTACGATTTGGGGTGGTTCGATACCGGCCTCGGCCAGGTCTCAGGAGGGATGTACAATCCTACGGCGTGGGAGCTGTTTATCGACCAGGCGTGGCATTTGGTGCTGCCCATCTTTGTGGTCGTGGTGTTGAGCCTGGGTTCGATCATGCGCTATACGCGTACGAATATGCTGGAAGTGCTGAACGCCGACTATATCCGCACCGCCCGCGCCAAGGGACTTTCGGAACGGTCGGTCATCTACAAGCACGCGTTTAAGAATACCATGATCCCCATGGTGACCATGCTTGCGGGCCTGCTGCCCGGGCTGTTCGGCGGCTCGATGATCTTGGAGGACTTTTTTAAGGTCGACGGCATCGGGCGTATCGCCTACACCGCCATGAATGCGGGCGACATTCCCTTTGTTATGGGCTACAACATGTTCCTCGCGCTGCTCACCGTATTGGGCATGTTGCTTACCGACCTTATGTACGTTGCGGTAGACCCGCGCGTAAAACTTACCAGATAGGAGACGGGCAGATGAAAGAAGAAAATAAAAAGGACGCCGTTGCGGAAACCTCCGTTCCCGCACAGGAAGCGCCGCCCGTCGAGGCCGCGGAGGGGCCCGCCGCGCCCGCGGAAGAGGGGGCGGCGATCGATCCCGCCGCACAGGAGCCGGCGGAGGGGCACGCCGCACAAGGCGAGGAAAAGGGATTTCTTGCCGATAACGTGCGCTCGCTCAGTCCCATGCAGCTGGTGTTAAAGCGTTTTTTCCGCTCCAAACTTTCGCTGATCGGGCTTGCGACCATCGTGGCGCTGTTTTTGTTCTGCTGGCTGGGGCCGCTGTTTTCGCCTTACGGCGAAGAAACCATCGATTACGATGCCAACGGCCGCCTGAACGTCACGGTCACCGAGATCAAGATCCCGCTCACCGACGAAAACGGCGACTATGTGTACGACGAAGACGGCAACCAGGTCACCGTAAGCGTGTGGCGGGTGCAGAAGTCGGAGATGCTGGTAGATACGCTGGCCAATCCCTCGGCAGAGCACTGGTTCGGCACCGACAAAAACGGCTACGACGTGCTTACGCGCATCATGTACGGCGGCCGCGTCTCGCTTACGCTAAGCCTTATCGTCGTGCTGCTCGAAACGGTGTTCGGCGTAATATTGGGCGGTCTTGCCGGGTACTTTGGCAAGTGGGTCGATTCGCTGATCATGCGTATCGTAGATATCTTTAACTGTATCCCCACGCTGCCGTTGCTGCTGATCATCGGCTCCGTGCTCGAGGGCGCGGGCGTCGATCCCAACGACCGCATCTACTTTATGATGGTCTTCCTTACGCTGTTCGGCTGGACGGGCATCGCCCGTATCGTGCGCGGGCAGATCCTGTCGCTGCGCGAACAGGAGTTTATGGTGTCCGCTACGGCCAGGGGTCTCTCCACGGCGCGCAAAATTTTCAGGCACCTCGTCCCCAACGTCATGCCGCAGCTCATCGTTTCGATGACGCTCGGCCTGGGCAGCGTTATCCTTATGGAGGCTTCGCTCTCCTACCTGGGCATGGGCGTTCCGCTCACCAAAGCCTCGTGGGGCGGCATGATCAACGACGTAAAAGATCCCACCGTTCTGCAAAATTATTTAAACCTCTGGGTACCGCCCGGAATTTGCATCGTGCTGGCGGTGCTGGGATTCAACTTTATCGGCGACGGTCTGCGCGACGCGTTCGATCCAAAGGCGAAAAGGTAAAAAATGCTATTCAAAAACAAGAAGACAACTTCATCCGACGGCGCGCAGCCCGCAAAGACCAAGGCGCCCATTGCCGATGCGCATTATCTTTCGGTAAGGGAGTCGCGTGCGATCGCCAAGAGCAACGCACGCGTCATCCGTGCGCTGGAAAAGCGCAAAAAGCGTACGCACGTCAGCGAGAGCGAGTACCTCTGCGAAATGCAGGATCCGAACAACATTGTGGAGTTCGACGATCTGCGCACCTACTTTTTTACCGATGCGGGTGTGTCGAAGGCGGTAGACGGCGTTACGTTCTCCATTCCCAGGGGCGCTACCGTGGGCGTGGTGGGCGAGTCCGGCTGCGGCAAATCGGTCACCAGCCTTTCGCTGATGCAGTTGGTACAGGCCCCGCAGGGGCAGATCGTGGGCGGCTCTATCCGCTTTAATATGGGCAACAAGGCGTACGACATCGCCAAAATGCCCATTAGCGAAATGCGCAAGATCCGCGGCAAACAGATCGCCATGATCTTTCAGGAGCCCATGACCAGCTTAAATCCCGTGTTCAGGATCGGTTATCAGCTGGATGAAATGGTGCTTCTCCACACGCCCGGCTGCACCAAAGAGCAGGCCAAGGCGCGCAGTTTGCAAATGTTGGAGTTGGTGGGCATTGCGGCGCCCGAGCGGGTATACCGCTGCTACCCGCACGAGCTTTCGGGCGGCATGCGCCAGCGCGTCATGATCGCCATCGCGCTCTCGTGCGATCCGCGCCTTATCATCGCGGACGAGCCGACTACCGCGCTCGACGTCACCATCCAGGCCCAGGTGTTGGACCTGCTGCGCGAGATCAAGGGCAAGATCGACGGTTCCATCATGCTGATCACGCACGATCTGGGCGTCATTGCCGAAATGGCCGATTACGTCGTCGTCATGTATGCCGGCCGCGTGATCGAAAGCGGCACCACGGCCGAAATTTTCCACAACCCGCTCCACCCGTATACGGTGGGTCTGCAAAAGAGCAAACCCGTCGTAAACCGCAAGGTAGAGCGTCTCTACAATATCCCCGGGCAGGTCCCCAATCCCATCGACATGCCCGACTACTGTTACTTTAAAGACCGCTGCACGCGCTGCACCGCGCGGTGCGAAGGGGAGTACCCGCACTTTATTCAGGTTTCGCCGACGCACCGGGTGGCATGCTACCTGTATGCCGGGGAAGACGGCAAAGGAGGCCCCGATGCCTAAAAGGAAAGTTCAACGGCAGGACGCCGTTCCCAAGAGCGAGCCGCAGCGGGAAGCAGAGCAGGCGGCGCCGGCCGAAGTTCCCGCAAACGAAGCGGTACAGGCGGCGCAGGCCGAAGTTCCCGCAAACGAAGCGGTACAGGCGGCGCAGGCCGAAGTTCCCGCAAGCAAGGAGGCGGTACAGGCCGAAGAGGGCGCCGCGAAGCAGCCCGAGGCACCTGCCGAGCCGCTCGACCCCGAGGCGCTGCTGGAAGTACGCCATTTAAAAAAATATTTTCCCGCGCAAAAAAACTTTTTCGGCAAGCCCAAAACGTGGCTGCGCGCGGTCGACGATGTAAGTTTTAAAATCAAAACGGGCACCACGCTGGGCATCGTAGGCGAGTCGGGCTGCGGCAAAACCACGCTCGGCCGCACCATTCTGCGCCTGCAGCCCGCCACGGGCGGCGAGGTATATTTCGACGGGAAGGACATCAATAAGCTGAAAAACGCCGAAATGAACGCGCTGCGTCCGCAGATGCAGATCATCTTCCAGGATCCGTACTCCAGCCTTTCGCCCCGCATGCCCGTGGGCGAGATCATCGGCGAGGCGGTCGCCCAGCATAAGCTGGTTCCCAGGTCCGATCTAAAAAATTACGTGCTGGACATCATGCGCCGCTGCGGCCTGCCCTATCACTATTACGAGCGCTATCCGCACGAATTTTCGGGCGGACAGAGGCAGCGTATCTGCATTGCCACGGCGCTTGCGCTGCAGCCGCGCTTTGTGGTGTGCGACGAGCCCGTTTCCGCGCTCGACGTGTCCATCCAGGCGCAGATCATCAACCTTTTAAAGGACATGCAGGACAGCATGCACCTTACCTACATCTTTATTTCGCACGACCTTTCGGTGGTAGAGCACATTTCCGATCGCGTGGGGGTCATGTACCTGGGCAGCCTGGTGGAGTATGCCGATACGGACGAAATTTTCCGCAATCCCATGCATCCGTATACCGAGGCGCTGTTTTCGGCGGTGCCCGTACCCGATCCCGATGCGCACAGCCACAGAATTATTTTAAGCGGCGATATCCCCAGCCCCGTAAACGCGCCCTCGGGCTGCAAGTTCCACACGCGCTGCAACCGCTGTATGGAAATTTGCAGTCAGGTGGCGCCCAAGTTTAAAGATTACGGCAACGGCCACATGGTCGCCTGCCATTTGTATTCGCAGGAGTAAGCGGCTTACGCCCTTAAAACGCCATGAAAAAGCGAGAAAAAGCCCCTAAGCCCGTGTTTGTGGACGACGGCAGAACGATCGCCGACATGGATTACGAGCACATCACCGGGTACAAATCGAAGGAAGAGCGCAAAAAACACACCGAGATCCGTTCGCTCGGGTTAAGCCGAAAGGAGCGGTGGGCCATTTACCGCGCGGCTTTTGCGCGCTACCTGCCCATGTTTTTCTGCTTTATCGGTGCGCTTGTCGTGCCGCTGTTGGCATTTTACTTTGCGATGCGCGGCTGACCGTGCAAAAGGATTGGGCCGGAAGTGAGGTATGTGGGGGAAGAGCGT